>JBEHYN010000011.1:0-59083 GCA_048498155.1 Pseudomonadota bacterium | reverse complement strand
CGACGGCAACCGTCATGACGGTAACCGGCGCCGCGTGGGCAGCTGGTTCGGCGGCCGCGGCCGCCGACACGGGAGACGCCGAGGGCGGACCCGGCGTTCCCAGCGCCGTTCAGGCGATCAGGGTCTTCAACCTGCGAGAACTCGAAGAGCGCGCCAAGGCCGTTCTTCCCCCCGCCAATTGGGCCTTCATCGCCGGCGCGAGCGGCGATGAGTGGACCAAGACTGAGAATGAGGCGGCCTTCCATCGCGTCACCATGGCCCCGCACTTTCTCGGCGGCGTGCGCGACGTTGATACCACCACCACCTTGCTCGGCGCCAAACTCGCGGCGCCGATCATCGTCTGTCCCATGGGCAACCAAGGTCTGGCCCACACCACCGCCGAGGCCGGCACGGCCATTGGCACGGCGGCTCAGGGCCTGTTGATGGCCTGCTCGACAGCATCTTCCCTGCCCATGGAAGCCATCATGGCCGCCAGCACGGGACCCAAGTGGTTCCAGCTCTACATGCCCGAAGACCGCGGTCTGGCTCGGGAACTGGTGACGAGGGCCAAGGCAGCCGGGTTCAAGGCCATCCTGTTCACCGTCGATACCCAGGGCGGCACGCCGAGTGAGCGGGCCATGAAGGCCGGCTTCAAGCCTAGCGGCAAGCCGCACGGAAACTTCACCAAGGCCGCCACAACTAATCGCGGGCTGAGCTGGGACGACGTCGAGTTTGTCCAGAAGACCGGCGGACTGCCGGTTCTGGTCAAGGGCGTCCTGACCGAGCGCACGGTCAAACAGGCGGTATCGGCGGGAGTCGCGGGGATTCAGGTATCCAACCACGGCGGCCGGGGGGTCGATGGGAGTCCCGCGACGATCACGGTCCTGCCGCGCTTGGTGCAGGCGGCCGACGGGAAGCTGACCATCGTGCTCGACAGCGGCGTGCGTCGCGGTAAAGATGTGGTGCGGGCCCTGGCGCTTGGCGCCCACGCGGTCGGCGTCGGCCGACCTGTGTTCTGGGGACTGGGCCTGGGCGGCTCCGAAGGCGTCAAGTCGGTGCTGGCCCAGCTCAGGTTCGAGCTGCAGAGCACCATGATGGCCATGGGTGCGTCCAAGCTGTCGGACATCGACAGCAGCTTCGTCAATCACGTCTAGAGCTGTCCGCGATTAAGGTTCATTTTCCGCCGCTCACCCCGGCGGAGGCCGGGGCCGAGGTCGTAAGGCGCAAACCTATCTAATTTCGACGCTCTATGAGCTGGTCCCCGGCCTCCGCCGGGGTGAGCGGATATTGGATCAACTGAGCGACCATTGATCTACAAAGCTGTTCGCTTCTCAGGCCATCAGACAAAGAAACGCCCGCACCGATCAACAGATCGATGCGGGCGCTTTGGTTCGCGGTTCAGGCGTTATCAGTAGGTGTAGTTGATCCGCACCCCGAAGGTGCGCGGGTCGGATACATAGAATTCGGGCGGCGGCGAGCCGGCGTTGAAGCCGGACGGCACCACCTTGTCGCCCAGGTTCTTGCCCCACACCACAAACTGCCACTTGCTATGGGCCGGGCTGAAGCCCATCGACGCATTGAACAGGGCGTGAGCCGGCCGGCTGTTGATCGACACATTGGACGGGTCGAAATAGGTCTTGGAGACATACTGGTACTCGCCGCGGATAAACAGGTCCGCGCCATCCGCCAGGTTGAAGTCCCTTTGCCCGGTCAGGTTCAGACTGACCGTCGGCGCACCCGCCAACTGATTGCCGGAGGCGTTGAGAGTGCCGGCCGCGCTATTGAACTTCGGATTGCCCGCCAGATAGCCAGTCAGGCCGCCCGGCACGCTATAAGCCTTGAAATCGTCGTAACCGGTGCTGAGGTAAGTCACGCCGCCCGTAAACGTCCACCCTTGAGCCGGCTTCGATATGGCGTTCACTTCAATGCCCGTCACATGGGCGCTGCCGGCGTTGGCCACCGTGCTGACCGCCGGAGCGACCAAGGATGAGAACTGCAGACCGGTCCAATTGTAGCGGAACAGCGTCGCGTTCAGCCGCAGGGTATGGTCGAACAGATCGCTCTTGGCGCCGATTTCGTAGTCCCAGATGGTTTCAGGGCCGAAATTCGGCGGCAGGAAGGCGCTCTGATTGGCATAGGTGAAGTTGAATCCGCCGCTCTTGAAGGCGTTGGCGGCCGACACATAAAGCAGGGTGTCCGGCGTGGCTTGCCAGTTGAGCGACACCTTCGGCGCGAAGGACGAGTAGGTCTGGCTCAGATTGCCCACGTAGTTGCCGGCGCAGGACTGGTGCGCGGCGACGCAGGCGGCCAGGGCCGGATTGGAGGCGAGCGCCTGGGCATTCGTGTGAATGCCATTGCCAACGGTGAAGTAATTCACCGTGTTGATCAGGCCCTTTTTCTCTGTCGAATAGCGGCCGCCTACCGTGACGCCAAAGGTCGGCGTGAGCTGGTAAGTTTCATTGAAAAACACAGCCTGGGATTCAGTCGGCTGTATGGTGATTTGGTAGAATGCCCCGCCGAAATTGTCGACGCTGGGATTGCCGAAAGCGAACCAGCCCTGACCCGTAAAAGTGTAGTTTTCCTTGAAGTAGAAGTAGCCGAGCACGCCTGATAACGGGCCATAGTTATTGACCAGGTTGAACTCCTGGGTCGTCTCATTTTCCTGAATGTCCGTCGGGAGTCCGGAGTGATTGACGGTGAGCGTGTCGCCCGCGTCCACGATGCTGTGCTCGGTGCGATAGGCGGTGATCGACTTCAGGCTCAGATTGTCGTTGAACTTCCAATTCAACTCATTGCTGATGCCGTAATCCCGTTCACTCAGATGCGGAACGTGGTTCATATCGACGTTGTGCAGATTGCCGAGGGTCGAATTGGCCAGCGGATCTGGGTAGCTGGTGAACGGCGCCGCCAGGACAGCGGAGATGACCCAGTTTTCGTTGGTGTCCAGATAGTCGGCCCGCAGGGTGTTGCTGATATCGGGCGTGATGTCCCAGTGAACCTGGCCGCGCACGCCTGTACGGTTGGCGGCGTCCGGGTCGCCAACGCCTGGATTGACGTTGTGCTGATAGCCGTTGTGCTGCACGTGGCTGAACGACAGGCTGGCCTGGACGTTTTCGGCCACAGGACCGCCGACGGAGAACGCCTCATCCAGCAGCGAATAATTGCCAACGCTCAGAGTGTTCTGGAACTTGAAGGTCTTAGGCGCAGGACGTGAGATGAAGTTGATCGCGCCGCCGGCTGAGTTGCGGCCGAACAGGGTGCCCTGAGGACCCTCGACCACTTCGACCCGGTCAAGGTCGTTGAAGTCGGTGTACATGATGACGAACGGACGGGACAGGTAGACGCCGTCCAGATAGATGCCCACGTCGGTGTCGTCGGAGTTGCCGTTATTGCCGCCGACGCCCCGAAGGTACACTTCCGGATTTTGCGCCTGGTGCGTGATCTGCAAGCTGGGCACTGCGGCTGCAAGATCCGTCAAGGTCCTCAGATTGCTCTTGGTTAGGTCGCCGCCGGAGACCACATCGACCGAGATCGGGGTCTTCTGCAGATTGGTGGCGCCGGTGTGCGTGGCCGTGATCACCACATCGCCGATGGACTTATCCTTGGACGACTCTTGCGCGTTGGCCGCCCACGCCGGGGCGAGCGCCATCACGGCCAGGGCCGCTCCGGTCATCAATTGAATTTTGGGTGTCATTGTTGCCTTCCCTCTCGTCAATCGTCTGTAACCGCTGCCCGTTATGCGCAGCTTGTTTTCGCTTTGGACCAGTGTCGGAATAAACTTTACCGTTGGTCATAGGACAGTCGATCTACCAACCACTTTCAATCCTGGATTGGTTCAATGTCAAGGTTGCTATAATCGCAGCCCCCCCCTGGAGGCCGGTGACAGCCTCACTTAGGCTGACGCCGCACTAGCGCGTCGCGCCAAATGGCTTCACGATGACCCTGCGCAGCTCACGCCATCCCATCCAACGGAGATGGCGAACCGCGCAGGGAGGCTTTGGCCATGAAGACGATCAGGAACTGGGCGATATTATTGATCGCCGTCGGCGGACTCCTAGCGGCCGCCATGACGCCAACCATCGCGCCTGCGGCCGGTAAGACGCCGGCTAAGAGCTACATTGTCTATGTGGGCAGCTACACCCGCGTAACAGGCAAGGGCATCTACGGATACCGCTACAATACCGCCACCGGGGAGACGGCTTGGCTAGGGCTGATGCACGAATCCATCAATCCGGGCTGGCTGAGCGAAACGCCAGACCACCGTTTTATCTACGCCTCCAATGATGGTCCTGCGAAGGAGAACTTCACCATCACCGCCTACGCGCGGGACAAGAAAACCGGCGCCCTGACTGAACTGAACTCCCTCCCCTCCCAGGGCGATGGACCGGTGCAGATGACCGTCGCCAACACCGGCAAGGCGTTGGTGGTGGCGAACTTCGGCAGCGCGGGCGTGGCCCCGACCGTCGTCTCGTTCCCCATTCTGGCCGATGGAAAGCTGGGGGCCGCCGTCAGCCGATTTGCCGAGGAAGGCGTGGCGGACGGCCCAGCCGTGCCACGCGACGCCAACGGCAACAGCCCGACCGACTCTCACGATCACTGCATGATACGCTCGCCGGATAGCCGGTTCGTGCTGGTGTGCAACCTGGGCCTAGGCAAGGTCTACGTTTATCGGCTCAACAGCGATACGGGGGTCCTGGAACGGAACGGCGAGCCCTTCGTCGTGCCCAGCCCGAGCGGGGGTAAGTCCCGACCTCACCATCTGACGTTCAGTGCGAACGGCAAATTCGTCTATATCCTCGACGGCGATATGGCGGTGGTCACCGCCGCCTATGACGCGGCGCACGGCAAGCTGAAGGCGATCCAGACCCAGCCGGTAGTGGCCAAGCCCCCGCCCGGCGCAAACACCCTGAGCGGCTCTGAGATCATCGCCGATCCTGCAGGACGTTTCGTCTACATCTCCGCCCGCTCCGTCGATAAGACCTTGAAGAACGTGCTGGTGGAGGGATCGATCAATGTGTTCGCGGTCAATCCGCGAACAGGCAAACTCAAGCCGGTCCAGCAACTGTCATCCGGCGGATTTGCCCCGCGCACCTTCGTGTTGGATCCGACCGGACGCTTTATGTTTATGGCCAACCAATTGTCGGGCGCCATCACCATCTTTGCGGTTGATAAGAAGACCGGCGTCCTGGCGCCCACCGGCAGAAACCTGAAGGAGGTTCCCGAACCGGGGGCCTTTCTGTTTGAAGCGGAAAAGTGATCAAAGGTCTGTGGGTCAAACGCCGACCGCGACAGCTTGACAGTGCAGGTATTACGATTGGACAGTGTGAAATCAAACAATGTCAGGGCCAGTCGCGGGCATTGCTCGCGGCACAACGTCATTGCCCCGACAGATAGGCTAGGGAGGGCGCTCATGCGCAAGTGGAATTGGGCGCTCGTCGCCATGCTGTTGCTCGCGCCTGGTTTGTCCCACGCCCAAGACGCCAAACCGGGCGACGTCAAGGCCGGAGGGGCCAAATACGCCCAGCTGTGCGCTTCGTGCCACGGCGCCAATGCGCGCGGTGGTGTCGGCGCTGACCTGACCCAGTCGATTTATATCCACGGGAACGGCGACGACAACGTTGTCCACAGTATTCGCGACGGGCAGCCGGAAGGAATGCCCTCGTTCCGAGCCACACTCAGCGACACCGAAATCAACGACCTCGTCGCCTTCCTGAAAGAGCGTCGGGCCGACCCAACCAATCTGCCGCTGGTGGCGCCACACGCCTTCCCCCCGACGATCCCCAAGGGCGTGGTGAAAACGGACGTGGAAAACTTCCGCGTCCAGGTCGTGGCCCAGACCCTGACGCCCTATGGCTTCGCCTTCCTGCCCGACGGCCGGATTCTGATTACAGAGGTATCCGGCCAAATACGCGTGGTTGAGAAGGGCAAGCTCTTACCCAATCCGATCATCGACGCGCCCACGGGGGGCATTGAAGGCCAACACGGACAGGGACACACCCTGCTCGATGTAATCATCGACCCGGACTACAAGGCAAATGGATGGATCTACGTGTCCACCATCCGCCGCTTGAAAGCCGACGATGCTCACGGTGGAAACATAGCCCGCATCACTCGCGGCCGCATCCGCAACAACCGCTGGATCGACAGCCAGATCCTGACCGAATTCCACATTGAATCGCCCACGGCCTTGCGCATGGCGTTCGATTCTCAACGCCATCTTTATATCGGCACATCCTGGCCCAATTTCGAATTCCTCACCCCCGAACAGGCGCTTAAGGCGCCCCCGCAAATGCTCTCCAGCCCCATCGGCAAGATTTTGCGGATGAACGCCGACGGCAGCGTGCCGTCCGACAACCCGTTCGTCGGCAAACCCGGCGCCTTTCCCTACGTCTACAGCTACGGAAACCGTGCGCCGCTTGGGCTGGCCTTCAATCGCCAGGGAGAGCTGTGGGAAACCGAAAACGGTCCGCGCGGGGGCGATGAGCTCAACCACATCAAGGCGGGCGTCAACTACGGCTGGCCGGCGGCCGGCTGGGGCCTGCGATATGACGATGTCCCCAACGCAGCCAATCCTGAACTGAAGGGCACACAGCCGCCGATCATCAGTTGGTCGCCGACCCCCGCCGTTTCCGCCATCGCCTTCTACTATGGCAAGGCGTTCGCGCACTGGAACGGCAATATCATCATGGGCTCGCTCAAGCAGACCGATCTGTTCCGCATCGTTCTGGATGGCGACCGTCCTGTGCTGCAGGAAGTGATCCTGCACGCCCTGGGCCGGCTGCGCGCCGTCAAAATCGGGCCTGACGGTTACATCTATGTTTTGACCGACGAGGGGAATCTGGTGCGGCTGGTCCCCGCCCACTAAGTGGGATAGTCCGGACCCGAAACGCACGCACCGTCGCGGCCGGCGAAGGACAAACCAAGGGGGATTTCGATGACTGTTTCGCACTCACCGAGCGCCGGACCAAGTTCTGCCGCACGGATGCGGGTGATCGTCGGCGTCTCGGCCGGCAATCTGATCGAAGCCTTCGATTGGTTCGTCTACGCTTCCTTCGCCCTGTATTTCGCTGACTCGTTTTTCCCAAACGGAGACCAGACAGCGAAATTACTCAATACGGCGGCTGTGTTCGCGGTGGGCTTCATGTCCCGGCCGATCGGCGCATGGCTTATGGGCGTCTATTCTGATCGGAAGGGACGGCGAGCGGGCCTGACCCTTTCGGTCGGCCTGATGACCATTGGCTCCCTGGCCATCGCGCTCATCCCCCCGGAACGACAGATCGGAGTGCTGGCCCCGACCCTTCTCGTCATCGTGCGCATGGCCCAGGGCATCAGCCTTGGCGGGGAATACGGCGTCAGCGCCGCCTATCTGTCGGAAATGGCCGAGCGCAAGCATCGCGGCATGTGGGCCAGCACCCTAGGCGCCACGCCCATAGTCGGCCAGCTGGCGGCCCTGTGCCTTTTGCTGGTGCTACAGGCGACCCTAGACGACAAAGCCCTGCACGACTGGGGCTGGCGCGTCCCATTCGCCATCGGCGGCGCCATGTCCCTCGCCGTCCTGTGGCTGCGTCGCGGCCTCGACGAGACCACGGCCTTCAAAAAAATCGCCGACGCGCCCGGGCCTAACCGTATCCTGGCCTTTCTCAAGCACCCGCGCGAAACAGGCATTGTCCTGGCGATCACCGCTGGCGGAACCTTGGGCTTTTACGCCTTCACCACCTACATGCAGAAGTTCCTGGTCAATACGGCGGGCTTCGCCAAAACCACCGCCACCCAGATCATGGCCGTGGCCCTGCTGATCTCAGTCATCCAGCACCCGATCATGGGCGCCCTGTCCGACCGCATCGGCCGCAAACCCTTGCTGATTGCTTATTGCACTCTGACCCTGGTCCTAGCCTATCCCTTACTCACAACCCTCGGCCATACGCATAGCGTTTGGGTCGCCTTCGCCCTGGTGCTCGTGGCGGTAAGCGTGGTCAGCCTCTACACTTCGGTGAGCAGCCTTTATAAAGCCGAGCTGTTTCCCACCGAGATCCGCTCCCTGGGCGTCGCCCTGCCCTATGCCGTGGCGGGGTCCATGTTCGGCGGGACGGCGGAATATGTCGCGCTTCTGTTCAAGCACCTCGGCCATGAATCCGGCTTCTATATCTATGTCAGCGTCACTGCGGGCCTGGCATTGATCGTCGCCCTGTCCATGCGTGACACAGGTAAGCACTCGAAGATCCTGGAAGACTGACGGCCGTCCGGCCCCGAGCTATGGTGTCGACATCCCAGCGCATGGGTCGTGACGGAAGCGGACAGTGACGGACAAAGCCCACCCTTCGGACGACGCGCGGCCCTGGCCCCAAGCGGGGCGCGAGCGGATGATCGTGCCCTCCCCGGTGGGCATTCGGGGCACGGCGCTTGCCAATCCGGAAATGGAACTGCTGGGCGAGTTGGACGAGCACCACGTCATGATGATGGGCGACAATCCCGCCCTGCCGAGAATGCCCGCCAAACCGACACTGCTCGACTTCTTCGCCCTGCGCTTTCAAGGCATCACCGGCAAACACCTGCTGACCAGCGCGTCGCGAGCCCTGGACGAAGGACAGGACGAGACGGTGGTGCTCGCCTGCCTGCTGCACGATATTTCCAACGGCTGCCTAATCCGCGTCGATCACGGCTATTGGGGCGCCCAGATGATCGCTCCCTATGTCGATGAGGAGGTGGCCTGGGCCGTGCGTTACCATCAGGCGCTGCGCTACTATGCGGACGAGACCGTCGGCTATGTCTATCCGGACAGCTATTTGCGATTCTTCGGTCCGGACTACGTTCCCCCCGACTACATCCGCCACGACGCCGAACAGGCGCGGGCGCACCGCTGGTACATGACCTCGCGTCTGGTGACCCTGTACGACATCTACTTTTTCGACGACACGCCCGCCCCCGACGCCGAGCGTTTCACCGACATTATCGGCCGCCATTTTCGCCAACCGGACGAAGGCTTGGGTTTCGACAACAGCCCGACCGCCCACATGTGGCGGACCATGATCTGGCCCAACAATTTCCTTTAGTGTTGACGCGCGTTTTATCCGAAAATCGGTTCCCGCTTTTCGGAACGCGTTTTAGCCACGCCCGACGAACGGCATCTTGGTGGCCATCACCGTCATGGTCAGGACATTGGCGTCCAGCGGCAGTCCAGCCATGTAGAGCACCGCTTCAGCCACCTGGCGCACGTCCATCACCGGCTCGGTGGCGACTGTGCCATTAGCCTGCCTGGAGCCCCGAGTCATGCGGGCGGTCAGATCCGTGGCTGCGTTGCCGATATCGATCTGGCCGCAGGCGATATCGTGCGCCCGCCCATCCAGGGCGATGCACTTGGTCAGTCCGGTAATGGCGTGCTTGGTGGCGGTGTAGGGCGTGGAGTTGGGCCTGGGCGTATGGGCCGAGATCGAGCCGTTGTTGATAATCCGGCCGCCGCACGGGGTCTGAGCCTTCATCATGGCAAAGGCGCCGCGCGCACAGAGGAACGAGCCCGTCAGGTTGACGGCGACTACGTCGTTCCATTGCTCGGGGCTCAGCTCGTCGATGGGCACGGGCGGCGCCGCGATCCCGGCGTTGTTGAATAAAAGGTCCAATCGGCCGAAGCGTTCGCCGATCAGGGCGAACAGCAGGTCGACCTGATCGGCTTTGCCCACATCGGTCGGGGCGATCAACACGTCGGCGGGCGCGGCGGCGGCAATAGCGGCCGTTTCCTCCAGCGCCTCAGCCTTGCGGCCGGCCAGCGCAACCCTATAGCCCTTCCCCAGCAGGGCAAGTGCGACAGCCCGGCCGATGCCGCTGCCTGCGCCGGTGACGAGAGCTATGGGCTGCATGGGACTCCTGGGGAAAGCCGATGTCTGGAGCGATGAATGAGGACCAATAAATTGCAATATGCAATCAAGTGAACAGGCTAGATTGGCGCACGCTAAAAGACACAGGGGGGAGCGGCGAGATGACAGACAAGGCCAACCCGGCTCGGGCCCCGCTGCGCTCGCGGGCGTGGTTCGACAATCTCCACAACCTGGAAATGACGGCGATCTATCTGGAGCGCTATCTGGCCGGCGGACTGACGCTGGAGGAGCTGCGCGGCGCAGACCGGCCGATCATCGGCATCGCCCAGACCGGCTCAGACCTGTCGCCTTGCAATCGCCACCACATGGTTTTGGCTGAACGGGTGCGCGACGGCATCCGCGACGCCGGCGGCGTGGCCATCGAGTTCCCCGTCCATCCGATCCAGGAGACCAGCAAAAGGCCCACGGCGGCGCTGGACCGAAACCTCGCCTATCTGGGGCTGGTCGAGTTGCTCTACGGCTACCCCTTCGACGGCGTGGTCCTGACTATCGGCTGCGACAAGACCACCCCGGCCTGTTTGATGGCCGCCGCCACGGTGAACATTCCGGCCATTGCTCTGTCGGTCGGCCCGATGCTGAACGGCTGGCACAAGGGCGAGCGAATCGGCGCGGGGACGATCATATGGAAGGCCCGCCAAATGTTGGCCACGGGGGAGATCGACCACGAAGGCTTCATCAAGCTGGTGGCGTCGTCCGCCCCCTCCACCGGCTACTGCAACACCATGGGCACGGCCGGAACTATGAATTCCCTGGCCGAAACCCTGGGCATGCAGCTTCCGGGGTCGGCCGCCATCCCCGCGCCCCACCGCGACCGCCAGGAGATGGCCTATCTCACCGGCAAACGCAGCGTCGAGCTGGTGCGCGAGGACCTCAAGCCCAGCGACATCATGACCCGTGACGCCTTCCTAAACGCCATCGTGGTCAGTTCGGCCCTGGGCGGGTCCACCAATGCCCCGATCCATCTGCAGGCCATAGCGCGACATATGGGCGTCGAGCTCTGTCTGGACGATTGGCAGATCCACGGCCACGACGTGCCGCTACTGGTCAACCTACAGCCGGCCGGTGAGTATCTAGGCGAAGACTTCCACCGCGCCGGCGGCGTACCGGCGGTAATCGGCCAATTGATCGGTCACGCTCTGATCCGTGAGGAGGCGCTAACCGTGTCTGGCCGCACCATCGGAGAGAACTATCGGGACAAGGAAATACTGGACGAACAGGTCATTCGCCCCTTTGACCGGCCCCTCATGACCCAGGCCGGATTCGTCGTTTTACGGGGCAATCTGTTCGACTCGGCGATCATGAAGACCAGTGTGATTTCGCCCGAGTTTCGCGCCCGCTATCTTTCCAATCCCGCCGATCCGGAAGCGTTCGAGGGAACCGCCGTGGTGTTTGACGGTCCAGAGGACTATCACGCGCGGATCGACGACCCATTGCTTGGGATCACGCCCGACTGCCTGATGTTCATGCGCGGCGTGGGTCCCATCGGCTATCCGGGGTCGGCTGAGGTGGTCAATATGCGCCCGCCCTCCTACCTGATCCGCGAAGGCGTGACCGCCCTGCCCTGCATCGGCGACGGACGCCAATCGGGCACATCGAGCTCACCCTCGATCCTCAACGCCTCGCCCGAGGCGGCGGCCAACGGCCCTCTGGCGTTGTTGCGTACGGGAGATCGCATCCGCCTGGACCTGAAGACCAGACGCTTGGACATCCTGACATCCGACGCGGAAATGGAGGACCGACGGCGACGTCTGGAGGCGGAGGGCGGCTTTGCCTATCCTCCGTCGCAAACCCCCTGGCAGGAAATTCAGCGGTCGAGGGTGGGGCAGCTCAATACAGGCGCCATACTCGAAGGGACTGAAAGCTTTCAACGCATCGCCCAGACCAGGGGTCTGCCGCGCGATAATCACTAGATCAGTCGCCCAGACCGAAAACGCTCAAGGACAGGCCGGAGATGGTCGCCACGTACTGCTTGCCGTCAACCTCATAGGTGATCGGCCCGTTGGCGATCGGCCCGCCCAGATTGACGTTCCACAATAGTGCGCCATTCCTTGCGTCCAGGGCCTGGAAGTAGCCCTCGCGGCCGCCGGTAAAAAGCACATCCCCCCCAGTGGTCAGCACGCCGCTCTTGGTGATGTCTCCCATGGGAAAACGCCAGGCCCTCTGGCCGGTGAGCGGATCAATCGCCAGGATCGCGCCGTTGCCGGCGGTTTGAGTCCAGTTATTGATCGGGTCTTGCTGACCTGAGTGAGACAGCCCGGGCGCGCTTTGCACCGGCTCGAAGTCGTGCGGGTCGCCGCCGCCGAAGCCGCGGCCCTCGTGATACTCCACCGGCACGCCGCCGAAGATCGAGGCGTATTCCTCCCATGCCGACAAGTAGAACAACTTGGTGCGCGGACTGTAGGAGGGGGAATACCAATTGGTGCCGCCCTGATTGCCCGGCCATGTGGGCTGACCCGAGGGCTGAGGTGTTTGGTTGGGTTGTCCTTTGTCGTCGATGCCGCTGGCCCAGTTGACCTTGACGAAGGGTTTGCCCAACAAGAACTGGCCGGTCGCCCGGTCGAGGACATAGAAAAAGCCGTTGCGGTTGGCCCACAGCATGGCCTTGAGCGGCTCGCCCTTCCAGGTGATGTCGGCCAGAACGGGGACCTGCACCGAGTCAAAATCGTACCGGTCGTGCGGGGTGAACTGATAGTGCCACTTGATTTGACCAGTGTCGGCGTCAAGGGCCACCACTGAGTCCGTATACAGATTATCCCCCGGCCTTTGATCGTTGTTGTAATCCGGCCCGGCGTTGCCCACGCCCCAATAGGTGAGGTTTAGCGCTGGGTCGTATGAACCGGTGACCCAGACCGATGCTCCGCCGTGCTTCCAGGCATCAGGATCGCACAGGGTCTTAATTTGGGTCTTCGCCGGGTCTGGGCAGGACTGCCAAGTTTCCGAACCGCGCTCGCCCGGCGCTGGTATGGTGTGAAACAGCCACGCTTGTTTGCCGGTCTTGACGTCATAGGCCGCGACAAAGCCGCGGATGCCGTATTCCCCGCCGCCGACCCCGACCAGGACCTTGTCCTTCACCACCAAGGGGGCGAGCGTGATCGAGTAGCCCGCCTTGTCCTCCGCCACCTTGGTGTTCCACAGAGGATGGCCGGTCTTGGCGTCGATGGCCACTAGGTGGGCGTCCAGGGTGCCCATGAACAGGGTGTCGCCCAGGATCGCCAAGCCGCGGTTATTGGCCCCGCAGCAGACGATCTGACCAGGATCAAGCGTTTGATGATAAATCCAAAACACCCGGCCGGTGCGGGCGTCGAGCGCGACCACATCGTTGGGTCGCTGGGTCAGATACATGACCCCATTCACCACCAAGGGCGATGATTGCCATCCGCCCTGGACGGCGGCCTGATAAACCCACCGCAGCTTCAACGCCTTGACGTTGGCGGTGGTGATTTGGTCGAGCGCGCTGTAGCGCTGGCTCTGGTAGCCGCCGGAATAGGTCAGCCAGTTGGCCGGCTCCTTGGCTGCGTCGACAAGATCGTGGCCGCTAATCTGGGCCTGAACGCGCCCGCCACCGCCAATTATAACCAGCGCCAAGAGCGCGGCGACAATTCGGGCCGTTCGTCCCGTCAGTGCAGTAAGACCGAACGCATTCAGCAAACGCCGTCCCTCCCATTCTCGTTGGGAAATTCAGCTATCACAAAATGGACCGCCATGGCTTTACAATTAGGCGCGACACTGAGCCGCCCGCATCGACAGAGACTTGATGCGGGCGCTCGCTGTTGGATCAGTAGGTGTAGTTTATTCGCACGCCGAAGGTCCGCGGATCGCCGACAGGCGCGGTGATATTGGTACTGCCCAAGATTCCATTGAGGTACTGAGTGTCGGCGAGGTTCTTGCCCCACAGGGCGACGGTCCAATGGCTGTGGGCCGGGCTGTAACCAATAGAGGCGTTGACCAGGCTGAACGTCGGCCGGCTGGCGATCAGGACATTGGAGGGGTCGAAGAAGGTGCGGGTTGTGTATTGATACTCGCCGCGCACGAAAAGATCAGCCCCGTCGCCGAGATCGAAGTCTTTCTGAGCGGCCACCGTCAAGGACAGGTGGGGCGCGTTCACGAGTTGGTTGCCTGAGGCGTCATAAACCGTGCCGTTGTAGCGGGGATCACCGACGTACAGAGGTTTGAAAGCCCCCGATGGGGCAAAGGTCTTGAAGTCGGTGTATTGCGATTGAAGCATCGTGCCGTTGAAATTCAACGTCAGGCCCGAAGCCGGCTTAGACGTAATCGCCCATTCAAAGCCGTCCAAAGTGGCGCCCGCTGCGTTCGACACCACAGTGACCTGGGGCGCGATCTGCGAATTGAACTGCAGACCCTGCCACAGGTAGTGGAAGGCCGACAGGTTCACCCGCAGGGTATGGTCCAACCAGTCGGTCTTTACGCCAATTTCATAGGCCCATAGATTTTCCGGCCCGAAAGCAATACCGGCCAGGTTGCGAGCCGTGTAGGACAGACCGCCGCTTTTGAAGCCGTTTGTCGCCGACACATAGATCATAGCGTCCCGCGTCGCCTGCCAATTGACGGCTATTTTCGGCGTGAACCTGCTGGAAACCTGGTTCACGTCCGCGATGAACGGGTAGGTGGACTGTGCCGTCGACGGGAGATTCCTACCGTTCCGCGGATCCCCAGGAATTAAATATTGGCTGGTGTTATAGGTGTTGACCCCCTTCCAATCCTGCGTGTAGCGGCCGCCCAACGTCAGGCCGAGCGTGGGCGTGATATGATAAGTTTCCTCAAAGAATGCCGCCATAGATCGGCTGGGAACCAGGGTGTCCTGATAGGTCGCCGTTCCGGATGTCGGATTGGTTCTGCCCGGCACGCCCCCCGGATTAACGGAAAATCCGTATAAGCGATGGTGCTCGTTAAAGTAATACAGCCCCACAACACCGGACACGACGTGGAAGTCGTTTATCAGATTAAATTCCTGGCTGAGTTGATATTCTCTACCGAATGACACTGCGTTTGTAAGATTGATCTCGGTTCCGTCGGTATCCTGAAAATTATAGTCCGTGGCCGTGCGCAGAGCGCTCACCGACTTCAAGGTCAACTGATTGTTGATCTTCCAGGTCAGTTCATCGCTCAGGCCATAGCCGATGAAGTTTTCCACCGGCAGCACGTTGGCCGCGACGTTGTGATAGTTGCCGATGATCGAGTTCGCGAGAGGCGCTGTCGGGACTGCAAGCAGGAGATTGTTATTGGTCGCCCAGTTTTCATGTGTGTAGAGGTAGTCCGCGCGCACCGTGTTGGTGATATCGGCGGTCGGCTGCCAACGGATTTGAGCGCGCACTCCTGTACGGTTCGCTGCGGCCAAATTGCCCACGCCCGGAACCACATTGTGCAAATAGCCGTCGTGCTGGGTGTGGGTGAAGGCTAGGCTGGCTTGAATATTGTCCGCAATGGGACCGCCGACGGTAACGGCTTCATCAATCAGAGCGAAGTTGCCGACATTCAAGGTGTTTTGGAACGAGAAGGTCTTGGGCGGCGCCTTGGAAATGTAGTCAATGGCCCCGCCGACCGAGTTGCGTCCGTAGACCGTACCCTGAGGACCTTCCAGAACTTCGATCCGGTCCAGGTCGTTGAAATTGGTCTGCAGGGCGGAAATGATGCGCGAAACATAGACGCCGTCTACGTAGATGGACACATCCGATTCACTGTTCTGAAAGCCACCAACCCCACGGATGTAAATCTGGGCATTGACGCCGCTTGTCGATATTTTCAGGGCCGGCACTAAATAGGCCAGTTCCTTCAAGCCCTTGATGTTGTCCTTGACCAGGTCGCTTCCGGCTAGGGCATTTACCACCACCGGCGTCTTCTGAAGGTTCGTGGCGCCGGTCTTCGTGGCGGTGACGACCACGTCGGCGATGGTTTTGTCGGCGAGCGCCGACTGAGCATGAGCCGCCAGGGCCGGTGCGAGCGCCATCGCAGCGAGGGCCGCGCCGGACATCAGATGAAATTTAGGATTCACGGGACTCTCTCCATTCTAGGACAAATCATGACGACGACGCATTGCTAGGCATTAATGCAATTCGATTCGCGTCAAATACTTTACATTTTACGTACATCTATAGTGTTAGCTTTGTTTTATGATAATATCTATTTATTATCGTTAATTAAAACACCAACTGGAAGAAGGATTTAGCAAATTAATTTAATATAACGGTGTTTTCAAATTTTAATTACCAGTCCATATTATTCAATATGTGCCTGTGACATTTATATCCATAACAATGATATATATACCATCGTTATATGTTTGTATTGATTTCATTTATTTCTCTTTATTTAAAAATTATTCCGTTATATATGTAACATTGGTATTTTATTTATTGTTTTGATTTTTTTATTCATTTTTTTTGCTATGACTTTTTGGCTCGTTTCTTCATCACCATCGGCATGGATGCGAATCCCGATCGCACGCGGTCTTGGGCGCGTTCCGCGCAGCATGCTCATGCCTCTTGCTTTGGAACGGCCATCCGCGTCATCCTGCGTTCAATAAACGTCTAGGGAGATGATGACTGTGCCTCGCCATGTCCATGTGTTGACCGGCCTGTTGATCGTGGCAGCCCTTCTGGGGCCGAGTGGGGTGTTTGCCGCCGAGGACGCCCCTGCGGTGCTAAACCCGCCTCCCACCGCCAAGGATTGGGCTGATATCGGCAAGTTGCCTGACTTGAGCGGGCTGTGGATTGCCGACATGAAAGATCAGTTCGCTCAGGTCACATCCAACCCGACACCGTGGACCCCTAAGGCGGCCGAAGTGGTCAATCGCCAGACCGAAGACAACAAGGCCGGGCGCCCTGAGAACATCTTCCTCGACTGCCTGCCCGAGGGCATGCCCACCTGGATGCTGATCAACCACAGTGCGATGGAGATCGCCGTTACCCCTGGCAAGATATACATGTTGGGCGAATCCGACAGCAATCGGCTGCGCCGCATCTACACGGACGGACGACCTCATCCGGACGATCCGGACCCCACCTTCCACGGCCATTCCATCGGTCACTGGGAAGGCGACACTCTGGTGGTCGATACCGTGGGCATACTGCCTCAGGTTTGGCTGGCCATCGGCGAAGCCCAAGGCGTGCACAACAACGGCGACATGCACGTGGTGGAACGCATCCGGTTGGCGGGTCCCAATACCTTGACTGACACCCTGACCATCACCGCCCCGCACGTGTTGACCAAGCCTTGGGTCACCACGCGCCGGTTCGAACGCACGCGCCGACGCGATTTCGACATCGTCGAGGGCATTTGCCTGGAAGGATCCTTCACGGCGGATACCGACAAGGACGGCAACGCCATCTTCAAACCCGTGCCCCGCACGGCCGACGGCAACCGTGCGCCCGCGAACTGACAAACCCAAGAGAGTTTCGATGAAACATATTACCACTCTAAGCGTCGCCGCCTTGAGCCTCGCCCTGCTGGCCGGCCCCGCCTTCGCCCACCACTCCTTCGCCATGTTCGACATGAAGGCGCGCACGGCCCTCAGCGGCACGATCAAGCAGCTCGACTGGACCAATCCGCACGTCACCATATGGGTCTACCGGGACGCCAAGCCGGGCGAGTCCGCCGAACTGTGGAACTTCGAAAGCTCAAGTCCCGGCAATCTGACGAGGGTCGGCTGGACCAAGCGCACGCTCCAGCCGGGCGACAAGGTGCAGATCGAGTATTTCCCTGAGCGCGGAACCGCGCATTCCGGCGAACTGGCCAAGGTCACTCTGACCGCCACGGGGAAGGTCTACGACATGTACGCGGCCCCGCCGGGTCAAGGCGCCGCAAAGTAGGGCCAGTCGCTCAAAGCGGCCGAATCTTAGCCGCTTCCACCAGGCAAGGTCTGGAGAGACATCGGATGTCGGCATTTTCGCGCAGGTCCCTGTTGGGCCTTCCGCTCGTCGCCTATGCCTGGGCCAAAAGCACATTCGCCGGCGCTCAGAGTCGTGCTTCGGCGGCTGGCGACACCGACTGGCGCGCCTATGGCGGCGATCTGGCCAACACCCGCTATTCGCCGCTGGACCAGATCGACGCGTCCAACTTCAACAGCCTTCAGGTCGCCTGGCGCTTCAAGCCGGACACCTTCGGCGCGCGGCCGGAATACGACCTGGAGGCCACGCCTCTGGTGATCAAGGGGGTGATGTACACCACCGTTGGCACGCGCCGCGACGTGGTCGCCATGGATGCAGCCACCGGCGAGCTGTTGTGGATGAGCCGGCTGGACGAAGGCAAACGAGCCCAGACCGCGCCGCGCAGACTGTCCGGTCGCGGCCTGTCCTATTGGACCGACGGCAAGGAAGAGCGGATCTTCTATGTCACCATCGGCTACCAGTTGGTGGCGCTGGACGCGCGGACCGGTCATCGAGTGGCCGGCTTCGGCGAGGGCGGCATCATCGATCTTCGCCAGAACGATGATCAGGACATCGACTTGAGCGAGGGTGATATCGGCCTGCACGCCACCCCCTGCGTGACCCAGGACGTAGTGATCGTGGGCGCGGCCCACGCGCAAGCCAGCTGGCCGCGCCATCACCGCAATATCGTCGGCTATGTACGCGGCTTTGACGTCCGCACCGGCAAGCGCCTGTGGATTTTCCACACCATCCCCAAGAAGGGCGAGTACGGCTACGACACCTGGCTGAACGGCAGCGCCGATCAGAACGGCAACACGGGGGTCTGGGCGCAGATTTCGGCCGACGAGGACCTGGGTCTGGCCTATCTGCCGGTCGAGGAGCCCACCGGCGATCCCAACGGCCAGTTCCGGCCCGGCGCGGGATTGTTCGGCGAGAGCATCGTAGCGGTGGACATCAAGACCGGAGTGCGGCGCTGGCACTATCAGACCGTGCATCACGGCCTCTGGGACAACGACATCCCCTGCGCGCCGATCCTGTGCGACATCCCGGTCAAGGGAAAAATGGTCAAGGCGCTAGCGCAGCCGACCAAGCAGGCCTTCCTCTATGTGCTGAACCGGGAGACCGGCGAGCCGATCTGGCCCATCGTCGAGCGCAAGGTCCCCAAGGGCGATGTGCCCGGAGAATGGTATTCGCCGACCCAGCCGATCCCCACCAAGCCGCCGGCCTATGACCGGCAGGGCGTCAGCGAGAACGACCTGATCGATTTTACGCCTGAGCTTAAGGCCGAGGCCCTGCGGCTGGTGAAGAACTATAATCTGGGACCGCTGTTCACGCCCGCCATCGTGTGGGGGAGCAAGGGTAAATGGGGCACTCTGATGTTGCCGGCCGCCCTGGGCGGCTCCAACTGGCCGGGCGGCAGCTACGACCCGGAAAACCACACCGTCTACCTCTACTCGCGGACCATGCCGACCCTTTGGAGCGTGAAGAAGAACACCGACCCCAATCAGTCGGACTTTGACTATACCGCCCAGATCGGCGCGCCGGCGGGCGCGCCGCCGCAGGACGGCTTCAAGGCCGGGCAACTGACCGTGCAGGGTCTACCGCTGATCAAGCCGCCCTATGGCCGGATCACGGCCATCGATTTGACCAAGGGCGAACTGGCCTGGCAGGTGGCGCACGGCGATACGCCCGACGAGGTGCGCAATCATCCGGCGCTGAAGGGCCTGAGCATTCCGCGCACCGGGCGCGACGGCCTGATTGGGGTGCTGACCACCAAGACCCTAGTCATCGCCGGGGAAGCCGGCTTCGTCACCACCGCGGGGGGCAAGCGCGGCGCCTATCTGCGGGCATATGACAAGGCGAGCGGCGAGGACCGAGGCGCGGTGTTCCTGCCCGCGCCGCAGACCGGAAGTCCGATGACCTATATGCTGGACGGGACGCAATACATCGTCTTGGCCATCGGCGGCGTGAA
The DNA here is from genome assembly GCA_048498155.1 of Pseudomonadota bacterium. Taxonomy (GTDB): domain Bacteria; phylum Pseudomonadota; class Alphaproteobacteria; order Caulobacterales; family Caulobacteraceae; genus BOG-938. The sequence continues at coordinate 39,380 of JBEHYN010000011.1, read as the reverse complement.
CTATTCGGCCGAGCTGGTGGCGTTGAAGCTGCCGAAGGTCTAAGGAGCGGGCGGGGCGGCCAAGAGATCGAACATCAGGTCGTCATAGGCGGCGCTGACCTCCGGATTGGTGGCGAGGAAGCGGCCGATCAGCTTGCGTTGCTGGGCGCGATAGCCCTCCCAGTCCTTGTCGTGCTCCTCCAAGGCGCGCAACAGGATCCGGGCGCCCTCCTCCACGTCGTTCTCTTTATAGTAATAGCCGATGTCGGGTACGATATGGGCGTTGTGGACCAGCCCATAGCCCTGCCAGCAGACCTCCAGATACATATAGTTCAGCGCCAGCCCCCACTGGTGGGACACGACGAAGTCGGTGTGCTCAGACAGAAAGTCCGGCGTGGCGAACATGCCGACGAATGCGGCCTTGTGGGCCTTGACGATATCCAGATCCTTCACCATGGCCACAAAACCGAAATCGTCCTTGACCAGACGGTCGGCGTTGGTCACGTGCAGAAATTCGATCCTGTCCGGCGCCATTCTGAAGGCCAGTTCGGCCAGGAAGGTGGGATAGAGGCAGAACTTCAGCAGGTCGCGGTTGGGTTCGATAACCGACAGGCGCTTGGCCCGACCGCTGTGGGGGCGATATTCCCCGCCGTGCGGGAGGGTCCGGCTCCGCTGTTCGATGCACATGGGATCCCACACGAAAGGAATCACTCGCGCCGGGCGACGTCTCAGAGTCTTGAGATAATGGAAGCTGGTTTCGGCCACCTGGGGAATGATCCAGACTTCGTCGTACCGCTGATTGATGAAGGGCGTCTGGAAGCCAGGGACCTGAGAAATGATGGCCTGTGAAGTCGTCGCATACTCCGGACCGCAGCAGTAACTGACGATGCGCGTTCCGCGCTGCTTCAGATAATCGGTCTGCAGGTTATTAATCTGCCCGCCCAACTCGATCAGAATGTCGAGATCATCCTTGCCCGCCTCGAACGACTTGGTTGGAAATCGCTCCTGGCTCCAGGCCAACTTGTCGGTGATCGCCACGTCGGTGGTGTTCAGCAGAGTGACCTGATGGCGATGGATCGAATTCTGGAATGCCTTGGCCAGAAAGATCGCGTTCTGCTTGATGCCGTTGATCCACAGGCTCTCGTCCTCGGACCTTAGGCCGATGGTGATGCCGATCCTAAGGAACCGCCGCGTTTCAGCTTGTTTGGTCATCGGCTTGCTTTAGTCGAACAGGCTTTGAAGAGCGGCGCTGTAGTTAGCGATATTGCGCTCTGACTCCGGGTTCAGCAGCTCCAGGAAGGACCGCGCCTCGCGTTTATAGGCGTCCAGGTTCCGGTCATGTCCGTGGAAAGCCTGGCGCAAGGCCAGGGCGCCTTCATCGCAATTGAAGTCCGGATAGTAGTAGCCGCAGCCGCCGATCAAGGTGGAGTTGTGGATCAGTGGATATCCGCCGTGCAGCGCTTCGTAATAGACGTAGTTCTGCCCGTTCTCCCAGTGGTGCGAGACCACGGCGTCGGCTGTGGTGGTCATGATTTCATAAACGGCGAAGCGCGGCTCAAACAGGGCCAGCCCGTGGCGAACGAGGTCAAGGCCCTGGGCAAACTTTATGAACGGCGCCTGTTCCTTGAGCTGGACGGTGTTGTGCACCATCATTCGCCCTATGAAGGTCGGCTCCGCGCGGTGGGCCATGTCGCAGACCAGCATGGCCAACTGCGCGGTCTTCACCATGCAGATGTTTGGCTCGAGGATCGCCAGACGCCAACGCTTACGGCCAGGTTTGTAACCGAACGCTCGCGGCGGATTGAGCGTCTCGGCCGACCGATCCACCAGGGCCGGGCTCCACAGGTGCTGCATGACCTGCACGGGCGCCCGCATGCCAACCTTGTAGTAGCTGTAACAACTCTTCTCAAACGCAGGCAGGGTCCAGACCACGTTGTAGGGCGTGCCGGACATCAGGTGCCCGGGCGGCAGGTCGAAGATCATCCGTTCAATGTCGATGACATAATCATTGGCCACAAACATGCCGACGACGCGGCCGCCCTTCTCGCGGAATTTGGCGGCCCATTCGTTGTTGAGTTGGGCGCTCAGCTCGATGATGACATCGAGCTCCTGCATGGCCGTGTCGTAAGTGATCACCGGCGCTGGCGCCATGGCCAGGAAGTCGCCCGACTCCTCCGGTTTGCCCGGCCCGCCGTTGACCAGAAACGCCTTCTCGATCAAGGGTGACTTGTTGAGCAGCATCAGCAGGAAATAGCAGTTCTGGAAGATGCCGTTTTCCCACAGGGACTGCTGTCCCTCGCGCAGGAAGATGGTCACGCCAACCTTGAGGCGCCGATTCTTGACCTTGGGCGACTTCATGCCGACTTCCTGCGGCTGGGTGAGGCTTGGAGGTAGAGCAGCCGCCGCGCGTAATAATCAAGGTTTGCCGGCGCAACTGGGCTCAAAGCGTCCAGGAACGCACGTGCGTCACGCTTATAGGTCTCGAAGTTCTGGTCGTGATTGGCCCAGGCGTTTAGCACCTGCTCGCCGCCCACCTCTATATCAGAATCGGGATAGTAGTAGCCCACCGAGCCCAGCCAGGGTGAGTTGTGAATCAAAGGATAGTTCCCGTACAGGGCATCCAGATACAGGTAGTTCATGTCGTGCTGCCACTGGTGCGTGATGACCATGTCACCGTGCTCGGCCATGAACGCCGCGAAGTCATGTCGGCCCAGGAATAACGCCTTGCCGGCCCTGACGATGTCCATCGAATTTGCCAACATGTTGAAGGTCAGGTGATTGACCATCTGCACACTGTTCAGCACGTTCAGCTTGTTGATCGCCTCAGAATTTCGGCGGTAACCCTGGTCGCAGACCAGCATGGGAATGCTTGCCATCTTGGTCACGGAGATATTGGGCTCGAAGATAGCGGCCCTCATCGGCCGTGGCCCCGCGCCGGGCGCGGCTCGGGCAAAGCCGAATTCCAAATTGTGTTGAGCCAGAACCGCCCGCCTTTGCTCTAGAAATTCAGGCGACCAGATGAAGGGAACATCGAACACCGGACAGCGGTGGAGCGCACCCAGGAGGGGCTGAAACACGTTGTCCCGCGGAAGGTTCCACACCTCGTCGCAGCGGTCTCCTCGGGAAAAATAGGCATCTTTCCCAAAGATCGGGCCTTCCACCAGGCCGGTATAGGGCGTGCCGCAAACGTGATAGACGACCTTCTTGCCCAAGGCGCGAATATAGTCGAGCCATTCCACGTCCAGTCCGCCCGATAGTTCTACGACCACATCGACCCGGTCGGTCGCATCTCGCGGCCTTATCAGTGGGAAGTCTTGATATCCCGGCGCCGATTCCGCCGTCAGGGCTTCCTGGTCGCCGCTGTTCAGCAGGATCACCTCGTCGACGAAAGGCAGGGTGCGAAACAATCTGGCCAGGTGGAACACGTTTTGTCCCAGCCCATTGCTCCAGATGCTCAAACCCGCCTGGGTCAGGACAGAAATTCCAACGCGCATGTGCCCTCAGCTTCCCCCGCGCGAGCATTCGGAACGGCCCACGCAGCGACGGTCGATCTTTGATCTATTGGCTCGATCGCCGCGCGATCAGTGAAATAGCTCTTTTTTTATGGAGATACATCCCGGCCCTGCAGGAGTCAGGAAGACTTCCCGCGCAGGGCCGTCAGCGCTGGATCGGTAATCCCGCAGAAGGGGGTGTTCGCCGGTATATTTTCCGAACACCTGGGATTTCACGACATTGCACGGATTGGGCCAATACAGGGTCTGCTCATACATGCCCGAGCAGTTGCCCGCGATCATCAGCAGGGCGAAGCGGGAATGCCCGCCCGCCGGATCGGCGCTCTCGATGGCAAACACCGTGGGCCATCGAACATTGTCCGGACCCAGCGGTTGAGCCACGAAATTCGCGTCCTGACCGGCGAACAGGAAGTCCGTAATGCGCTGAACCGTGGCGGCGCATTCCACCATGTGCATGGCCTGCAGCGCCTGAACCACCTTCTGCGACGGCGTGACATCGTCCAAGCCACGCGCGACGTCGGGATGGGAGGCCAAAGCCGGCCTGGCCTGGTCAGCCCCAGACAACACCCTCAAGGGCGGCTGCGCCGCCGCCGGCTTGGGTTTGCCCTGCGCCATGACGGGCTGCTGGCTGGCGCCCACAGCCTTCGGTTTGTCTTGCGCCATAACGGGCTGACTTGCGCCCGCCAGCTTAGGTTTGTCCTGCGCCATGATGGGCTGGCGTGCGCCCAAAATCAGGACAGAGGTCAGCAACAGGAGAAGCGCTTTGCCCTTCATGGTTCAGATCCACACTTCACAAGACGGGAGTATCCCAAAAATCAGAAGGCGGGGCCCGCTGGTTTCATGTCCCCCTATCCTGCCCCTTGTCCCCCTATCCTGCCCCTATCCTGCCCCTATCCTGCCCCTATCCTGCCGATCCTGCCGATCCTGCCGATCCTGCCGCTCACCGGCATACTCAGTCCGAGCCGATAGTCCGCACACTCTTGGCGACGGGCTTGTCACCGTGCAGATCGATGGCCATGGACGGCCGATCCGGGAACTCGACAATCAACCGCAGTTCGCCGCCCAGCGCCCGGACGTGCCGGCGCAGCGTTGAAACCAGCGCGTCGTCGCCATGTTCCAGTTTGGATACCCGATCCTGCGATGTTCCCATGGCGGCGGCGACCTCGACTTGGGTGCGCTTGACCGCCTGCCGGACCTCCCGAAGCGTGACTTCGCGGATGAGCGCCTCGCCGCGAGCCTCGCCTGCCTGCCGGACGAGCTTGGGTTGCTGCGCGATCCAATCGTTCGCGTCGATGGTGCGATAGGTCATTTCAGCCACTCCAAATGCTGATCGAAGCGTGCGTCGGCGCGCTTGAACATTCCCTTGTAAAACCGACCCGAACTGCCGCCTGACTTGTCGCCGCCAACCAGTAGAATGGCGGCGCGTTCGGGATCGAATGCAAAGGCGATGCGCCACACACCGCCATCGGCGCGAAAGCGCAGCTCCTTCATGTTGGCATGCTTGGAGCCGCTCAGGGTATCTACCGTAGGCCGACCAAGGCTGGGTCCAAATTGCTCAAGCAGCCTGATCCCCGCAATCAACTCGATACGCACGGCGTCCGACAAAACATCCGCCTAGTGGGCGAAGTCTGCGTGGAACTGAACGCTCCAAGTCATACGTTTATATAGCTCTAAATGACTATTCAGTCAATTGCATATTGGGGCGGTCGCGAGTCTCGCGGGCTCGCGTTTGCCTCAGGTCGGTTGCGCCGAACCGCCCACGGCGCCATTGCTGGCTCAACTGGGGGGATTAGGTCATGGCGACGCCGTATCGAACGGTTATCGGCCTTTTGCTGGCCTTCGCGGGTCTGGGCATGGCTGGTCCGGGCGCTTATCTCGCGACCCTGGGTGGGTCGCCCTACTATTTCCTGACCGGGTTGCTGATCCTTGCTTCCGCCGTGCTGATCCTGCGGCGTGACGGCGCGGGGCTACAGCTCTACGGCTTGGTATTCCTGGGCTCCTTGGCCTGGAGCCTGTGGGAAGTCGGCTTCGATCCTTGGGCCCTGATGCCGCGCCTAGTGTTCCTGGCCGTCGCCGGCCTGTTCCTGATCGCGCCCTGGCTGCGCCGCTCGCTGACCCCGGCCGGTCCGCGTGCGCATCACGCCTTAGGCGGCGCCCTGGCGGTCGTGACGCTGGGCCTTTTAGCGGCAGGCTGGTCGGCGGCCCATCGCGGCCCCGGTGAAATCGTCGCCTATAAGGGACAGGACATCGCGCCGCCCGCGCCATCATCGGGCGCGGACCCAAGCGACTGGGCCCACTACGGCAATACGGCGCAAGGCGCGCGCTATTCGCCGCTGGACGAGATCGCCCCCAGCAATGTCGCGTCTCTGCGGCGGGCCTGGAGCTACAGCAGCGCAAGCAGCGCCGCCGCCAAGGCGCGCGGCGGACTGCAGATGACCCCGCTGATGGTCGACGGCGCTCTTTACGGCTGCACCGAGGCGGACGCCGTGTTCGCCGTCGATCCGCTCACCGGACGGCAGCTATGGCGTTACGATCCGGCCGCAAGCAGCAAGAAGGCCATATTCGGGGTCTGCCGAGGGCTGGCCTTCTTCCGCGCGCCGGCCGGCGTTACCGACTGCCCGACGCGATTGCTGATGGGCACGCCAGACAGCAAGCTGATCGCGCTGGACGCCAAGACCGGCCGTCTTTGCTCGGGCTTCGGCGTCAAGGGCGTGGTGGACCTGCGCCAAGGCCTGGGCGATTTTCCCGCGAACCTCTCGCACCCCACCTCGCCGCCGACCATCGTTGACGGCGTGGCCGTGATCGGCGGCCTGGTCGCCGACAATCGCGCGGTCCGCATCACGCCCGGCGTTATTCGCGGCTATGACGCAGTGACCGGCGCGCTGAAATGGGCGTTCGATCCGGGCCGCCCCGACGATCCGCGTCCGCTGCCCGCCGGGCAGAGCTACACGCCCTCAACGCCCAATTTCTGGTCCATCGCCAGCGCCGACGAACAGCTGGGTATGATCTACCTGCCCATGGGCAACGGCAGCCCGGACCTGGTCGGCGCGCCCCGCAGCGCCAACACCGACCGCTTCTCCACCTCGGTGGTGGCCCTGGACGCCAGGACCGGCGCCGTGCGCTGGACCTTCCAGGCGGTGCATCACGACCTGTGGGACTATGACCTCGGCGCCCAGCCGGTGCTGGGAACCTTTCCCACCCCGAGCGGCCCGGTCCCGGCCCTATACCAAGCCACCAAGTCCGGCCAAGTGTTCGTGCTGGACCGGCGCGACGGCCATCCCCTGACGCGGGTGGAGGAACGGCCGGTTCCGCGCTCCGACCTACCCGGCGAGCGCTCATCGCCTACCCAGCCCTATTCGGTCGGTATGCCGCAATTCAACGGCCCGGACCTAATGGAGACTGACATGTGGGGCCTGACGCCCTTCGACCAGCTGGCCTGCCGCATTCAGTTCCGCCAGGCGCGCTACAACGGCATGTTCACCCCCCCGCGCCTGGGCATGACCATCCGTTATCCGGGCGAGCTGGGCGGCATCGACTGGGGCAGCATGGCCTTGGACGAAGGGCGCGGCCTGCTGGTGGTCAATTCCAACCATATGGCGGACCTGGATAAGCTGGTCACGCGCGCTCAGGCCGACCGCGACCAGCGCGGCCCGCAGCCGGACCCTAAGTCGGTCATCCCGCACCTGCACCTGGGTCCGATGACGGGACTGCCGGTCGCGGTCTATTGGGGACCGTTCATGTCGGCCCTGGCCGTGCCCTGTCAGCGCCCGCCATACGGCTTCCTCACCGCCATTGACTTGACGACCCGCTCGATCCTGTGGCGGCGAACCTTGGGTGATGCGCGCAACAGCGGTCCGTTCGGTTTCAGCATGGGCCTGCGCCTGCCTCTAGGCGCCCCCAATATCGGCGGGTCAGTGGTCACGCGCAGCGGGCTTATCTTCATCGCCGCGACCCAGGACGAGATGTTCCGCGCCATCGACCTGAAGACCGGCCGCACCCTGTGGCAGGACCAGTTGCCCGCAGCCGGCCACGCCACGCCGATGACCTATCGCGGCGCGGACGGACGTCAGTACGTGGTCATCGCCGCCGGCGGCAAGGCCATGCGCGACAAAGGCGGCGACCAGATCATCGCCTATCGCTTGGACGCCCCGCCCGCCCGGTGAGGCGGCGCCCCGGCGGCGAACACGCTGCTGGGGTCCTGGCCCAGGGCGAAGGACAGGATATTGCCCCCCGCCGCCACGGCCACATATTGCCGCCCATCCAGGATGTAGGTCATGGGTGCCGCGCGCCAGTTGTCATTGGCGCGGAAGATCCACAGGGTCTTGCCGGTCACGGCGTCCACCGCAGCGAAGCCGCCGCCGGTCTCGCCGTGAAACACCAGACCGCCGCCGGTGGACAGCACCCCGGCGTAGTTGGCCTCCTGCGGGCCGGTCAGGGGCTTTTCCCAGGCGATGGCCCCGGTGGCCGGATCGATGGCGCGCAGATAGCGCAGTCCCGGATCGGTGGGATCACGGTCGCCGTCATAGCCGCGCCCGACCTTGCGATAGATGGCGCAATCCTCCGCCGCCATGACGTAGAACAGCCGCGACTGGGGGCTGTAGGACGAGGCGTACCAATTGGTGGCGCCGCGCACGCTCGGACAGGTTCTCACCCCCGCCTCCGTCGGCTCGTTATTCGGCAGCCATTGGGGCACGCCGTCCGGCCCGATGCCGCTGGCCCAGGTCAGTTTCTTGACGAAGGGCTTGCCCAACAGGAACTGGCCGTTGGTGCGGTCCAGCACATAGAACATGCCGTTGCGGTTGGCCTGCAGCAGCAGCTTGCGTTCGCGTCCACCAAATTTAGCGTCGGCCAGGACGAGGGGCTCATTGGCGTCCCAATCGTGCAGGTCGTGAGGCGAGAACTGGAAGTGCCATTTGACCGTCCCGCTCCTGGGATCGATGGCCAGAACCGAGCCGGTGTAGAGGTTGCTGCCGCCGCGCTCATCGCCATTGGTGGCCGGATAGGGATTGCCCACCGCCCAATAGAGCAGCCCGGAATCCACGTCATAGGAGCCGGTGGTCCAAGTAGCCCCGCCTCCGGTGGGAAGATCGCGGCCCTTCCAGGTCTCAGACAGAGGCTCGCCCGGAAGCGGAATGGTCCACAGACGCCAGACCTGCTCGCCGGTGGAAGCCTTATAGGCCGCCACAAACCCGCGCAGGGGCGAATCGCCGCCTGCAACGCCGGCGATGACCAGATCACCCACGACCATTGGCGCGGCGGCCCCGTAATAGGCGCCCGGATACTTCGGATCAGGCAGGGCCACGGCCCACATCACCGCCCCTGTCACTCGGTTCAACGCCACCAGATGGGCGTCGTCGGTGGAGAAGAACAGCCGGTCGCCCAACAGGGCCACACCGCGGTTGGCGCCGCCGGTCGCCGGGGCGGAAAACCCCGTGATCCGCCCCGGCCCAGCCCCGACCTTGGGCGCGGTCCTGGGCGAGCACCAGATGCGGCGGCCCGTACGGGCGTCCAGGGCGCAGACCTGAGCGGCGCCTGTCACATACATCACACCGTCGGCGACCACGGGCGTGGTCTGCAGCCCCGCGCCCCCAGGTGTGAACGACCATTGCAGCCCTAGGCCGCGCACATTGGAGCGGTTGATCTGATCCAGCGGGCTATAGCGGTTTCCCGCCGAGGTCCCGTTATAGCCAGGCCACTGCCCCTTGGCGGGATGCATGACCGCCGCGATGGCCTGGGCGCTGGGCGCGGCGCCGCCAAGCTGCGCGCCAAGGGGCACGCCGACGAGGCCGCCGAGATAGGCCAGAAGGTCCTGCCGCTCCTGCGCCGTGGCCCTCAGCGGCGGCATGTAGGACTTGGCCTCGCGCTGGACCGAGACATAGTCCTTGTCGGTCAGCAGATGAAATTGGCCGTCGAAGGTTTGCAGTTGCAGGTCGTGTTCGCCCTGGTTGCGGGCAAAGCCACGCAGACTCTTGCCGCCCTTCAGGCGCACATCGACCACGCTCCATTGAGTGTCTGGGCAGAAGGCCCATCCGGGGCAACCCGGCTGGCTCTTGGACCCCATCTGGGAGGTGGGGTCATCCAAATAGCGCTCGACCTCGCTGGGAAGCGCGCGAACCGCCAAGGCAGACAGGTCCGGTCCGTTCACCCCGCCGACGCCGCGCACCATGTGGCAGGTCGAACAGCCCGCCTTGCCGAAAAACAGCGCCCGCCCGGCCGCCACCTGCTCGGGCGAACGGGCCTGCACGGCCACGGCGTTCTGGCTCTTCAGCCAGCCGGCCAAGCCATCGAGCTGGGAGTCAGGGTAGGGAAAGGACGGCATGCCGGCGGCTGTGCCTGCGCGGATGATCCCCTTGATCTCGTCCGCGCTGAGCGTGCGCAGATGGGCGCTGTTGACTAAGGGCGGCGCCCGATCCCCGCCGGTCAGCCCCGGGCCATGGCAGGAGGCGCAACTGGACTGGGCGATGGATTCAGCCGCCTTGGTCTCTGCGGAGTCAGGCGCGGCCTGGGCCCGCACCCCTTGAACGCCCGCGCCGGTCAGGGCCAAGGCGGCCAGCAGCACCGCTGCCCAAGCGCCCAGATATTCCCGCCCTTTCCCCATCACCTTATTCTCCTCGAACCGGCGTTGGCTTCATCAATGCCGGGGTCGAGCGAGCGGCACAAGCTTCAAGGAGGCCGTTGCCATATTGTCATGGATACAGTGATTGACGTCGGGCGCGCAAACCCTAGGATCGTCGCAAAATAGATGTCCGTCCGGGAGGGACCGCCGTGTCCAAGGGCTTTCGTTTCTCCAGTATCTTGTTTGGCGCCGCGCTACTGGTGGCGTCGGATGCTTGGTCTCAGACCGTTCGCACCGGCAAGGACGCATTTGGCGATACCAGCACCGATGCGCCCGGCGTCTGGCGCCATATTACGCCCGCCGACCTGCCCGCGCCCTTCGCCACAGGCACTGTGCGCAACATGCCCAAGACCATCCCCCGCCCCGCGGGCGCCACGCCGCAGGTCCCTGCCGGATTCAAGGTCAGCGTTTTCGCCAGCGGACTGCAAGGCGCGCGGCGCATGCGCATGGCGCCCAATGGAGACATTTTCATCGCTGAAAACCTTGGCGGCCGCGTCAGCGTCATGCGTTCGGCGCCAGGATCGGCCAAGGCCGACCAAGTCACTGTGTTCGCAGAGGGCCTGCATGCGCCCTACGGCATCGCCTTCTACCCACAGAAGGACCCGCAGTGGGTGTATGTCGCCAACACCGACTCGGTGGTGCGCTTCCCGTATAATGCCGGAGACTTGAAGGCGAGCGGACCCGCACAGGTGATCGTCCCTGCGCTTCCGTCGGGGGGCGGACACTGGACGCGCGATCTGGCTTTCTCGCCGGACGGGACCCAAATGTTCATCTCGGTGGGGTCCGGCTCCAACGTCGGCGAGAAAATGCCCAAACAGCCCCCGGCCGACATGAAACTATGGGAGGCCGAATATGGTCTGGGCGCCGGCTGGGGCAACGAGACCCACCGCGCGGCGGTCCTGACCGCCAATCCCCTCGGTCAGGGTCTTCGCACCTATGCCACGGGAATCCGCAACTGCGCGGGCCTGAGCATGAACGCCAAGACCGGGGACCTTTGGTGCACCGTCAATGAACGCGACGAGCTGGGCGATGATCTGGCGCCCGACTATTCCACCCGCGTCAAGGCTGGCCAGTTCTACGGCTGGCCCTGGTACTACATCGGCGCCCACGAAGACCCGCGCCGCGCCGGCGAACGACCGGACTTGGCCGATAAGGTTTCCATTCCCGACGTGCTCTACCAACCCCATTCGGCGGCGCTGCAGATGGCGTTCTACACCGCCTCCGGCGCGCATGCTTTTCCCAAGAGTTATGACGGCGACGCCTTCGTCACCCTGCACGGCTCGTGGAACCGCTCCAAGCGCACGGGCTACAAGGTCGTGCGGCTGCGCCTGAAGAACGGCGCGCCGACCGGCGAGTACCAGGATTTCATGACCGGCTTCCTCGCCGCCGACGGCAATGCCTGGGGCAGGCCTGTGGGCGTGGTTGAAACCAAGGATGGGTCGATCTTGGTCAGCGATGACGGCGGAAACGTTGTCTGGCGTGTCGCCCACAGCAGCCGATGAGCGCAAACGCGATGGCACAATCATCCCTAGCCGCCCTCGTCAGCGGACTCGTCCTGGCTGCCTCGGCCGGCGGCGCCTACGCGGCATCCGACGTGACCGTAGATGATACGCAGGTCTTCCCCGAGAGCATTACGGCCACATCGGACGGGACGGTAATCTTCGGCAGCATGAACAAACCGATCATCTACAAGGCCGAAGCCGGAGCGACCAAGGCGACTCCCTTTATCCACCTTTCCGGAAAAGGGCCGGTCACCACCCTGGGCGTGCTCGCCGACCGTCACAGCCAAACGCTTTGGGTCTGCCAGGCCGAACGAGACACAAGCGGCCCTAAGCCGGTCAACAATACGTCCTTGCGCTCATTCGATCTGAAGTCCGGCGCGGACAAGGCCAGCTATCCCCTGCCCGGCGAGTCCACCCTTTGCAATGACATCGCCCTGACCCGGTCCAACGGAGTCTATCTCTCGGACTCGGTCAATGGGCGCATCTTCCGTCTGAAGCCGGGCGCAACGTCCCTGGACCTGGTAATCCAGCACCCCGACCTGAAGGCCATTGACGGGCTCACCTTTGTCAAAGGCGTGCTTTACGCCAACTCGGTGGGCGCCAACACCATCATGCGCGTGCCCTTGAACGCCGACGGCTCGAGCGCGGGCGCGCCGGTGCAGATCGCCCTGTCACGGCCCATTTCACGCCCGGACGGCATGCGCGCGGCTGGAAAGCGTCTGTTCCTTGCCGAAAACGGCGCGGGCCGGGTGTCGGAACTGGTGCTCGACGGCGACAAGGCCACGGTCATTACGATCAAGGAGGGCTTCGATACGCCCACGGCCGTGCAGCCGCGCGGCGACGTCCTGTGGGTCGGCGAGGCCAAGCTGGAATACCTTCACGATCCCAAGCTGAAGGACAAGGACCCCGGCGTGTTCAAAGCCTACGCCCTGCCCATGCCAGCCGCGAACTAGAGCCGAATGTGTTCGCATGCGAACTCTGAATCCGGCTCTACACATTGAATTTAGAGCAAGATTCAGACATGAGGCGATTCCGCCTTATGTCATCTTGCTCTAAGGTTGGCGAGGGAGCTGAGCGGCCCGCGCGATTGACTCCGCACGCCGGTTCATCTGATCGTCATCAGCCGCCGGATAGGCTTGATGTGATCCCGGCTCAGCCGATTCAGGGGAACCCATGAAGCCGCCCATCAAACGCCTAGCCGATCTCAAGCCAGCGGCCCCGCCGCCCGGCGCCTATGCGCGGCCCACGCCCAAGGTGTCCCGGCAGAAGTCCGGCAAGGTTCTGACCGCAGCGGAAAAGGCGGCTTTCCTGGCCTCCCGTCCGGACCTCATTCCCAAGCCTTAAGCGCGCTGAAGGCCCTAGACCTTCAGCAGCTTGGTGTCGATCGGCAACGACCGGATACGCACCCCCGTCGCCGCAAAGATGGCGTTGCACAGGGCGGGAAGCGCTGGCGGCAAGGCCGGTTCGCCCAGACCTGACAGTGGGTTGGCGGTCATCAGGAACGCCACTTCCACGTCCGGCGCGGCCGGCATGCGGATCAGCGGATAGTTGTCGAAATTGGTCTGAACCGGCCGGCCCTTATCGAAGGTCACTGCGGAGTTGAGCGCATGGCCCAGCCCGTCGATCACCCCGCCCTGCACCTGGTTCATGGCGCCGGTGGGATTGATCAGGGTGTCGCCGACATCGCAGGCGACCCACATCTTCTCGACCTTGATTGCCCCGGTCTCGGCCACGTGGACGCGAGCGACCTCGGCAAAATAGCCATGCATCGCGGCATAGGCGGCGATGCCCATGCCGGTACGTGGCGGCAAGGTGGTCTTGCCCCAGTCCGACATCTCCGCTGCCTTCCTCAATACGGCGCTAAGACGGCCGACATCGATCGCGTCCTCCGCCGGGCCAGGCAGAACGCGGGCTGGTCCCAGCAGCTCAAGCTGAACCTCCAGCGGATCGCGCCCCGCCGCGTGGGCCAGTTCATCGACGAAGGACTGATAGACGAAAGCGATGGCGTTATAACGCGGCGCGCGCAGAGGCCCGGTGGCGAAGCCCATGGGCATCATGGAAACTTCCACCGTGACGTCCGGCACCAAGCGGGCCGGCGGATCGACCGCGGAGGCTTCGCAGGCGAAGGCCGGCCTGGTCGGATCGTTGCGGTCGGCGAAGGTGACGAAATGGTCCTTCCAGGCGATGATCTTGCCCTTGTCGTCGATCCCCGCCGTCAGATGGTGGAACCCGCCGGGGCGGTAGAAATCGTGTCCCAGGTCGGCGGGGCGGTCATGCACCAGCTTGACCGGGGGCCCGTTCATCTCCTGGGCAATCCGGGCGGCCTCGATCATGAAGTCCGCCATTAAGCGCCGGCCGAAACCGCCGCCCATGCGGGTGATGTGGATCGTCACGTCGGACGCTGGAATATTCAGCGCCTTGGTCAGCAGGTCCAGGCCAGGCTTTGGCCGCTGCGACGGCGCCCATATCTCCAGCTTGCCGTCCTTGAACTGAGCGGTGCAGTTTTGCGGCTCCAAGGTGGCGTGGGCGATAAAAGGGTAGCTGTAGGACGCTTTGAGCACCTTGGCCGAACGAGCCAGCGCCCCGTCAGCGTCGCCGTCCTTATGGAACACCTTTTGGCCGGGCCCCGGACCCAGGCGCTCGGATGTCGCGGCGAACTGGGCGCTGGACTGATCGGCTGCGGGACCTTCGTCCCATTCAACCTCAAGCTTGGCCTTGGCTTTCTGGGCCCTCCACCAGCTGTCGGCCACGATGGCCACGCCGTCTGCCAGACCATTGAACTCGCCATTGCCCTTGACCGTGAAGGCCTTCTTGACGCCGGGGCTGGCCAGGACCGCGTCGAGCTTGGCGGATTTCAGCGTTCCTCCGTGCACCGGGCACTTGACGAACACGGCGTAGAGCATCCCCGGCAGGCGGGTGTCGATGCCGAACAGGGGCTCGCCCTTGATTACCTTGGGACTGTCGCAGCCTCGGGCCGACTGGCCGACGATCTTGAAGTCCCGGGGGTCCTTCAGCGCGACCTTCGCCACGTCCGGCGCGGGGATGTTCGCGGCCTTGGACGCCAGCTTGCCGTAGCTGAGTTTACGGCCGGTGGGGCCGTGGGTGACCAGGCTCATGGCCGCCGTACATTCAGACGCGGGGACTTTCCAGGTGGTCGCCGCCGCCTCGATCAGCATCTGTTTGCCGGCCGCGCCGACCCGGCGTAGGGGATCGTAGTTGAAGCGTGCGGAATTGGAGCCGCCCGCCGATTGGAAGCCGAACTTATCCACGTCCAGCATGGCTTCCTTGATCGAGACCTTCGACCAATCGGCGTCCAGCTCTTCGGCGATGACCATGGGCAGCATGGTCATCACGCCCTGGCCGCACTCGGGGTTTTTACTGATGATGGTGATCGCGCCGCTAGGGGCGATGCTGACATAGGCGTTCAGCGTCGTGGCCTTGGCGGTGGCGGCGCCTTGGGCGTCCAGGCCCCAGCTGAGGAACATCCCGCCGCCGGCGGCCGCTCCGGTCTGAAGCAGGGTTCGCCGGGTGGGTGTGAAGGCAGCGTCGTCAGCCATGATCAAGCTCCCTTCGCGGCGTTTGCAGTCCGCACGGCGATCTGCAGGGGCGCAGGAGGCGCCGTCAGCTCCGGCGTCAGGCCTGCAGCCTGGCGAATGGCCGACTTTATGCGGACATAGGTGGCGCAGCGGCAGATGTTGCCCGCCATGGCCCGGTCGATATCGGCGTCGCTCGGCTGCGGCGTCTTGGCCAGCAGGGCCGTGGCCGACATGATCTGGCCCGCCTGGCAGTAGCCGCACTGGATCACGTCATGATCGATCCAGGCCTTCTGCACCTTGCGACCAATGGCCGAGGCGTCCACGCCCTCAATGGTGGTGACCGCCCTGGCGCCCACCTTGGAAATCTGCACCTGACAGGAGCGCACCGCCGCGCCGTCCAGATGCACGGTGCAGGCGCCGCAAAATCCTCCCCCGCACCCGAACTTGGGACCGACCAGGCCGATGGTGTCGCGCAGGACCCACAGAAGCGGTGTGTCGTCCTCGACGTCGACCGTGTGTTTCTTCCCGTTGACCGTTATGGCGTAGGGCATTCGGATGCCTCAATCGTTGCAATTTAAACGAATAGAACC
The DNA here is from genome assembly GCA_048498155.1 of Pseudomonadota bacterium. Taxonomy (GTDB): domain Bacteria; phylum Pseudomonadota; class Alphaproteobacteria; order Caulobacterales; family Caulobacteraceae; genus BOG-938. The sequence goes on along the minus strand of JBEHYN010000011.1, from coordinate 23,645 downwards.
GCAATTCCCCCAGAACGTCGACTCGAGAATACGGCCATTTCCGCAAGACCAATAAAGCGCGTCAGGTCGCACTCAGACTATTCCGCCGGCGCAAGCCCGCCGACATTGGCTGTCGCGCTCTGCGCCTTGGCGTCTGCCCGCTCCTTGAGGAAGCGGAAGAACTCCACGCCTTCGCGCAGGCGGCGCTTCATCATGTCCCAATCGGTCAGCATCTCGGCCACGATCGCGGCGATCTTGCCGGGGCGGAAATAGAACTTGCGGTAGAAGTTCTCCACCGAGTCGAAAATCTCCTGGTGGCTCAGGTGCGGATAATGCAGGGGTGCGATCTGCACGCCCTTGTCGTTGACCAACTCAGCGTGCTCGGCGTTCAGCCAGCCGTTCTCCGTCGCTTGCTTGAACAGGAAAGTGCCCGGATAGGGCGCGGCGAGGGAAACCTGAATGGTGTGCGGATTGATCTTGCAGGCCCACTCGATGGTCTTCTGCAGCGTCTCGCGGGTTTCGCCCGGCAGGCCGGCGATGAAGGTGCCGTGAATCTTGATCCCGAGGTCGTGACAGTCCTGGGTGAACTGCTCGGCGACCTCGACCCGCATGCCCTTTTTGATGTTGAACAGGATCTGTTGATCGCCGCTTTCATAGCCCACCAGCAGAAGGCGCAGGCCGCCGGCCTTGAGCTTTTCCAGGGTCTTGCGCGGCACATTGGCCTTTGCGTTGCACGACCAGGCCACGCCCAGCTTGCCCAGCCCCTCGGCGATCTTTTCCGCGCGCGGCAGGTCGTCGGTGAAGGTGTCGTCGTCGAACATGAACTCCTTCACCTGGGGGAAGGCCTTCATTGCGGCCGCAACCTCGTCGACGACGTTCTGCACCGAGCGGGTGCGATAGTTGTGTCCGCCGATCGTCTGGGGCCACAGGCAGAAGGTGCAGCGGCTCTTGCAGCCCCGGCCTGTGTAGACCGACACATAGGGGTGCTTCAGATAGCCGATGAAATAGTCCTCGATCCGCAGATCGCGCTTGTAGACATCGATCACCGACGGCAGGGCGTCCATGTCTTCCAGCACCGGACGCTCGGGGTTGTGGTGGATCACGCCCGCCTCGTCGCGATAGCTCAAGCCCAGGATGGACTCCCACGGCAGGCCGTCGGCCACATCCTTGACGGTAAAGTCGAATTCATTGCGGCAGACGAAGTCCACCACCGGGGCGTCGATCAAGCTCTCATCGGCCTCCACTGCCACCTTAGCGCCGATCAGGCCGGCCTTGAGCTTGGGGTTGGCCTCTTTCATCGCTGCGATGCAGCGCACGTCCGAATCGAACGAGGGGACCGAGGTGTGAACTACCAAAAGTTCGAAGTCCTTGGCCTGGGCTACGACTTCCGCCAGTTGGATGCCCGCCGGCGGTGCGTCGATCAGCTTGGAGTTCTCCACCAGGGCCGCCGGTTGGGCCAGCCATGTGGGGAACCAGAAGGATTTGATCTCCCGTTTGGCCTGATATCGCGAACCGGCGCCGCCATCGAAGCCGTCGAACGAGGGAGCCTGAAGAAAGAGAGTGCGAAGCATGCTTTAATCCTACGCGAGCCGGGCCGAGGCCCAGTCCCGGTTATTGAGCTTGAGCGATCACAGCGGCCGGACCATATACCGGGTGTCCCCGCCCGCCAACCAAGGGCGTCGCCGGTCATGCGATAATCCGCCGGATGCACCGTCAAACGCGGCTTGCACTGGCAAACCTCGGAATCAGCACTAAGGTGGGCTGCGACCGCCGCCAGAAACAGGATGCCTTGATCTTGACGACGTTTTCACAGGCGCCCGCAGGCGGGCTTGGCCGCTCGCGGCATGTCGCGCGCAATAGAGCGCTCGTGGTCGGCGCGCTGGTCGCGCTGGTCCTGCCCCAAGCGGCTAGCGCCGCAACGGATGACCCGTGGGAGCCCGCCAACCGCACCTTCTACATGGTGCACCGGGTATTGGACGACGCGGTGTTCAGCCGGCTGGCCGCCGCCTTCAGGATGATTCCCGCGCCGATCCGCAAGGCCGTGCGCAATGTGATCGCCAATCTCGGCGAACCCGGAGTCGCCGCCAACGACCTGCTGCAAGGCCATCCCGTCGTCACCCTGCGCACCCTCGGCCGCTTTGGCGTGAATACCTCTGTGGGCGTGGGCGGCTTGATGGACGTGGCGGCGACCACGGGCCTGCCCCACCATGACAATAATTTCGCCAACACCTTCGGCCGATGGGGCGCGCCTGCGGGCCCCTATCTGTTCATCACCCTGCTGGGTCCGACCACCGTGCGCGATGGCGCCGGAGCCATCGCCGACACCCTGACCGATCCGTTCACCTGGTCGCGGTTCTATCATCGCTGGACGGCGATCGACGTGCGCACGCTGTGGGGTGGGCTGGACCAGCGGGTCGAGGCTAACGAACAGCTACGCGCCATCGACAATATGTCGACCGACAGTTACGCCAGCCTGCGCTCGCTCTACCTGCAAAACCGCGCCGCTCAGATCGCCAGCCCGCCGGGCGCGCTTCCGGGCTCGGCGCCCTTACAGACCTTGCCCGATTTCGGCGACGTCGGCGCTGAGCCTGAACCGGCCGCCCCCGCCCCATCGGCGCCCCCTCCCCCGCCGCTGCCCAAACCGACCGCCGCGCTGGATCCGCCGCCGCCCGGTGCTGATCCGTCCAGCCAAGTGCTGTCCAACCACAGGCGCGAAGACAAACTGCTGGCCGCCTTGGCTCTGGCCGCCGAAGCGACGCTGTAGAGTCGACCGAAGCTAGATGCTAGTCGTGCCCCGTTTTGTCGCGGAGGCTCTGTAGCGTGCACGGTGAGCGGGTTCTGGTGACCGGGGCGTCGGGGTTTGTCGGCTCGGCGGTGGCGCTGGCCCTGAAGGCTCGCGGCGCCGATGTGGTCTGCCTGGTGCGCCAATCTAGCGCGCGGGGCAATCTGACCGACCTGGGCGCGGAGCTATCCTACGGCGACATGCGCGATCAGGCCTGTGTCGAGGCTGCGGCCAAGGGCGCTCGATATCTGTTCCACGTCGCGGCCGACTACCGCATCTGGGCGCGCGATCCGGAGGATATCGTCCGAGCCAACCGCGAAGGAACCCAGGCGGTGATGGACGCCGCCCTAGCCTGCGGCGTGGAGCGGATCGTTTACACCTCGTCCGTCGCCACGCTTGGTCCTAAGCCCGGCGCTGACAAGGACGCGCCCGCCGACGAGACCGGCGCGCTGACGCCCGAAACGGCCGTGGGCGCCTACAAGCGCAGCAAGGTCATCGCCGAGCGCATCGTCGAGGCCATGGTCGCCGAGCAGGGCCTGCCTGCGGTGATTGTTAATCCTTCCACGCCCATCGGACCGCGCGACATCAAGCCCACACCGACCGGACGCGTGATCGTGGAGGCCGCCAACGGCAAGATTCCGGCCTTCATCGATACCGGTCTGAATCTGGTCCATGTAGACGATGTGGCCCTAGGCCATATCGCGGCCCTGGAGCGCGGCCGGGTCGGCGAGCGCTATATCCTCGGCGGACAGGATGTGGGGCTCAGCCAAATGCTGGCCGACGTCGCCGCCCTCACCGGGCGCGAGCCGCCAACCGTCAAACTGCCGCGAAAGCCGCTCTATCCTCTAGCGATGATATTTGAGGCGGTGGCCCAGATCACGGGCAAGGAGCCGATGCTCACCGTCGACGCCTTGAACATGGCCAAGCGGCACATGTTCTACACCTCGACCAAGGCCGAACGCGAACTGGGCTATACGACGCGCCCCTACCAGGAGGGCATCAAGGACGCTCTGATCTGGTTCCGTCAGTACGGTTACATCAAGTGATCCCCTTGCTGATCCTGGGCGTCCTGCCGCTGATGATCTGGGCCGGACTGATCGGCGCCCACGGCGGTTTTTGGCTGTGCGGCGAGCGCGATGATCGTAAGACGCCGACCCAGCCCTCTCAGTGGCCCTCGGTCGTCGCCGTGGTGCCCGCCCGCGACGAGGCTGACGTAATCGCCAGGTCCATCGGTTCGCTCCTGGCGCAGGACTATCCGGGCGATTTCCGCATAATCCTGGTGGACGACAATTCCAGCGACGGCACCGCGCAAGCCGCTTTGGCCGAGGCGGACCGGCAAAACCGTCAGGATCGTCTGGCGGTGCTCAGCGGCGCGCCTCTGGCGGCGGGCTGGACCGGCAAGCTGTGGGCGGTAAGCCAGGGCGTTGAGCGCGCCATGACCGATCCTCCCAAGTACCTGTGGCTGACCGATGCCGACATCGGCCACGACCGCGAAAACCTGACGGCCCTGGTCGCGCGCGCCGAAGCCGGCGGGCTGGTGCTGACGTCGCTGATGGTGGAGCTGCACTGCCGAACCTGGCCCGAGCGGTTCCTGATCCCCGCCTTCGTGTTCTTCTTCCAGATGGTCTACCCCTTCGCCAAGGTGAACCGGCCGGGCAAGATGGCGGGCGCAGCGGGCGGTTGCATGCTGGCGCGGGCCGACGCCCTGGCCGCCGCCGGCGGCATCGCCGCCATCCGCAAGGCGCTAATCGACGACTGCGCCCTGGGCGCCCTGATGAAGCAACAAGGCCCCATCTGGCTGGGCCTGACCCATCGCGCCCGCAGTCTTCGGCCCTATGACACCCTGGGCCAGATCGGCCGGATGGTCTCGCGGTCCGCCTACGCCCAACTGGACTATTCCCCGCTCAAGCTCATGGGCGTGATCCTGGGCATGGGGCTGGTCTATCTGGCGCCGGTAGGAGCGGCCCTATTCGCCGCGGGATTGACCCAGACGATGGGCCTGTTGACCTGGCTGCTCATGGCCCTGTCCTTCCAGCCGATGCTGCGTTTCTATCGGCTGTGCCCGCTGTGGGGTTTCGCTCTGCCGGCCATCGGCGCGGCCTACACCGTCTTCACGATTCAGTCGGCGGTGCAGTTCTGGCGAGGAAAGGGCGGCTTGTGGAAAGGCCGCGCCCAGGCCATGGCATGACGATGAAGCGCGATTCCGCACAGGACCTAGCCTCGGGCAAGGGCTCGACCGACGAGAACTTTCCAGTCGCCTCGGCCCTGATCGCCCCGCGCCACCGGCCCGTGGTGATGGCCTTCTATCGTTTCGCACGGGCCGCCGACGACGTGTCCGACAACAGCGAGGCCACGCCCGGCTTGAAGCTGGCTCTTCTGGAGGACCTGCGTAAAAGCCTGATCGGCGAGAACGATTTCAGCGCCGAAGGCGTGGCCCTGCGCGAGGCGCTCTATATTCGGGGCCTCTCCTCGCGCCATCCGCTCGACCTGCTCGAAGCGTTCCGGCGCGACGTCAGCAAGCTGCGCTACGACGACTGGGACGACCTGATGGATTATTGCCGATACTCCGCCTCGCCGGTCGGCCGCTTCGTGCTCGACGTGCACGGCGAGGATGAAAGCCTTTGGCCGATGAACGACGCCCTCTGTTCGGCGCTCCAGGTGATCAACCACCTGCAGGATTGCGGCAAGGACCGACGCGATCTGGATCGGGTCTATCTGCCGCTCGACGCCCTGGGCGAAACAGGCATTGGGGTTGAGGCGCTGGATCAGCCGGCTGCGTCCAACGCCCTGCGCGCGGTGATCGCCGGTCTCGCCGGGCGCACCATGACTCTGCTGGAGATTTCCCGACCCTTTGCCCGCAGGGTCAAGGACGGGCGCCTGGCGCTGGAAATCGGTGTGATTCAGACCCTGGCTGAAGACCTGTGCAAGGGCCTGATGAAGCGCGATCCCCTGTCGCAGACGGTGCACCACTCCAAGCCGCAGATGACGGGGCTGGCGCTCGCCGCCATGGCGCGTACAGCCCTCGCGCGCCTGGGAGGCCGGGCATGACCATGCCGGACATGGCCGCCCTGGAAGCCAAGGTTGCGGGCAGCTCCTTCTACGCCGCCATGAAGCTGATGCCCGCCAAGAAGCGGGCGGCCATGTTCGCCATCTATGCCTTCTGCCGGGCGGTGGACGACATCGCCGACGATCTTGCGGGCGACCGGACCGAACGGGCGGCGGCCCTGGACTCCTGGCGCAGAGACCTGGAGGCGCTTTATCTTGGACGAGAACCCAACCAGGCCGCCTTCCTGGTCGAGGCCGTCAACGCCTACGGCCTGAAGCATGAGGACTTCATCGCCGTGATCGACGGCATGGCCATGGACGTGGCCGGCGACATCGTCGCCCCCGACCGGGTGACCCTGGACCTCTATTGCGACCGGGTGGCCAGCGCAGTCGGCCGCTTGTCGGTCAAGGTGTTCGGCATGTCGGACGAGGCGGGGGTGGACCTGTCGCACCATCTGGGCCGGGCGCTGCAACTGACCAATATCCTGCGCGACCTGGACGAAGACGCCGCTATCGGCCGACTCTATCTGTCCAAGGAATCCCTCGCCGCGGCGGGGATCACCGTGACCGATCCCTTGGCCGTCGTCGCGGACCCTCGCATCAACATGGCCGCCCAGGTGATCGCCGCCACCGCCCGACTGCACTACGACGCCGCCGATCGGATCATGAAGCAGGCGCGCCAGGGCGATTTAATGGCTCCGCGCCTGATGCGCGCCGCCTATGGCCGCATCCTTGAGCGCATGCAGGCTGTCGGCTGGACGCCGCCGCGCAAGCGCATCAGCCTGAACAAGCTGGAAAAGCTGTGGGTGGTGATCCGCTACGGGCTGGCGGCGTGAGCCGCACGGTGCATGTGATCGGCGGCGGCTTGGCCGGACTATCCGCCGCCACGATCCTGGCCGAGCGCGGCGTCAGCGTGATCCTCAGTGAGGCCGCTGCTCAGGCGGGCGGGCGATGCCGCTCCTACGTCGATCCGCAGCTCGACATGATGATCGACAACGGCAATCACCTGGTGCTGACCGGCAACCGGGCGGTGATGGCCTACCTCAAGCGCCTGGGAACGCAGGATCGCCTGGCCGGGCCGGACAGCGCCGATCTGGCCTTCATGGATCTGCGCGACGCAACCCGTTGGCGCCTGAGGCCCAATGACGGCCCGTTGGCCTGGTGGGTGCTGGCCCAGAACCGCCGCGTGCCCGGAACCGGCCCGGGCGACTATCTGCCTCTGGCCGCTTTGCTGGCCCGTCACCCCGGCAAGCGCATCGACCAGGTGCTGGCGCCTCACGGGGTCTTGTGGGAGCGACTGCTGGAGCCCTTCTTCCTGGCTGCGCTGAATACCGAGGCTGTGGCCGGGTCCGCCGATCTGGCCGGCGCCATTGTGCGCGAGACCCTGGCCAAGGGCGGTCAGGCCTGCCGTCCGCGCATCGCCCACCCCAATTTGGCCGCCGCCTTCGTCGAGCCTGCCCTGGACTATCTGAACGCCAAGGGCGCCCAGGTGCGTCTGGGGCGCCGCCTCAAAGCGATTGAGATTGAAGGCGACAAGGTCAGGGCCTTGGAATTCGGCGACGGCGCCGCTGTGCTGGGTCCGGATGATCGGGCTATCCTCGCCGTGCCGCCCAATCACGCCCAGGCCCTGTTGCCGGGCCTTGATGCGCCCGACGAATTCCGATCGATCGTCAACGGCCACTTTGCCCTGCCCGCCACTCAACGACCTGCCGATGCGCCCCTGATCACCGGCCTAGTCGGCGGCGCTGCGGAGTGGCTGTTCGTCTTCGAAGACCGCGTCTCGGTTACAGTGTCCGCCGCCGACGCCATCGTCGATGACAACCGCGAAGACCTCGCCGCTCGGCTGTGGGCCGACGTCACCCGCGTGCTCGAGTTGGGCGACAGGCCTCTGCCGCCTTGGCAGATTGTCAAGGAGCGCCGCGCGACTTTCGCGGCGACCCCCGAACAGGACGCCAAGCGGCCCCGCGCGCGCACAGCCTTGAGTAATCTGGTCCTGGCCGGCGATTGGACACAAACCGGTCTGCCCGCCACCATCGAAGGGGCGTTGCGCTCGGGCGAGACGGCCGCGCGGTTCGTGCTGTAGTTAGGTTTCGACCGCCGCGTCGATCAGGCATTTTCCGTCAGATCGATTTCATGCTGTTCGCCCTGCCGCCCATAATCCGATAATAGCGGCGCATGATTCCATCCCGCCCAGCCCGCAAGCCCCGCAAAGCCTCCAAGGGCTCGCTCGAACAGGGCTTTGAGGATGATGGATCGGCCTTGATGGCCGCGGAGACATCGCCAAAAAGGCCGGCGTCCGGCGACACCGACCGGATCGACGCCAGCGTGTGGAAGATCGCAGCCGTCGCAGCCTGCGGGGCCTTTCTGTCTCAGATCGACGCCACTGTGGTCAATGTGTCGCTGTCGACCCTGGCCACGGACCTGCACAGCAACCTTGTCAGCATCCAATGGGTGACCAGCGGCTATCTGCTGGCCCTGGCGCTCACCTTGCCGATGAACGGCTGGGTGGTGGACCGAGTCGGCGCCAAGAAGGTCTATATCTGGTGCTTCGCCGCTTTCACCGTTTCGTCCGCACTATGCGGGCTGGCCTGGTCCGCCAATTCCCTCATCGGCTTTCGGGTCCTTCAGGGCATGTGCGGCGGCCTGTTGGCGCCTATGGCGCAGATGATGGTGGCGCGCGCAGCGGGCAAGCACATGGCCCAGGTGATCGGCGTGTCCGCCTTGCCGGTGCTGCTAGCCCCGCTGCTGGGTCCGGTTCTCGCCGGGACCATTCTGCAGTTCGCGTCCTGGCGCTGGTTGTTCCTGGTCAACCTGCCAGTGGGCGTTCTGGCTGTGATTCTGGCCTATCTGTTTTTGCCGAACGATACGGGAGAAAAGGTCCCCCGCCGGCTCGATGTTGTCGGCCTGGCGCTGCTGTCTCCCGGCCTAGTGATGTTCCTTTACGGAACTGAACATCTCGGCGAGCGGACGGGCATTCCGTCCATTGCGGCGTCCCTGGTGATGTTCTTCGTGTTCTGGCGATGGGCCGAGCGCAAAGGTGACGCGGCCCTGATCGATCTTCGCCTGCTGAAGGGCAAGGTGTTTTCTGCGTCCATCACCACCATGTTCATGGCCAATGGCATGAACTTCGCCAGCCAGATGCTGATTCCCATCTACCTGATCAAGGCCTGCGGCCAGTCGCCCAGCGCCACCGGTTTGATGATGGCGCCCATGGGGGTTGGGATGATGTGCATCTACCCCTGGGTCGGAACCCTGACCAAGCGCTTCGGCGCGCGCAGGGTGGCCACCATCGGTTCCCTCGTGGCCCTGAGCGGAACCGCCCTATTTATCTATCTGGCGCACGAGGGGCTGGTGCTGTGGGTGCTGATCCTCGCCCTGTTCTTGCGCGGCATCGGATCGGGCGGGGTCGGCATCCCCGCGATCAGTTCCGCCTATGCCGCCCTACCACGCAAAGACATCCCCATGGCCACTGCGGCGATGAACATTGTCCAACGTCTGGGAGGGCCGACCTTGACCACGGCCTGCGCCACCTTTCTAGGCTGGCGCATGGCGCAGATCCCCGGGGCCCAAGGCCTACCCAGCGCCTTCACAGCCGCCTTCATCCTGCTGTGCCTCCTGCAAGCCATTCTGTTTGTCGCCACCCTGCGCCTTCCGCCGTCGGGGTATGGTTTGCGGAAGACAACGTCCGGCTGACCTTGCGGCCCCTTGCCCAGCGGCGGGGGAAGGCTAAGGTCGCTGCATAGACAACCGCGGAGCGAACGGATTATCGGGCGTCCGATCACGATTTCGGCGGTTGCCGCCAAATTGTCTGACTTTCTGGGCGGCGGAGCCACGCGGCGGACGCGCGCAGGGGGGGCTGCGCGCGCAAGCGCCGTGGGCTGGACCTTCTCGGCCTTCTGGCATCTGCTGGTGCTGGCGGTTTTGGCCCTGGAGGTCCACCCATTCCGGATTCCCCAGACCACGCCGACGGTCACCGTGGACCTTCTGCCTCCCCTAGTTCCTGAGCGACCGCTGGAGCGCATAGAGCCGGCATTGGTACGCATCCACCCCAAGCCCGTCCGCGTGCAGCCGATCCGCACCGAAAAACTGCCCACCGTCGTGGCCGAAAAGCCGGTTGTGACCAAGCCGCTCACGATCCGGTCACCGCCTGTCGTGACTCCGCTGGCGCCTACCCCTACGCCGGCCACTCAGACCGACGCCCCGCGCGCGGCCAAGCCCATCGTTGTCAAGCCCATCGAGGTGCAACGGCCATCCGACCCGATCACGGCGATCCCCAGCCTGGCGAAGCCCCTCGAAATTCAGGTCCCGCCTTCGGTCACGGCCGCATCCGCCGAGGTTCAGCCTGCGCCGGCGCCGCCCAAACCCATATCGATTCAAAGTTCCAGTCAGGTCGTGGCGCAAAAGGCATCTCCCTTGCCGGTCCTGACCAACGACCTGACCACGCGCGGGCCGGTCGAGATCAAGCCGCCGGATCGGCCGCAAAGTCAGGCCCGCGCCGGCGCGGCGCCGCCGGGGGCCGCAGGCGCGGCAGGCGGCGGCGCGGCGGGCGGCGGCGGCGGCAAGCCCTTTGACGGCCCCATCGCCGGCTTCGGCCAAGGCGGAGGCTTGCGAATGACGCTGGGCTGCCTCAACCCCGACGCCTACCACCTCAGCGCCGCAGACCGGGCGGCCTGTATGGCCCGGTTGGCCAGCGAAGCGGCGAGCGCGCGCGATCTGGGCCCCAATATTTCCGCCAGCAAGATGGCCGAGTACGACCGCCACGTCGCCTGTCACAACGCCTACGCGGCTCAGCCGACTCCCGGACTGAACGAGGCGTCGAACGGCACGAGCATCAAGGGCCTGGGCAATGTGCCGAGCCTGAGAAACTGCGGGCCGGGGGACCGGTAACAGCCTAGACGGCGGGAGACGGCGGAATGTCGAAGGTCGCGGCGGGCTCGCCCGCGCACCAACGCCGCCACATGTGCCGGAACGCCGCCTCCAGGGCCGGCGTGAACCGGGCCGGGTCGCACAGTGGCGAGGCGGCCATCAGGGGACGCAAGGTTCGGCGCAGCTCCGCGCGCCTTTGCGGATCGGCCGCCAGGGCAGTGGCGATCCGGACGTAGTCGTCCGGCGAATCGGCAGCCAGTTCCTGGAGCCCCAGCACCTGGAGAAATCCAAGGGTCTGGCGCGAAACAGGCCGTTCGCCGGGCAAGGTCACCACCGGGACACCCATCCACAGCGCCTCGCAGCTGGTCAGGCCCCCGCAGAAGGGAAAGGGATCCAAGGCGATGTCGATGCCGCCATATTCGTCCAGCATCTGAACGTGCGGAGTTGAGCCACGAAATTCCAGGCGCTCGGCCGCAATGCCCAGGGCGCCGAACGCGCGGCCTATCCGCCGCCGCGTGAGGGGGTCTTCCAGTGACCGCCACTTCAAGACCAGCCGCGAGCCCGGCGTAGCCTTCATCACCGACGCCCACAACTCCAGCACGGGGGGGCCGATCTTAGCGAGGTTATTAAAACTGCCGAAGGTGATCGGCGCGCCGTCGCGCGAAGCGGGATCGATAACATCCGGTGCGTAACTCGGCGGGCTGTAGCAGAAGCGGCCGTAGGGCAGACGCAGAACCTTTTCGCTGCAAAACCGTTCGGCGCCTTCGGGAACCGCCGCCGCGTCCATCAGCAAATAGTCAATGGCCGACAGGCCCGTAGTCGACGGATAGCCGAGCCATGACGCCTGAATCGGAGCGGGCCGCCTTGCGAACAGCTTTAACCGGTGGCCGCCGGTGTGCCCGGACAGATCCACCAGCACGTCGATCCCGTCTTGCCGGATCATCGCCTCCGCGTCCTCGTCCGAAAGATCCGCGATCTTGCGCCATTCGTCCGCCGACTGCCGCAGCAAGACGGTGAACTCGTCGTCCTCCTTTTTGTTGTTGTAATAGCAAAAGACCTCCAAGGCCTGCGGGTCGCGGGCCATCAGCACCTGGGTCAGATAGATGCCCACGGGATGGAAGTTGAAATCGGCGGACATAAAGCCGATTCGCAATCGCCGTTCCGGGTCGGGGATATTGCCATAATCGCCGCGCGCCGGAGTGGCCGCTCCGCCATGGCGTTCGGCCCATCGACGGTGTTCGTCCAATAGGTCTTGAGCAGTGATATTCGTGTAGCCCAGAGCCATCAGCCGATGGCTGTCTGATTCCGCGAAGTCGGGCTTTAGCTCCACAGCGCGCGCCAACGCTGCCGCCGCCTCCACCGGTCGTCCCGCATCTTGAAGGGATATGCCCAGCAGGTTGTGGATCATGGGGTCGTCGGGGAATAGCTCGGCGGCCCGCTGGCCATAGACCGCCGCCTGTTCGTATTGGCGGGCGAGCTGTGTCGCTTCCGCGAGGTTGCGAAGGGCGCCGCCGTAGTCCGGCTGCAGATCGACGGCCTGGCGAAAACACGCCAAGGCCTCGTCAGACCGCTCCAGGGCCTCCATCAGAACGCCCAGATTATTGTGGGCCTCGGCGTGGTCTGGCCGCAGCATAATGGCGCGCCGATAGGCCGCCTCGGCCTCCTCCAGCCGTTTCAAGGCCTGCAAGGCGCCGCCGAGGTTGTAGTGGGAGCCGGCAGAGTCCGGATCGATCTCGGCGGCGCGGCGATAGCTTGCCACCGCATCCTCCAGCCGGCCCAGATCCTCCAGCACTACGCCCAGGTTGTTATGGGCCGTAGCGTATTTGGGTTGCAGCTCCACGGCGCGCGTCAGGGACCGGGCGGCGTCCTCCAGCTTGCCCTGGGCCTTCAGCACGGCTCCGAGGTTAGCGTGGACCAGGGGGTGATTGGGCTGCAATTGGATAACGCGCCGGTAGGCGGCGGCGGCCTCGTCATCGCGCTTGAGCGCCTGCAGGGCGACACCCAGATTGAATTGGCCGTCCGGGTTGCCGGGATCAAGCGCGATCGCGCTGCGGAAGGCGCTCGCCATGTCCTCATGTCGCCCCTGGGCCAGGAGCGCGGCGCCGAGATTGTGAAAATAGCTCGGCTCGCGAGCATGGATTTGGATGGCCTTGCCGATCAGATCCACCGCCACGTCGTGACGCCCGACCTGATGGGCGAGCACGCCGAATAGGTTCAAGGCGTCTGGGTTGTTGGGCTCGATGCCGAGGATTTGCCGGTAGATCGGTTCGGCCGCCGCCAGGCGTCCGGCCTGATGGTGCTGCAGCGCCGCGGTCAGCAGGGAGGGTACGGAAGCGGACGATCCATTCTTACCGTTGGTCAATCGATCCTCCCGGCGCTCCCGGCGGGATCATCTAGTCCACAACCGCGCTCCAGGTGAAGGGGGTGCATCCGGCGGCCAAAATGTTCTACAGCCTTGGGCATGGACGACTCCGGCCCGAGCATCGCCGATCTGCAGGCGCCGCCCCTCGATGAGGTCGAGCGCCTGGTGCAACGCGCGCGCGATGCACTGCTGGGCCTACAGCGCCCGGACGGACACTTCGTGTTCGAGCTAGAAGCCGATTGCACCATCCCCTCCGAGTTTGTGCTGCTGAAGCACTACCTCGGGGAGCCCGACGATCTAGAGCTGGAACGCAAGATCGGCGTCTATCTGCGCCGCATTCAGGGCGAGCATGGCGGATGGCCGCTATATCACGGCGGCGCATTCGACATCTCCGCCAGCGTGAAGGCCTATTTCTGTTTGAAGATGATCGGCGACGACATTCAAGCCCCCCACATGGCTCGCGCGCGCACCGCCATTCGCGCCCACGGCGGGGCCTTTGCCGTCAATGTGTTCACCCGCATCCAACTGGCCCTGTATGGCGACATGACTTGGCGCGAGATCCCGACCATGCCGGCCGAGATCATCATGCTGCCGCGCTGGTTCCCCATCACCCTGGGCAAGATGAGCTACTGGGCGCGCACGGTGATCGTGCCGCTGCTGGTGCTGATGTCGCTGCAGCCGCGCGCTCGCAATCGGCGCGGAATCCATGTGCCGGAACTGTTCGAGGAATTCACGCCCGCGCCGCGCGCCTCCAAGGGCGCAAATCTGAAAATGACCTGGATACTTGGCTTCAACGCCCTGGACGGCGTGCTCAAGGCGTTGATTCCGGTTTGGCCCAAGGGACTGCGGCGCCGGGCCATCGCGCGATGCCGCGACTGGGTGATTGAACGGTTGAACGGCGAGGACGGCCTGGGGGCGATCTATCCGGCCATGGCCAACAGCGTGATGATGTTTGACGCCCTCGGCTATGCGGAGGATCACCCCCAGCGCGCCATTGCCCGCAAGTCGGTGGAAAACCTGCTCGTGGTGAAGGATCACGAGACCTACTGCCAGCCCTGTGTGTCACCGGTGTGGGATACGGCCCTGGTCGCTCACGCCCTGATGGAGGCTGGCGGCGAACAGGCCGAGGCCAGGACGATCCGGGCCCTGGAATGGCTGAAGCCCTTGCAGGTGCTGGACGTAAAGGGCGACTGGGCCGAGGCCAGGCCCGACGTGCGACCAGGCGGCTGGGCGTTCCAGTATCGCAACGACCATTATCCGGATTTAGACGACACGGCGGTTGTGGCCATGGCGATGGACCGGGCGCGCGCGCGGCTCGGTTGCGGCCCGGACTATGACCACGCCATCGACCGGGCCGTGGAATGGACAGCAGGCCTTCAGTCCAAGAACGGTGGCTGGGCGGCGTTCGACGCAGACAACACCTATGATTACCTGAACAACATCCCCTTCGCCGACCATGGGGCCCTACTCGATCCGCCGACGGTGGATGTCGCCGCGCGCTGCGTCTCGCTCCTGGCCCAACTGGGCGAACGCGCCCCGACGTCGCCGCGCCTAGCCCGGGCCATCGCCTATCTGGAGGCCGAACAGGAGACCGACGGCAGCTTCTGGGGCCGCTGGGGCGTGAACTATATCTACGGAACCTGGTCGGCCCTTTGCGCCTTCAACGCGGCGGGGATGACCACGGAGGCGCCGGTGGTGCGCAAGGCGGTGGACTGGCTCTTGGCCATCCAGAACCCGGACGGGGGCTGGGGCGAGAGCTGCGACAGCTACGATCTGGCCTACGAGGGGTATGCCCCGGCGCCCTCGACCTCGTCCCAGACCGCCTGGGCCCTACTGGGCCTGATGGCCGCCGGTCAGGTCGAACATCCGGCAGTGGCGCGCGGCATGGCCTGGCTGAACCGAACCCAAGGCGAGGACGGACTGTGGCCGGAGGAATACTACACCGGCGGCGGTTTCCCCCGGGTATTCTACCTACGCTACCACGGCTATCGGAAGTTCTTCCCCCTGTGGGCCGCGGCGCGTTACCGCAATCTGATCCAAGGCAATACGCGCCAGGTCGCGTTCGGCATGTGATGATCCTGGCCGCCGTGGGCATGCTGCGCGAGGCCCGCATCGTGCAGGGACCTCTCATCAGGGCGGTAGCCGGAGGCGGACGGTCCGACCTGTTGTTGCAGCGCCTCGCAGCGGCAGCCGACGGCGCCACCGCCATCCTGAGCGTCGGCATCGGCGGGGCCCTCGATCCCCAGCTGTCGGTGGGCGATGTGCTGATCGCCAGCGAAGTCGTGGCCGAAGCGCGATGGCCCAGTGATGAGGCGTGGACCGACCGCTTGGCCGCCGTTCTGCCTCACGCAAGGCGAGGCGTGGTCTATGGGGCGGATGAGATGATCCTTCGCGCCGCCGACAAGGTCCTGCTGCATCGGCGCACCGGCGCGGCGCTGGCCGATATGGAAAGTCACGTCGCCGCGCGCTTCGCCGCATCGCGCGGGCTGCCCCTGGCGGTGGTTCGGGTGGTGTCCGACGCGGCGTCAACCGATTTGCCGACAGCCGTCAGCAAGGGACTGAAGCCGGATGGCGGCATGAACCTGTTCGGCGTGCTTGGCGCCCTGGCCGTCGCTCCAACCAGCCTCCCCGCCCTAATCCGCGCGGGCCGGGAGGCGGAGGAGGCCTTTATGGCGCTGCGGACCCTGGCGCCCTGCCTCATCGCTTAAGGGAACTTCCGCTGTCGCGGCGCACTCCTGAGCTTGAGCGGCGACACAAGGAAATTGCGGTCATGTCCAGCGAAGGCTTCCACGTTCCCATCGAGAACCTGAGCCCGAAAACCAAAACCCTGCACTACGCCATCCGCTCCCTGATGGAGGAGTTCGAGGCGGTGGATTGGTACTATCAGCGGGCCGATGACACCGCTGATTCGGACCTGAAGGCGGTCTTGCTGCACAACGCCCATGAGGAGTTCGAACACGCCTCAATGGTGCTGGAATGGCTGCGCCGGAATGATCCGAAGATCGACGAAAACCTGCGCGAATATCTGTTTCAGGAAGGCTCTATCGTAGACCGCGAACATCAGGTCGAAGCCAAGGGCTAAGGAGGCGGCTCATCCAAGCCGCCTCCGCACGCGCGAGTTCCAATCAGCAGACGTTGGCCCAGACGTAACGGCCCGCCCTCGGATTCCACACCCACTGGCTGCAGCTCTGGTTGGGGGCGTAGCCATATCCATAGCCATTGCCATAGCCATAGGGCGTGGCGTTATAGGAATTGTAGGACCCGCCGATCAGAGCGCCGAGCGCCAGACCGCCCAGCAAGGCCGCGCCGGCATAGCCGCCTCGATCGCCGCGGTCACCGCGATAGTCCCGGTCTCCGCCAAACCCATGACCGCCGCGCTCGCCTCCGCCGCGACCGCCTTCATAATGGCCGCCGCCGCGCCCGCCGTCGAAGTCGCGAGCAGAAGCCGCGAAGGGGGATGCGATAAGAGCGACCGCGGCCAGGGCAGTGATGATCTTGTTCAAGGGAACCTCCATCCGGAGGCCTGGGAGCCGCACCATGCGGTCTGAGGTCTCTCGAGTATGAGGCGACCCTATCGACGCGCGCATGAACCCTGGCTGAATGGTTAAGCCAGGCTTTGCGACAGCATTCCATCGGGAAAACCCGAACGCTCAGGTGGCCTCAGGTTCGGGCACGAGCGCCTCTGACCGCTGACGACTGGAGGCGGAGTAGCCGTATTCTCCCTGCATGACCACTTGGGTCAGCACGCCCGTAGCGCTGGCGGCGCGGGCGAGCTTCAGGGCGCAGACCTGGGCTTCATCGCGGGTTTTACACGGGTCCAGAAAGATGCCGTCGTGTTCCACGACCCAGCTTTCACCGTGCTGCATCACCGCGTAGATCGACCTGGGAGGCATCTTCGCCATGACGCTGGCCTTTCGGGACAATGGCCTAATTGAAAATATCCTGCGCCCCGCGCGAACGGGGCGCAGGCCTTTGCCGTCTTAGACGGACTGCAGTTGGGCGGCGGACATCTTGCCGCTCTTGCGGTCACGCTCCAGTTCGAAGCTGACCTTTTGGCCTTCGTTCAATCCGTTCAAACCTGCGCGCTCGACAGCCGAAATGTGCACAAACACATCCGCGCCGCCGTCGTCAGGCTGAATGAAGCCAAAGCCCTTGGTGGAGTTGAACCATTTAACAGTGCCGACAGCCATAGATCATTTCCTTAGAGAGAATAGAAGGCGCGCCCTTTTTTGAGGGCGCGATCAAACTGCCTTAGATCAGTGAGGCAAATCCGGCGCTCAATCCAAACTGAGCAAGGGAGAGCGACCGAAATTCAGCAATATTCGACGGCCGAAACCTGACACATATCGTCGCGCAGGACAAGTCAGATTCTGGTTTTGAGCCCTTAGCCGCCATCGCCAAGCCTTGCGGCGCTTGGGTTAGCCGGCCCCGAGGGGCGCCGTTGTCAGTCGTCCGTAATACCGTCGCAGCAGCACAAGATTGCCTGCCGTGCCGGCCAGGGCCAGCAGAATCGTCGCCCCGATCGGCGCGCCCCACCACAGGAAAACCGCCGCCGTCAGGCATCCGGCTGCGGCGCCCGCGTCCCACGCGCCTTCGGAGGCGATGTGAAAGCGCAGGGCGCAGGGCGAGCCCTTGGCCTGGTTGTACATGGCCGTCATTAGGGTCGGGACATAGAATGCCGGCACCAGAGCTCCGGCGGCGTTGCCGATCACCGCCGCCAGGGGATGGCCGACGCTGAGCGCGCGCAGACCCAGGGTTAGGGCGCTGGCCCCGGTCGCCAGCCAGGCCGCGCGCGGTCCGCCGCCCCGGTCGATCAGCCGGCCCAGAACCAGGCCGCTGGCTGCGCCGGCAAGAGCCGCCAGGGCCATGGCGCCGCCAAAGGCGGTGAAGCTCTCGCCCAGGGACTGGAACAGGGCGATGGGCCAGATCATGTTCAGGCCCGCGCAGATCCAGCCGTCGGCCACGAACAGGGCCATCCCGCCCTTGGCCCCGCGCAGGGCGCCCGGCGCCGTATCGGCCACCGCCACATTGGGCGCGAACAGCAGAGGCGCCGCCGCCAGAATCATGACGGCGGCCGTGGTCCCGAACGCCGCCACGGGACCCAAGGTCACCAGGGTCCAACCGGTCAGCAAGGGGGCGGCGATACCGACAACGGCGACAATCGCCTCGCGCGCCCCGATCTGATGGCCCCGGTGCTCGGCGTCGCCCAGGGCGGCGAAATAGGCGTGGTAGCTGGTCCAATAGATCGCATCGCTGACCGCGCCCGCCGCGCAGAGCTCAAACAGGGGCAGGCCGACCCCGTGCACGCGGGCGATCAACAGATACTGCACGGCGCCGGTCACGGTTCCGGCGATCAACAGCGGCTTGACGCCCCACCGTCGCCCCACCGGCAAGATCAGCGGCCGCACGCAAAAGCGCCCCGCCAAGAGCAGCGCCAAGGCCGCCAGCACGCCGGGCGGCGAGACCCCCGCCTTGAGCAGAAACACCACAAAAAACGCACCGCCGCCGTACTGCGCCAGGGCGTGCACGCCGTAGTGCAGGTTCAGCAGGTTGACGGTGGTGTTGCGGAAGAAGGCCAAGGGAGAGTCCAGCGAAGTTAGGCCGGAGGCTTATTCGGAAACGGGCCGCCTGTCCCGTTTGGCGCTGTGAACAGAGACTTGAACCAGGAAGACCACCAAGAACACCAAGAACACCAAGGATCGCGCAAATGCGCGATCAAGCCATTCTCGCTTCGCGATCCGGCGACCCGCCGATAGCGCCGCCCTCTTGGTGTTCTTGGTGTTCTTGGTGGTTCAATAATCTTGTTTACGGCTCGCGGCATCGGGAGCCGTATTGCCCTATACCGTACACTTTTATATAGCTGTATGGCTTATAGGAGCCATACACATGACCCTCAGCATCCGAAACCCCCAGGCCGACGCCCTGGCCCGCCGCTTGGCTGAGATCGACGGGATGAGCATCACCGATGCGGTCGTGGTCGCGCTGAAGGAAGCGATCAACGCCCGCATCCGCCAGGAAACGCCCTCGCAAACAGCGCAGCGCATCCTGGCCAAGCACAGCCTGGCCTTTCGCGCGGACCGTCAGCCCCTGCCCCCGGACGCCTATCACGATCTGGATCATGACCTGACGGACCCCGCCTGATGTTCGTCGACGCCTGCGCCATCGTTTCGCTCATGGCGGGGGAAGACACGGCGCCAGCCTACGAAGCGGCCTTGGCCCAGGCGGAGGACGCCTTCACTTCGCCCATGGCGGCGTGGGAAGCCATCATCGTCCTGTCCCGACCCGATCAGCTCGACTGCCGCTATTCGCAGGCCGCCGCCGCTTTGGTCGAGTGGCTGGACGCCCGGGGGATCGACCTGCGCGAGGCGGCGTCGCCGCGTGATGTGCTGGCCTATGCGGTGGAGGTCGCTGAGACACACGGCATCGGCCGCCGCGCCTTGAGCAACTTCGACTGCTTCCACTATGCCCATGCCAAGGCGGCGGGGGTGGCGCTGCTGACGATGGATGGGATGCTGCGGGAGACGGATGTGGGGGTTAGGCCGTGATCAGGGACAGGTACTTCCGTCGCTGAGCCACATAGCCACATCGGCGAAGGACGCCTGTGCCGTCCCCGAGATCGTTGGCTACGCGGCCTTGGGCTCCGCTCCGCTCGGGCAGACCGGTCGGGCAAGAAAGCGATAGATGATCCACTCGGCGATCACGACATTGATAACCCAACCTGCGCCCAGAAGAAGAGCATTGGCTGTAACGCCCGGCACTCCGATCAGCACGATCCAGGGCAGGCTGGTTAGGACCTGGGTGCCGGCCCCCTGGCCGACGGCGTAGGCTCGGATCATCCAGGCGCCATGCCGGACAAAGTCCCTTCGCCGGATCGCGGCCACAGCCATGACCAGAGAGATCAGCATGGCCGAGCCGAAGAAGAGTCGCAGGTTGAACAGTAGATCGCCCCCGTTAACGGCGTTGGGGTAGAAGCGGGTCATCCATAAACCAGCGAGGGCCGCGACCAGGCCGCAGGGGACCAGGAGGCGGCCCGCGATGCGGTGCCAGCGAGGATGACGCTTGCGAATGCCCGTCGCGAACTGGAAGGCGCCCAGAAGGCAAAAAACCGACGCGGCGACGATGTGGATTACAACCGGCGCTGGGCTAACGAAGAAGCGGGCATCTAGCGGCGCTCCTTGACCACCGGCCGCCAGCCCGGCGATGCGCGAGACGCCCGCCATCACTGGAACCAGACTAAGCACGATTAGCGAACAAGGCACGAGCCAGTCGACCGGGGGCGAGGCCCTCACAGGGACACCCTGACCTTGTTAGTTTGAAGCTGTTGGAAGACGCCGAGCCGATCAGTGACCTGCCAGTGGCCAGTCAGGAGTTGGTCACGGTCGAAGAAATAGATCGTGGCGCCTGACGTGTGGACTGGCGCGCCGGTGGCGGGCAAGCCCGGAAGATCACCCAGATGAGTCGCAGTCCAGTGCCAGGTCATGTGCACCGCGTCGGCCTCGGCGCACATTCTCTGGATATCAAATTTCTGATCGGGAAACGGTGCTCGCGAAAGGCGTAGGCGCTCAGTATAGCCGACAAGATCGAGGACTTGGCCATCCCAGCTGTCGCCCGGGTCGTGATGAATGGTGTAGCGCGGCGCTACGTAGGCCTTGATCGCCTCGATCTTCCCCTCGTCCCAGACTTCGCGAATGAACCGCGCGAGCGGGGATTTCAGTCTGTGGTCAGTCATGACGCGCTTCCGTTGAACTGGTCACCGGAACGCCGGCCTCCGGCGAAGCTCAGCGCCTGAGCGCGGATGTCCGAGGGCCAGCCCAACATCCGCTCGTCGAATTGGACGAGGTCACCCGCGAATAGAGCGCGAGTCGCCTCCTCGAACCCCGGCAGGTTGCCGGCCATGGCGACGATGAATCGGTAGGCGGCCTCAGCCTGGGCGCGACTTGCCGAGCTCGCGTCCTTGCGGGCCGCCTCGACGAGGCGGCGCAGCGTGATGGAAGCGCCGCCGGGTTGGCGTGCAAGCCATTCCCAATGGCGGGGCAGTAGAGTGACTTCCCGTGCGATAACGCCGAGCTTCGGTCGTCCGCGCCTTGGCGCAGGCGCCGCGTAGCGGACCATGACATCGCTCTCGGCTCCCCGCAGATCGAGATCGACGACCCCAGCCGTGTCGGCGTTGAAGACCAGCAAATGAGTGTTGGGATCGCTATCCAACATTCGCCTGGCGGCTGCAGCAACGATGGCCAGAGCGCCCTCGGCTATTTTCACAGAGCTCGCGAAGGCGATGAAGGTTGGAGGGAGTTCATCCATAGGGTCGTTAGGGGAATTGTTCATGAGTACTATTTACCCGGGTAAAAACGTAAGTCAATAACATCCGGGTGAAAAGAGAGCCCGGACCAAACGCATCGACAAAAAGGCGGCTCTCGCGCTCGCCGGGACAAGAAACCGGCTTACGGCGTCTCCGCCGTCATCTGCTCAGCAACGGGTGATGTGTGGGTGGAGCAGCCTGAAGCGCATCTTGAAGCCTGGATGCCCAGCGCCTGCCCGTCCCGGATCGCCAGGATCATGATGAATTGTGGACTTAGCCAGCGCGCTTGGCATTGGCGGTGATAGCAAGGACGAAGGGTTTGTGGAGTTCGCTCGGAAGATCATGGCCCATGCCATCAATCACGATCAACTCAGCTCCCCTTATATGCATGGCGGTGTCCTGGCCTCCCGCCATCGGTATCAGGAGGTCCTCCGCCCCGTGAAGCACCAAGGTTGGGGCAACGATGGTGTTTAACCTCGCGCGGCGGTCACCGGCCGTGATCATGGCTGCGATCTGCCGCCCGAAACCGGCGGGATTGTAGGCCCGCCTGACCTCGGTCAATGCCTGGGCGCGCTGGGCATCCTCGTCGAACGGAAACCCGGGACTGGCGATCACTCGGGCCGACGCCACGCTGTGGGCGAGATAGCCCGCTTCGTTCTCCGAAGGGTTCGGTCCGCGCCGGGTCAGCGCCGCCATAGCCTCAGGCGAAGGTCCAGGCAGGTTGGGATTGCCGGTGCTCGACATAATCGAGGTCAACGACAAGACCCGATGCGGATGTTCGCTGGCCATCAGTTGAGCGATCATCCCGCCCATCGATCGGCCGACGACGTGCGCGCGTTCGATCTTGAGCGCGTCCAACAACCCGACAGCATCATCGGCCATGTCGTAAAGGGTGTAGGGCACGTTTGGCCGGTCGCCTCGCCCAAGAGCTTGCGCCAGTGCGTTCAGTTCAGGGACCGGCGCCTCGTCGAGATGAGTGGAGAGGCCGACGTCTCGATTGTCGAAGCGGATCACCCGATAGCCTTGCGACGCGAGCGCAGCGCAGAACGACACGGTCCAGCGGATCATCTGAACGCCCAAGCCAGAGATCAGCAAGATCGCCTCGGCGTCTTCCGGTCCGAAGCTATCAAATTCGATGGTCAGTCCGTTTGCATCAACATTCGACACAGAGAGACCTCGCTGTAGCGAGCTGGCTTTTTGATCGGTGCGCAGATCCCGTTTGGGCCTGGTCATAGGGCGGATGCTTGAAGTCTTGCCCGCCAGAGCCCCTGTCTCTTTTTGAGCTCATCAAGGCGGCCGATCTCGGGAAAATCTTCCCGAAGACGTTCCAGTTCCTCGAACCTGAATTCGGGTTCCCCGTGGCGCGCCCATGCCGTCTGAAGCGATGGAAAGGGACTGCTTCCCTGTCTGAGCGAGAACCACAAACCGTTCTGTTGCGTGTCGACGTGACGGCTGCATCCCACCCACGTCTCACCGGTTGCGGTGCAGATTACCGCATAGACGCCGTAGGCCGGCTTCCGCTCCTTGTACGCAGCAACCGCTGCCTTCCGATCATGCCTGTCCATCACCCGCCACCAGTCCTTTTTGCCCGGGTGTTATTAAGGGAGATTTTAATCCGGGTAAATAGGAGGAATGGAGAAATGGGGAGGGAAATGGGGAGGGAAATGGGGACACGCACTTGGACGCCCCCGCTGGACAAGCGCGCCCGCCAACCCCAAAATCCGAAACATTCAAATCTTTCGTAGATCAGGGGTTATGCGAGTCTCATCGGCTGAGTTCCTTAAGCAATATGGCGCGTTGAGCGATAAGGCGTTGAGCGAGCCCGTGACCATCACCCGCAATGGCCGTGATCGGCTCGTGCTGGTGTCCGTCGAGGAGTTTCAGCGCATGAGCCGCTATGCGCCTCGCGCCCGGCGCATTGAGGAGCTGACTGACGACGAGTTGGCGATGATCAGCGAGGCGCGGGTTTCAGCCGAGCACGATCACCTGAACGCCCTTCTCGACGATTAGGGTGCGTAGCGCCTTAACACGACGGACTTACAGCGTCCTCCACCGCGTAGCGTGGGAGGGGTGAGCCCTGACGATGGCCAAAGAATTGGCCATCGTGCGAACGCCCGCAGCTTGCTGCGGGCTGGGGAAGTGGTGGAGGGGCGTGCGGCGGGCGTTGCGCTTGAACTACGCCCCCTCAGTCACTTCGTGACAGCTCCCCCGCGAGCGGGAGCTTTGCGATAGTCGCTGCCCGACGCCCTGGTCTTGATGGATATGGGCCTGGTGTGACGCTTAGGGCGGGCGTCTGGCTGTGTTGTTCTGGT
>JBEHYN010000010.1:0-68854 GCA_048498155.1 Pseudomonadota bacterium | reverse complement strand
GTAAACTTCAACCATGGTCCATCCTCCTTCGTGAAGCAGCTTCAACACTGACTTCGTAGCCCAAGGAGGATGGGCCTACCTCAATTACGCGATGTCCCGGATTGATGAACACCGCGATCATCACCGGGATCTCCCGGCGATAGATCAGGTTATCCAGCACATTGGTCGTTCGCAGATCGCCTTCGGGATCCAAGAAGCCCTGGCCGTCTTGGAAGATCATCAGGCTGGCGGCCTTGGATGGATCATACTGTGCCGGGACATAGACCCAATAGGTGTGCTGGGTGCCCGGAAATACCTGGCTGGGAATGACATAGGGCCCACGAACTTCGCCCTTGGGCACGCCGGGCTGGGGCATGGAATCGGGGCCCAGACGGTATTGCGAATTGGGCGGAGGCCCCGGAGGCAGCGGCTCGGGCGGCCGCGCTGCGCGGGCGGCGGCGAAGGCCTCGGGGGTCTGAGCCTGGACGCTCGGCGCAGCCAAGGCCAGCCCGGCCAGCGCCAACAGCGACAGAATGGTGGTTTTCATGGAAACGGTCCTCCCACGGACGAGATTGGCCCGGCCCGTCAATTGCCGACGCCCGGCTGGCGGAATCCGCGATGGTCCATATCGTTCGGATCGGTCGAGACCGGTCCATCGCGCCACAGCCAGCGCATGACGTCGGGCAGGATCATGCCGCCGAATTTCCAGCCGTGCAGGCCGACGCTCCAGGAATAGTTCACGTCGTAGCCCTTTTGGCTCAGGGCCGTCTCCAGGCGGACGTTCTGGTAGAACCAATCCAGCTGCGGGTCGTAGGGTCGGTCGCCCAGCTTGCCTCGATGGTCGTTGCGACCATCGGCCATGAATATGCGCAGGGGCTTCTTCTCGCTGGCGAGGACACGCTCCGGATAGACGTAGCCCCCCTTCATGCCGACGAAGCTGCCGACCACGGTGTAGACCTTGCGGAATGCGTTTGGCCGCTCCCACGCCACGCCGAAGGCCGCGATTCCGCCCGAACTGGTGCCGGCGATGCCGTGATCGTCGGGATTCTTGGAGATGTTGTAGTCCTTATACAGGACCGGCAGCAGCTCTTCGGTGACCACCCGCGCATACCTGTCGTCCGGGTGATTGTATTCCTCGACGCGGTTGGTGGTGCCGTCCCCGCCGCCGGTCTCGGGGCCCGGCTCGATCTGATCGGGACGCCGGCCGGGGTTGATGAACACCGCGATCATCACCGGGATTTCCCGGCGGTAGATCAGGTTGTCCAGCACGTTCTGGGCGCGCGCGTCGCCGTCCTCCCGCTTCCAGCCCCAACCATCCTGAAACACCATCAGATTGGCGGGCGTGGACGGATTGTACTGCGCTGGCACATAGACCCAGAAGGTGTGTTGGGTGCCGGGAAAGACTTGGCTGGGAATGACGAAGGGCCCGCGAATTTCGCCCTTGGGCACGCCCTCCTGCGGCATGGAGTCCGGACCCAGCCGATATTGCGAATCCGGATCGGGACCGGGCGGGACGAACCATTGCAGATGGGGCGGCGGCGCTCCGGCAGCGGGCGCCTGGGCTTGGGCCGGGGATTGCGGCGGGGCCAGGGCCAGGCTGGCGAAGGCCAGCCAACAAAGCGCCGTCTTGTTCATCGACGTGAGCCTCCCAAGAAATTTTTAGTCGGCTCAGGGCCGCGATTGATGGCTTTGTAGCGTGACGCGGGCCGGCGTCACAGCCCCCCGTTTCAGTCAGCGCGCCTAACGCGCCACGCAGCCCGCCAGGCCGTCGGCCTTGACCAGGCTTGCGCGCGCCGCGATGCGGGCCGAACGGCGCTGGACATAGGCGCCCGAATGCACTGCCTTCCACTTCAGCGGGCTGGGCAGGATGGCGATCAGGTGGTCGGCCTCGGAGCGGTCGAGATCCTTGGCGGAGTGGCCGAAATAGGCGTGGGAGGCGGCCTCTGCGCCATAGATGCCTGGACCCATTTCCACCACATTCAGGTACATTTCCATGATCCGGCGCTTGCCCCAGAGCGCCTCTGTCAGCACCGTGAACCAGGCCTCCAATCCCTTACGGACATAGGTCCGGTCGGGCCACAGGAATACGTTCTTGGCTGTCTGCTGGCTGATGGTCGATCCGCCCCGGATCTTGCCCGGACGTCTTTCGTTGTGCGCCAAGGCTTTCTGCATGGCGGTGAAGTCAAAGCCGTGGTGAGCGCAAAAGCCTGAGTCCTCGGCGGCGATCGCCGCATGCACCATGTCGGGCGAAATGTCGTCCAACCCGCGCCACCGGTAATCCAGCCCGTGCCCCTGCACAGCGCGCAGCAACATCAGCATGGTCACGGGCGGCGGGACGAAGCGGTAGGCGGCCGTCATCATCACTGGACCAATCAGGCTCGCGAACAAAACGATCAGCAGAAGGGATCGCCAAAAACCGCGCCGACGCCGCTTGCGCGGCGGCAGTTCAGGCGCCGGCTCGGCTTCCAGAGCTGCGGTGATCGCCACGCCTGCGGGGGACGCGGGCTGGACGGGCTCGGGCTCGGGCTCGAAAGATTCAAGCTCGGAAGGTGTCGGTTCAGGGGGCTCCGGCTCAGGGGGCTGCGGCTGGACCGGCGGAGGTTCCGGCGCGGCGACAGGCGTCTGATCCGGGACGTCCGGCGTTTCGGGCTCGTCGGATTGCGGCGGGATATCGGTCATGACGCGTCCAGGATTCGCGCCAAGCTAGACCATATCAGGCCAGGGACGGAAGCGCACTCACGCCCGCGGCCCCATCCTCATCGCCCCAGGCCGCGCGTAGGGCGTCAGGAGACAACCCCAAGGCGCTGATCGCCGCGCCCTTTTCCTGCCGCACCGGTTCGACCCGCCCACCGGCCGGGTTCAGGGCGAACACCCGTCCATCTTCGCGTCCGCCGACCAAAACCTTGCCCACACAGGCGATGCGGGCGACCAGGCTGGTTTCGTCAAAGGCCACCTCGGCCGCCTGCTTGCCCATGGGTCCGGCCGGTCCGGTAAAGGGCCAAAGCACCACGCCGTTGGCGCCGCTGGTGGCCAGGATCGCCCCGCCCGCCATGAAGCCCATGGCCTTCACCTTGGCCGGATAGCCGCCCATGCGCATGTCCTTGTTGTCGGCCAGCCGCCAGCCGTGTAGCTGGGCGTCCTGCAGGGCCGACAGCAGAAACTTGCCGTCCGGCGACCACAGAACCTGGGTGTGAATGCCGGCCCATTTCAGCATCAGGGGCTTCTGGTCGGCGATGCGCGCGTACCACACCACCGCCCCGCCGTAGGTCGCCGCCGCCAGCTTCAGACCCTTGGGATCGAAGGCAAGGTCCGAGACCGATTTGTCGTGGGCGAAGGTTCGCGCGAAGGCCTTGTCCGTAGCGGAAATGACCCGCGCCTCCTTGCCGGCCGTGAAGGCGATCAGGCCGGACGCAGAACTGGCCGCCACCGCCTCGATCCAGCGCCCCTTGACCTCGGCCAGCAGTTCGGCGCCCGAAGGCCGGGTCCACACCAGCCGCCCGTCGTCCCCGCCCGTGACTACGCCTTCGCCCGAGGGATGGACCACCGCGCAAAGCGCCCCGGCTTGCGGATGCGCATCGATCACGGTCCCGTCCTCAAAACGCACGGTTCCATCGCCCAGGGCGAACAGCGCTTGGCCCGACCGGTCGAACAGGGCGGCGGTGACGTAGGCGTCAAAACTGAAGTTGGTCATCCTGCCCCTACCGGCTCACCCCGGCAAAGCCGGCTTTAAAACATGGGAACCACGAAGCGCACGAAGGACATGAAGACGACGCGGACCCCTTCGTGTTCTTCGTGGGCTTCGTGGTTTTATAGTCCTTGGAATAGCTAGGCCGCGCAGGCCTCGAACCCGGCCTTGAGCTGGGCCTCGTCGAGATTGCGGCCAATGAAAACCATCCGGCTGTAACGATCCTCGTCCGGCTTCCAGTCGCGCTGAAGATCACCCTCCAGCATCATGTGCACCGCCTGGAATACCAGCCGCTTGGACTCGCCCTGCACATCGACAATGCCCTTGGCGCGCAAGATGTCCGGACCCTGGTCGGCCAGCACCTGGTTCAGCCAGGCGGTGACCTTCTGTCCGTCCACCGGCTTGTCCAGCCGCAGGGACACGCCCTTGATGTCCTCGTCATAGCGCGGGGCGGTGTTGCCGTGGTCGTGGTGATGATCATGATGGTGGTGGTCATGGTCATGTCCGCAGTGCTCGTCGTGCACATGGCCGTGTTCGCCGTGCGCCGGATTGAGGAACTCCGGCTCCAGGGTGAGGATGCGGTCCAAGTCGAACCCGCCGCGGCCCAGGATGGCGTCGAGGGGCACATTGGAACGTGTGGCCCTGTGAATCGGCGCCAGGGGGTTCAATCGGCGGATGCGCGCTTCGATCATGCGCAGGTCGTCATCCGACACCAAGTCGACCTTGTTCAGCACGATCTGATCAGCGAAGGCGATCTGCTCGGACGCTTCCTTGGAATCGGATAGGCGCAGCAGGATGTGCTTGGCGTCCACCACGGTGGTGACCGAGTCCAGCTTGGCCTTGGCCTTGACCTCCTCGTCCGCGAAGAAGGTCTGGGCTACCGGACCCGGATCGGCCAGGCCCGTGGTCTCGACGATGATGGCGTCAAACCGGCCCTTACGTTTCATCAGTCCGGCCAGCACGCGAATCAGGTCGCCGCGCACCGTGCAGCAGACGCAGCCGTTGTTCATTTCGAACACTTCTTCATCGGCCCCGACGATCAGGTCGTTGTCGATGCCGATCTCGCCAAACTCATTGACGATCACCGCGTAACGCTTGCCGTGGTCCTCCGACAGGATGCGGTTGAGCAAGGTGGTCTTGCCGGCGCCGAGATAGCCGGTGAGCACGGTGACGGGCGTTTGACTCATGCAGTGTTCTTTCCTCAGGGCCGGGACTGCTCAATCTCAGCCGGAGGCGGCGGTCAAGGCCTCACGCCAAGCTGTCGGCTCTTAGATGGGCGCGCGCGCGCCAAGATGAAAGAAGCCCGCCGTTGACGCCGAACACGGCGGACAGGGCGAACAGTCCGGCCGCGCACAGGGTCATCACCGCTCCGGGCTGCACGCCCCACAAGGACGAGAGCCCCAGACCCAGAAGACCGGAAAGCGCAGACATGGCTATGGCCGCGCAGGCCTGGCCGCCGTAGCCCTTGGCCCAGAAGCGGGCCGCCGCCGCCGGAACGGTCATCAGGGCCACGGTCATCAGGGCGCCAAAGGCGCGAAAGCCGGCCACCAGATTCAGCGCCAGCAACAGCATGAGCAACAGGTGCGCCGCACCGAAGCGCGCGCCTGTGGTGCGCATGAAGACCGGATCGGCCCCCTCACCCAACATGCCGCGCAGGAACAGGGCCAAGCTGATCAGGGTGGCGCTGGCGGCCAGTCCCGCCGTGATCAGACCCGGCCTGTCGAGCGCGGCGGTCGAGCCGAACAGCATGGATTGGATCGCTTCGGGATCGTGCGCCCGCCCCAGCAGCAGCATGCCGATCGCCAGAGCCGCCAGATAGAAGATGGCGAAGGCCGCATCGTCCGGCAGCTTGCCGGTGCGCGTCAGAAGGCTGGACAGCCCCGCCACGGTCATGCCCGCCGTCAAGGCGCCGATGAGCAGGGCCAAAGGATTGGCGCCGGCCAGCAGATAGGCGATGGCCACACCCGGCAAAATGCCATGGGACATGGCGTCGCCCAGCAGGCTGAGACGACGGGCGACCATCAGCACGCCCAGCGGCGCACCGCCAAAGGCGAGGGCCACCGCCCCGGCCGCCGCGCTCTTCAAGCTGATCATGCCGACCCAATGGCTCACGCCGTGTGCCTTTGCGTCGGCGCGTAATCGTCTTCGCGCCAGGATTGCGCGATTTCGCGTGCGCGGGTCAGGGATTCCTCCACCAGGGCCTGATCGCTGGGACCCCAGGCCACTTTTTCGCGGGCGAGCACCAAGATGTTGGGGCAAAGACGGTTGGCGAGGTCCAGATCGTGCAGCACCACGATCACCGTGCGGCCCTGGGCGGGCCAGCCGGCCATCAGTTCGGCGAGGTCCTCACAGGTGCGGGCGTCGATGCCGTTAAACGGCTCGTCCAACAGCACCAGCTCTGCGTCCTGCACCAGCACGCGGGCGAACAGGGCGCGCTGAAGCTGGCCGCCCGACACAGCGCCGATGGCTCGATGTTCCAGCCCCTCCAGGCCCACGGCGACGATGGCGGCGTTCAGGCGCGCCCGGTCGCGGCCGTCCAACCCACCCATCAGTCCGCGTCGGCCGATAAAGCCCAGACTGATCAGGTCGACCAGGCGAATGGGAAAGTTCAGGTCCAAGCCATGAACCTGGGGCAGATAGGCGATCTGACCTCGCTTGACCCCGCCGAGGTCAATTGAACCCGCCAGAGGCTTTAAATGTCCGGCCAAGGCCTTCAGCAGGGTCGACTTGCCCGATCCATTGGGTCCGACCACCGCCGTCAGGCTGGCGGCGGCAAATCGACCCGACAGGTTGTTGACCGCCGGTTGGCGCTCGTAGCCGAGAGACAGATCATGAAGAACCACAGCGTTCATGGATCAGGCCAGCGCCCAGCCGATCACCGCCCAGACAACCGCGCAGGCGGCCAGGGCCATCGCCAGCCGGGCGACGGCGCTCATCTGCAACAGGGTCGGCTTGCACGGCGTCATGATCGCCGTATAGCTTGTTATATTGTAACGATCCAGGGGGGCTGCGTTGTTTCCTGGTTCGCGTTGACTTGGAAGCGCGCCTGAGTATAAGTCCCCGCTTCTCGCCCGCGGGCTATCTCGCGGGCGCATTCATTTTTTGTGGCGCGCTCCCAATCGGCTCAAAAAGCCAAGGCGCACCTGACTTTTGAGGCTTAGACCCATGTACGCGGTGATCAAGACCGGCGGGAAGCAATACCGGGTGCAGGCCGGCGATCTGTTGGTCGTCGAGAAACTCGACGGCGACGTCGGCGCCGAGGTTGCGTTCAATGACGTGCTGCTGATCGGGGAGGGCGCGGACGTGACCGTTGGCGCACCTTTGGTGGCCGGCGCGGTGGTCAACGCCACTCTGATCGAGACCCGTCAGGGCGAGAAGGTGAAGATCTTCAAGAAGATCCGTCGCCAGGGCTACCGCCGCACCAAGGGCCATCGCCAAATTGAATCCGTGCTTCGCGTCACTTCGGTGGCCGCCGGCAAGAGCGAATCCAAGTGGGACGGAACGGTCGACCTGACGCCCAAGTCGGTGCTCAACGCCCGCGCCCGCAATCTGACGATCGCGGCTCCGGTCGAAGCGGCTCCGGTCAAAAAGGCTGCGGCTCCGAAAGCGGCCGTGGCCAAGGCCGCAGCCCCCAAGGCAAAGGCCGCTCCGGCGGCGGAAGCCCCTGTTAAGGCCGCCGCCCCTAAAAAGGCGGCTGCGCCGAACTCCGAAGCCAAGGCCGACGCCGCGCCCGCTAAAAAGGCCGCGCCGAAGGCCAAGGCCAAGCCCGCTTCCGACAGCGAAGCGTAAGACGAGCGTTTAGGAGAGCATCACATGGCTCACAAGAAATCAGGCGGCTCCTCGCGCAACGGGCGCGACTCCGCAGGCAAGCGTCTCGGCGTCAAGAAGTTCGGCGGCGAGCCGGTTCTGGCCGGCAACATTCTGGTGCGTCAACGCGGCACCAAGTTCTATCCCGGCGACAATGTCGGGATCGGCCGCGACCACACCCTGTTCGCCAAGGCTACCGGCCATGTGAAGTTCCTCGCCAAGCGTGGGGACCGCACCTATGTGGCCGTCATGCCGACCGTACAGGCCAAGGCCGCCGAATAGGCGCGATACGGATTTTCCGGACCGCGCCGCGATCATCGCAGCGCACCGGACCGAGAATCAGCGGGGAGTCCGGAGCGCCGGGCTCCCCGCTTTCGTTATGGGCTGACCAGCCCGAGGCGAACGAGCGTTCCCAACCAGAGGAACGATCATGACAACCATCGACCTGGCGCCCGACATCCGCACCGCGCGGCTGCGTCTGCGCCGCCCTGAACTGGCCGACGCGCCCGCCATCGCCAAGCTGGCAAGCGACTACGCCGTCTCAAGCAACACCACGCGCATGCCCTATCCCTACGGGCAGGCGGACGCGCGCGCCTACATCAGTCAGGCGCGGGCGCTGAATGCGCGCGAGCAGAACACCTTCGTCGTCGAGCACAAGGACGCCGGGGTGATCGGCGCCCTGGGCTTTCATCGCAACAGTTCGTCGTCGCTGGAGCTCGGCTATTGGCTGGGCCGGCCCTATTGGGGCAAGGGCCTGGCCACGGAGGCGGCGGACGGGGCCCTGAGATGGGCCAAGACCGAGTGGGAGCGCAGATTGATCTACTCCGGCCACTTCGCCGACAACAAGGCGTCGGGCCGGGTGCTGATCAAAACCGGCTTCCTGTATACCGGCGAGGTGCAGCGCCGCTTTTCCCGCGCGCGGGGGGCGGAGGCGGCCACGCGCATGATGGTGTGGATCGCCTAACCGTGAACAGACTATAGAGAGCCATGAAGTTCCTCGATCAGTGCAAAATCTTTATCCGCTCCGGCGACGGCGGGGGGGGCGCGGTCTCATTCCGCCGGGAAAAGTTCATCGAGTACGGCGGCCCGGACGGCGGTGACGGCGGCTGCGGCGGAGACGTGTGGATCGAGGCGGTCGAGGGGCTGAACACTCTGATCGACTACCGCTATCAGCAGCACTTCAAGGCCGAGACCGGAGTGCACGGCATGGGCCGCAACCGCGCAGGCCACAATGGGGCCGACGTGGTGCTCAAGGTGCCCGTAGGCACCCAGATCTACGAGGAGGATCAGGAAACCCTGGTCGCCGACCTGGACAAGGCAGGCGCGAGGCTGTGCCTGGCGCGTGGCGGCAACGGCGGGTTTGGCAACACCCACTTCAAGGGGCCGATCAACCAAGCGCCGCGCCACGCCAATCCCGGTCTGCCCGGCCAGGAGCGTTGGTTGTGGCTGCGCCTGAAGCTGATCGCCGACGTCGGCCTGGTGGGCCTGCCCAACGCGGGAAAGTCGACCTTCCTAGCCGCCGCCTCGGCCGCCCGGCCCAAGATCGCCGACTATCCCTTCACCACCTTGACCCCCAACCTGGGCATGGTCGACCTGTCGACCCAGGAGCGCTTCATCATCGCCGACATTCCCGGCCTGATCGAAGGCGCCTCTGAAGGGGCGGGTCTGGGTGTACGCTTTCTCGGCCACGTCGAGCGCACCGCCGTGCTGGTGCACCTGATCGACGGGACCGAGGAAGACGTGGCCGGCGCCTGGCGCACGGTGCGCGCCGAGCTGAACGCCTATGGCCAAGAGCTGGCCGGCAAGAGCGAGCTGGTGGCCCTGAACAAGATCGACGCCCTGGACCCAGATACGCGCAAACTGCGGCTAAAGGCCCTCAAGGCCGCCTGCAAGCAGAAAGTCTATGAGGTCTCCGGGGTATCCGGCGAGGGCGTGAAGGCCCTGCTGAGGGCCGCCTATGCCGAGGTTGTCGCCCGCAAGGCGGCCGAGGCCCACGCGACGTCCGGGGCGGACATCCGCGAGTGGCGTCCATGACCCACGCGGCCCAATTGCTGAAAACCTGCCGCCGGGTGGTGGTCAAGGTCGGCTCCGCTCTGGTGGCCGACGGGGAGACCGGCGAGCCCGACCGCGCCTGGCTAAAGGCGCTCAGCGCCGACGCCGCGCGCATGGCCGAGCGCGCCCAGCAATTGCTGATCGTCTCGTCCGGCGCCGTGGCCCTTGGCCGACGGCGTCTGGGCCTGGGCCGCCGCGCGCTGGACCTGCCCGAAAAGCAGGCCGCCGCCGCGGCCGGCCAAAGCCTGCTCATGCGCGCCTGGGAAGAGGCCTTCGAGCCCTTCGGCCTGGCTGCCGCCCAGGTGCTGCTGACCCGCGACGACACCGAGGTGCGCCGCCGCTGGCTAAACGGCAAGGCGACGCTGGAAACCCTGATCGGCCTGAACGTCATTCCCATCGTCAACGAGAACGACACCGTCGCCACCGAGGAAATCCGCTACGGCGACAACGACCGTCTGGCCGCGCGGGTGGCGCAGATGATCGGGGCGGACCTGCTGGTTCTGTTGTCGGACGTGGACGGCCTTTACACCGCCGACCCCCGCGTGGACCCCAACGCCCGGCGCCTGGATGTGATTTCCGAGCTGACGCCCGAGATCGACGCCATGGCCGGGGGCTCCAACGCTGCAGCCGGTGTCGGCGTGGGCGGCATGGGCGCCAAGCTGGTCGCCGCGCGCATCGCCCAGGGCGCCGGCTGCGCCACCCTGATCACCCATGGTCGCCGCCCGGCGCCCCTGCGCGCCGTGGAAGACGGCGCCGCCTCGACCCTGATCGAGCCCTCCCTCAGCCCGTCGGCCGCCTATAAGCAATGGATCGCCGGCTCCCTGGCGCCGCAGGGCTCTGTGACGGTGGACGCCGGCGCCGTGACGGCCCTGCGCGCGGGCAAGAGCCTGCTGCCCGCCGGGGTCCGCAAGGTCGAGGGCCGGTTCGGCAAGGGCGATACGGTGGTGGTGCTCGACCCCACCGGCCGCGAGGTCGCGCGGGGTCTGTCGCGTTATGACGCCGCCGAAGCTGAAAAAATCATGGGCCTGCGCTCGGACGCCATCGAGGCGGCCCTCGGCTTCACCGAAGGCCCCACCCTGATCCATGCCGACGACCTGGCCCTGCCGGTCAGGCCGGTGCAGGCATGAGCGCCCAACTCACCGCCCTGACCGCCGGCATGCCGATCCCCTACGGCGGGGACCGCGTGGCCCTGGTCTCCGCTGAGCTGGCCGCCGCCTTCAAGGCCGGTGACAAGCTGGTGGTGGTGCAGGAAACCGGCGCCCTGCTGCATATTCCCGCCCAGGTGCATGAGATCGCGCACGACGCCGTGGCGCGCGCCTACGACGCCTTTCGCAGGCTGCGCGAGGTGAGCGACCAAAACGTCACCGCCTTCTTTGAAGGCTTTGCGGCGAAACTGGATGATGAAGCCGTTTGGGCGCAAATCGCTAAGGCGAACGCTCTGGATCAGGCCGCCGCCCGTGCGCGCGGTCGGTCCACCACCCGCCTGATCGCGGACGCGAAAATGCGCCGGGACATGATCGAGGGCCTGCGCGGATGGCGCGACGCCATCCCGAGCCGAGGGGAGCGGATCGAAACCATCAATCACACCGGCTGGCAGGTTGAGCAATTCAAAGCCGCCCTGGGCGTCGTCGGGTTCGTGTTCGAGGGCCGCCCCAATGTGTTCGCCGACGCGGCGGGGGTGCTGCGCGGCGGCAATACGGTGGTGTTTCGCATCGGCAGCGATGCGCTGGGCACAGCGCGCGCGATCGTCGAGCACGCGCTGGCGCCAGCGCTGATCGAGGCCCGCCTGCCGGAAGGCGCCGCCGTTCTGGTCGACAGCGCAGAGCGTTCCGCCGGCTGGGCCATGTTCTCGGACCCACGCCTGTCCCTGGCCGTGGCGCGCGGCTCGGGCGCGGCGGTGGCCCAGTTGGGCGCGGTGGCGCGTCAAGCGGGCATCCCCGTCAGCCTGCACGGCACGGGCGGCGCCTGGATGATCGCCGACCGTGCGGCTGACGCCGCGCGCTTCGCCGCCGTGGTGGAAAACTCCCTGGACCGCAAGGTGTGCAACACCTTGAACGTCTGCTGCATCCTGCGCGAGCGGGCCGATGAGCTCGTGCCCCTGTTCCTGGACGCCCTGACCCGAGCCGGCGAGCGGCGCGGCCACGGTTGCAAGCTGCATGTGGTGGAGGGCGACGAGGCCTTCATACCCAAGGGCTGGCTGGATGCGCGCGTGCGCGTGCGCCGCGCCGAGGGCGATGTGGAGGAACTGCGCGCTGAGCTTTTGCCGACCAACCAGCTGGGCCGCGAATGGGAGTGGGAAGACACCCCCGAGGTCAGCCTCAAGATCGTCGATACGCTCAATGAAGCCATTGCGCTGTTCAACGCCTTCAGCCCGCAGTTCGCGGCCAGCCTGATTTCCGAGGACGATGAGGCCCACAACCATTTCATCCGGGCCATCAACGCCCCCTTCGTCGGCGACGGCTTCACCCGTTGGGTCGACGGCCAATACGCCCTGAACCGGCCCGAGCTGGGCCTCTCCAACTGGCAAAACGGGCGGCTGTTCGCGCGCGGCGGGGTGCTGGCGGGGGACGGCGTGTTCACGGTGCGCAGCCGCGTGCGCCAGACCGATCCGAAGCTGCGCCGCTGATGTGGTCGGCGGGACCTGCGCGGCGCCTGCCGGCCGGGGGGCGCCCCCAGCTCCTGCGGCCGGGCTTCTTCCTCACGCGTGGCCAAAAGGTCGGTCTGTTCGGCGGCTCGTTCGATCCCGCCCACGACGGCCACGCCCATGTGGCTCAGACCGCCCTACGGCGGTTGGGGTTGGATAAGGTCATCTGGCTGGTCTCACCGCAAAACCCGTTAAAACCACGATCCGCCGACCTGAAACACCGCATGCAAAGCGCCCGGCGGTTCGCGCGCGGACCGTCCATGATCGTGTCGGACATCGAAAGCCGCCTGGGATCGGCCTACACCATCGATACGCTGCGGTCGCTGAAAGCGCGCTTTGCCAGCGTGCATTTCGTATGGATCATGGGGGCGGACAATCTGTCGATCCTGCACCATTGGCGCGGCTGGACCCAGATCATGCACGAGACGCCCGTGGCGGTCATCGCCCGGCCGGGCGCGGCGATCCGCAGCCGTCTGGCCCCCGCAGCGGTGCGCTTCACCTTCTATCGGCGCCATTCGCGCCAGGCCCGCCTGTTGCCGCTGACGCCCGCGCCCGCCTGGCTCTACATGCGCGAACCGCTCAATTTCAGCTCGTCTTCCGCAATTAGGGCCAAGGACAAGCATGGGAGCCCGTGAACCTTGAGGTTTTCTGTGCTATTGGGCGGTTCTGGTCAAAGGAGCCATCCGCTGAATCGTAAAGTTGCGCCTAGCGCGCCCGTCGCCGAAGGAGCGCCCGTTCGCGCCCCGGCCCGAGCCAAGAAGGCCGTCGCCAAGACCCGGCCGGTGATCTCGCTCGAAGAACTGATCCTCACGCGCCTGGACGAGGATAAGGCCGAGGACATCGTTCTCATCGACCTGAAAGGCAAAAGCTCCATGGCCGACGCCATGGTGATCGCCTCCGGCCGCTCGCAGCGCCACGTCAGCGCCCTGGCCGACCACCTGGCGCGCGCCATCAAGGACGCCGGCCACGGCCGCGCGCCCATCGAAGGCCTGCCTCAGTGTGACTGGGTGCTGATCGACGCGGGGGACGTGATCGTCCACCTGTTCCGCCCCGAAGTGCGCGCCTTCTACAACATCGAGAAGATCTGGTCCGTCGACACGCCTTCGCGACACTTGGCGGCGAATTAAGCCTGTTCGAACTGGCCGATGAGCGTGTCTGCGGGAATTTTCCATTGGCGCGATAGGCGCCGAATTTGGTCAAGATTCAGAGCGCGTCTGCGGTTCAGAATCTCAGAGGCGCGGGGCGCCGAACCCAACACGGCCGCCAAGTCCTTGTTGGAATAGCCGCGCCCTTCCATCACCAGCTTGATGACCTCGACAGGGTCGGGGCTACTGATGGGAAAATGTTCGTCTTCGTACTTGGCGATGACAAGGCCCAGAAGTTCGAAGCGGTCCGCTTCAGCCGAGCCCGCCACGGGCTCATCGTCGAAGCAGCGTTCGAATTCGGCAAGCGCCGCATCATAGTCGGCTTGGCTGCGCAGGGGGCGGATATGGGTCGTGGTCATTCTATAAGCCTTCACACGCTGGCCGGGCTACGGTGCGTTCATTGACTTCCGATCTCACGACCACGTTGTGTCCTTGCTGCTGCTGGGCCGCCGGGACTTCGGTGCTACGTGATAGAGCGTGACGACAGCGTCAGCGTCGACGATGATCTTGCTTCCCCGCAGGCGCTCAAGTTGCTGGATTTCGCGCTTTCGTCGTTCAATTTCGCGGGCTGCATCCTGATCGGTCAGGAAAAACGCGTCGTCCGCAACGGGCGTAGCCACACTGAGGATAAGATCGACGTCACACTTGCGAAAGCCGCGCTGGCGCATACGCACCTCCGCGTGGTGGGTAAGCCGATGGTCAAGCATGATTGTCTCCCTCGGGATTATCCTGCGACGGGGCATCGTTGCCGATCTCATCGAGCCCAATGAGCGCGGATAGCTCGTCGAACTCGGCCTTCCGGGCAGCGAATTCCTCGACCGGAATACGGTCGATCATCCAAGCAACACGCTCGACCTCTTTGTCGCCGCCGAGGAGTTGGTCCGGTATGTCCTTGATGCGGACATGCCCACGCAGCAGGGCATATTCCGCATCCGGGTCACCCCCGGTGAGCTGCTCGATGATGTCAGCTCCGATCCGGTAATTTGGCAGCCCCTCGCTGGTCTTCCAGCCGAATTCCTTATCGAATCTTATGGTCTGCGCCTGGGCCTCCGTAGCGAAAGTCTCCAGATAATCGGCGAAAGGATTGGTCACCGATGGGTCATAGCCGCAATCGTATGCCTCGTCTGAGACATGGTCCCCAAACAGATCCCGTTTGTTGATCGACTTACGCTCTCCATCGGCTCCATCGGCCACCCGCCAAGCAGCGCCGGCGGCGAAAGAGCAGTGCCCACCGCCCAGTTCCTGAAGCATTCGAGATGCCTCTTCGATAGATTCGAGGCGTTTCCGCCGCCAAGCGAAGCTTCCTTCCGCGAGCAAAGCAGCGAATAGCGGCGCCATCGCGATCTGTGATCGGATCGGTATGCCGTAGATATGTTGTACCATGCTCAAGGCGAGGGCTGTTTCGGCGTCGATCATCGTGCGAAGCGGGCGATAGCCAAACCTCCGCAGAGACTCTTCGTGGTCCTCTGCCTCGGAAGGAACTCTTGAAAGGTCCTCGGGGCTGACACCGAGGGCCTTGGCCAACGCTTCCGCTACGCGGGCGTTGGCCGAATACGCACCGTCCTTCGTACTCTCAATGCGCTTGATCGTCGGCAGACTGACCCTATTCGTGCCTTTTGTGGCGTCGGCCAACTGCTCTTGCGTCCAACGTTTGCGCTGTCGTAAGGCCTTAAGCGCTTCGGGGTGGATTGGTGTTGTCATTGCGTAGCTCCTTGGTATCTGAAGCTGACAATGATCCTAAAATTTGACAAATAAAAGTATCAATTTAATTCCGATAAACCGCCCAGAATTGGGCCGATTCACTTGTCATAGGTATCACAAAGCGCTCTGGGGACGACAAATTGGGACGAGCCCGTGAAAACTAATCAGCAGATGATACCTCAAGGCATCATCTGCCTTCAGCGACCGGCGCATGAAACTGCCGATCACATCGCCACCGCCGCTCCCGTGCGGGGGTACGGTGGCTTAATACCGATTGTGGAATAGCCGAACTATTTGCGGCTCAGGCAATCAATTGTGCAATTGATGTGATGTCAATGAAACCCCGTTTACTGAGTCCCAGCCTCCGCCGGGATGAGCGAGCATGATCATCACCCTCCTCACCGTCGGCAAGCTCGGCCGAGCGCCCGAGGCGGCGCTGGCGCTGGACTACGCCGAGCGCGCCACCGCGTCCGGGCGCGCCATGGGCCTGGGGCCGGTGGAGGTGCTGGAAGTCGAGGCGCGCAAACCCGGCAAGGGCGCGGAAGGCGAGGTCCTGTTGGCCCAGCTGAAAGACGCCTATGTCATCGCCTGTGACGAGAACGGTCAGGCCCTGGCCTCGCGCGCCTTCGCCGGCAAGATCGCCAAACTGCGCGATGACGGTCGGCGCAAACTGGTTTTGATCATCGGCGGGGCAGACGGACTGGCGCCCGAAGTCCTGGCCCAGGCCGATGAGACCCTGGCGTTTGGGCCCCAGACCTGGCCCCACGCCCTGGCCCGCGCCATGTTGGCCGAACAGGTCTACCGAGCCGTGACGATCTTGGCCGGCGGGCCTTATCACCGGGACTGAATCCGAACCCGCCCTTAGCCTTTTGTCCGCCAATCCCCTATATGTCCGGCCCATGAGCCGCCCGTTTCTTAAGATGAACGGAGCGGGCAACGACTTTGTGGTGGTCGAGGCCCGCCGTCAGCCCTTTGCGCCCTCCCCGGCGCAGGTCCGCGCGATTGCTGATCGCGGCGGCGCCTCCGGCTGCGACCAGCTTATCGCCATCGAGCCCTCCACCCGCGCCGACGCCTTCATGCGCATCTGGAACGCCGATGGCGGCCAGGTGGACGCCTGTGGCAACGCCAGCCGCTGCGTGGGGTGGTTGCTCATGCAGGAGCGCGGCCTTGACCAGGTGAGGCTGGAGACCAATGCCGGTGTGATCGATGTGCGCCGCGCCGGTCCGGAACGCGTCACCGTAGACATGGGCGCACCCCGCCTGCGCTGGGACGAGATCCCCCTGGCTGAGGACATGGACACGCGCGGGATCGAACTGCAGGTCGGCCCCATCGACGACCCGATCCTGCACACCCCCGGCTGCGTCAGCATGGGCAATCCGCACGTGGTGTTCTTCGTTGGAGACGCCGAACAAGCGCCGGTGGCCGAGGTCGGACCTCTGATCGAACATCACCGGCTGTTTCCCGAAGGCGTCAATGTCGGCTTTGCCCAGATCAAGGCGCCGGATCGCATCCGCCTGCGGGTGTGGGAGCGAGGCGCCGGCCTGACCAAGGCCTGCGGCACCGGCGCCTGCGCGGCCCTGGTGGCGGCTCACCGCCGAGGCTTGACCGGCCGCCGCGCGACACTGGAGCTGGATGGCGGGGACTTGGTGATTGAGTGGCGCGAGGCCGATGATCACGTCCTGATGACTGGCCCGGTGGCCGTCGAATATAAGGGCGAGCTGGCCGGAGCCATGGCGTGAACGCCCCGCTGGTCCTGCCGCGCCCGGCGCGCGCCGACGACGTCGAGGTCGTCACTTTCGGCTGCCGGCTGAATGCGCACGAAAGCCAGGCCATCGCCGAGCGGGCCCGGCTGGACGGCCTGACGGACGCGGTGGTGTTCAACACCTGCGCGGTCACAGCCGAGGCGGTGCGTCAGGCGCGCCAGGCGATCCGCAAGGCGAGGCGCGAACGGCCCGGCGCCCGGCTGATCGTCACCGGCTGCGCGGCCCAGATCGACCCGGCCGCCTTCGCCGCCATGGCCGAGGTGGATCAGGTGCTGGGCAATGCCGAAAAGGCCGCGCCCGGCGCCTATGCCGGGGCGATCAGCGCCCGGGTCCGGGTGGGGGATATCTTCGAACGGCGCGACATGGCCGATCCGGCCCTGGGCGGCCTGACCGAACGCGCTCGGGCCTATGTGGAGGTGCAGAACGGCTGCGATCACCGCTGCACCTTCTGTATCATTCCCTATGGCCGGGGAAATTCTCGCTCGGCGCCGGCCGGCGACGTGGTCGGACAGGTCCAGCGTTTGGCGGCCCAGGGCTATAAGGAAGTGGTGCTGACGGGGGT
This sequence comes from Pseudomonadota bacterium, assembly GCA_048498155.1. Lineage (GTDB taxonomy): Bacteria > Pseudomonadota > Alphaproteobacteria > Caulobacterales > Caulobacteraceae > BOG-938. The sequence goes on along the minus strand of JBEHYN010000010.1, from coordinate 51,516 downwards.
TGATCTGACCTCCTGGGGCCAGGACCTGCCGGGAACGCCGACGCTGGGCGGTCTGGTGGCGCGCATTCTCAAGCTGGTCCCCGCCCTGCCCCGGCTTCGCCTATCGTCCATCGACGCAGCGGAGATCGACAGCGAGCTGATGCATTGCCTGGCGTCGGAAGAGCGGCTTGCGCCTTATCTGCACCTGTCGCTGCAGTCGGGCGACGACATGATCCTTAAGCGGATGAAGCGGCGCCACAGCCGCGCCCAGGCCCTGGACCTGATCGGCGCGGTGCGTTCGGTGCGCCCGGATACAGCCTTCGGCGCGGACCTGATCGCCGGCTTCCCGACCGAGACAGACGACATGTTCGACAACAGCCTGCGCCTAGTGACTGAGGCCGGGCTGTCTTTCCTGCACGTCTTCCCCTTCAGCCCCCGGGCGGGCACGCCCGCCGCGCGCATGCCGCAGTTGGATCGGGGCCTGGTCAAGACCCGGGCCAAGGCCCTGCGCCAGGCGGGCGATCTGGCCCTGGCCCGCCACCTGGAGCGACGGATCGGCCACGTCGTGCACGCACTGGTGGAAAAGCCCGGTCTGGCGCGGGTGGAGGATTTCACCGAGGTCGCCTTCGACGGTTCCGCCGAGCCCGGATCGATCCTGCCGTTGCTGATTGTTGGACATGATGGGCGCCGCGCCCATGGACAAAGGGCCGAAGCCTAGATGCCGTCCGACGCGCCCATGTTCGACCCAAACTCGCCGCTGGCGCGGCTGTCTTCGCCCAAGCCGGGCTGGCTGGAGCGCCTGAGCAAGGGCTTGGCGCGCTCCTCTAACGAGATGACCCAACAGGTCGTCGCGGCCCTGACCAAGGTCAAGCTGGACCAGGCGCAGCTGGACAAGCTGGAGGACCTGTTGATCGAGGCGGACCTGGGCCCCCAGGCCGCCGCGCGCGTGACCGAGGCCTTTGGGCGCAATCGCTTTGGCCGCGAGATCGGCGAAGATGAGATTCGCCTCGGCCTGGCTGAGGCCATCGCCGCCGAATTGACCCCCCATCAAGGCCGTTTTGAGCCCCTGGCCGGGCCAAAGCCCTATGTGGTGCTGTTCGTGGGCGTCAATGGATCGGGCAAGACCACCACCTTGGGCAAGATCGCCGCTGATCTGAAGGGGCGCGGGGCCAAGGTGCTGATCGCCGCGGGCGACACCTTCCGCGCCGCCGCCATCGAACAGCTCAAGGTGTGGGGCGAGCGCGCGGGCGTGCCGGTGATCGCCAAGTCCATCGGCGCGGACGCCTCGGGCCTGGTCTATGAGGCCCTGGAGCGGGCCAAGGCCGAGGGCTTTGACGTGCTGCTGGTGGACACCGCCGGCCGCCTGCAGAACAAGGCCGCCCTGATGGATGAGCTGGCCAAGGTGGTGCGCGTGCTGAAGAAGCTCGATCCGTCCGCGCCGCACGAAACCCTGCTGGTGCTTGACGCGACGGTCGGACGCAACGCCCTGTCCCAGGTGGAGGCCTTCGACCGGATCGCGGGCGTGACCGGCGTGGTCATGACCAAGCTGGACGGCACCGCGCGCGGCGGGGTGCTGGTGCCTGTCGCGGAGGCCTCGCACGCCCCGATCAAGCTGATCGGCGTGGGCGAAGGGGTGCAGGATCTACAACCTTTCGACGCGAACCGCTTTGCCCGCTCCCTGGTTGGGTTGGAGATCGAACGATGACGGAAACGACGATTCTGCCCAGCAAGGACTCCCATTGGCTACGGGCCGCCGTGGATTTCGGCAGTTTGGTGGCGTTCGGCCTGGTCTACGCGATCACGCATGACCTGCTGAAGGCGACCTGGGCCGTTGTCGCCGGCTCGGCGCTCGCGGTGACCGTTGGTCTGACCGTCGAGAAGCGCCTCGCGCCCCTCCCTCTGATTATGGGTCTGTTCGGTCTGGTGTTCGGTGGGCTGACCTTGATTACCGGCGACACCAACTACCTAAAAATGGAAGGCTCTTTTCTCTATCTCGGCCTGGGGTTCGGGCTGCTGCTCGGCAATCGACTCGGCCTCAATCCACTCAAGGAGCTGCTGGGCTCAGCCTTTCAGATGCCCCTGCCAGCCTGGCGCACCCTGACTTTCCGCTATGCGATCTTCTTCCTGGTGCTGGGGGTTGCCAACGAGGTGGTGCGCCGCTTGCACAACGACGCCGAATTCGCCTGGTTTAAGGGCGCAAAATTCGCGGCGTCCCTCCTGTTCTCATTGGCCCAGGTCCCCTTCCTGATGAAACACGCCCAGTTCGCCGAGGCGCCGCTCGCCGGCCAAGAGACCCCGCCGGAATCGTGAGCCAGCCGTCCACGGACGGTCTGTCGTCAAACTGACGCCTAAGGCGTATACAAGACGGGCGACTTGGGGGCGGACGGGGCCCGATTGGGGCCTCGGGGCGGAGGAACATGGCCAAGGCGACACAGTCCACAAACTCCACGCTGGAGCAATCGCCCAGCCATCTGCTGCATAGGGCTCTGCAGCTCGCCTTGGACATCTACGCCGAGGAAGCCGGCGCCGGGGCCATCACCCAACGTCAGTTCGCTGTGCTGACCGCCGTTCAGGCCCGGGAGGGCTGCACCCAGAGCGATCTGGTCAAGGCCACGGGCATCGACCGCTCGACCCTGGCCGAACTGGTCGCCCGCCTGATCGGCAAGGGCCTGCTCGCGCGTGAACGCTCGACCCTGGACGCCCGGGCCAACACGGTCAGCCTGACAGACGCCGGCCGTGCCTCGGTGCAGGAGGCCGCGCCGCGCGTGGCGGTGGCGGACCAGCGCATCCTGGCCCTGGTCCCCTCGGCCAAGCGCGACGCCTTCCTCAAGACCCTGAGCGACATGGGCAAGGCCGCCGCCAAGCCTAAGGGCGGACCGGACGCCGCCAACAAGCGCACGGCCAAGGAGGCCGCCAAGGCCGAGAAGAAGGCCAAGTCCGAAAAGAAAAAGAAAAAGAAGAAGGCCAAAAAGAATGCCGCGCCCGCGGCGCCTACTTAAACCTTGATGTCAATCAGCGAACCGGGCCGCGCGAAGCGGTTCGGCGGGGGCGCGCCGCCCTCGCTGTGAGGCGCCGGGACCGGCGCCGATGCGCGGGCGGGAGCCGGCGGAGCGGAGGCTTCGGCTAAGGCCCTGGGCGCTATGGCTTTGGGCGGCGCCGGCGCCGGAGCGGCTGGCGCGGCCTTGCCCAGGGCAGCGTTAAAGAAGGCCCGATGTGCGGCAATGGCTTCAGGGCTGCGGGCCCGGCTCGGAGCCAGGAGCGTGCTGGAGGGTGCGACAGGAGTGATCGGCGGCATGGGGCAGGATCATGGTTAACCAGCCATGAATTTGCCCGGCTCGCGTGAAGCTAGGGTTAACGGGCGGCGCGGGCTTTCAAGCTCGCGACGTGATCGGCCAGGGCCTGCACGTCCTGATCTGTCATCGGACCGATGTGCTTGGCCACGATCATCCCGTGCGTATCGACCACAAAGGTCTCGGGCACGCCGGAGATGCCGAAGTTCACGCCCACATCGCCCGAGCGATCTTGCAGCACCCGATCAAAGGGATCGCCATACTTGTCCAGAAAGCTCTGGGTGGCCGAGGTCTGATCCTTGTAGGCCACCCCGACGATGGGCACGCCCAGTGCCTTGAGTCGCATCATCTGCGGCGCTTCCTCCGCGCAAGGCGCGCACCAAGAGGCGAACACATTCACCACCATCGGCGGCTTGGCGGCGGAGGCGATCGTTTGAGGCTGGCCGCCCGAGAGCGGTGGCAGGCTGTCGGCCGGCAGGGGCTTGCCCACCAGGGCCGCCGGATTGACGTGCGGATCGTGGTGCAGGCCGTAGCTGGCGAACAGGACCACCAGCAAGGCGCCCACCGCCAGGGGGATCAGCGGCAAAAGTCGCCTCACGTCTCGTCCTCGGCCTTACCCGACGCCTCCTCCCGGCGCAGCACTTCGGCCCGCCAACGCCGCACGCGCAGCAAGGTGTCGAGGATCATCCACCCAATCACTGCGGCGCTGACGCCGTAGGCCATCAAGACGTAGAAAGCGTATTTGCCCATCATCGCGCCGCCTGCACGGCCAGGACGCCGGCCCGTCGGCGCCACACCTCGGCGCGGATACGGGTCAGCCACAAGGCGCCGAATCCGACCGTATAGGCCAGGGCCATCAAGGCCAGGGGCCACAGATAGACCGCCGACAACAGCGGGCCGCCCTTCACGAAAATCGACTCGCCCTGGTGCAGGCTGTTCCACCACACCACCGAGTAGTGCACGATCGGCAGATTGACCGCCCCTACCAGAGCCAGAATCGAGGCGGCGCGGTCCGCCTTGGCCTCGTCGTCGATGGCCGCCTGCAGGGCCAGATAGCCGATATAGAACAAAAACAGGATCAGCTCGGAGGTCAGGCGCGCGTCCCACACCCACCAGGCGCCCCACATGGGACGGCCCCACAAGGACCCCGTAATCAGGGCCAGCAGCGTAAACCCGGCGCCCAGGGGCGCCGCGGCGCGGGCGGCGGCGTCGGCCAGTGAATGGCGGAACACCAGACCGAAGAAGGCTGAGCCCGCCAGGCAACCATAGGCGAACATGCCCAGCCATGCGGCCGGCACATGCACGAACATGATCAGCACCGTGGGGCCCTGCTGATAGTCAGGCGGCGCATTCAGCCCCATGCCCAGGCCGGCGCAGGCCAGGGCCAAGGCGATGACGCCCAAGGTCGGCGCCAACCAGCGCGACAGGGTCATGAACCTCTGCGGATTGGCGAGAAAGGTGATCATCAGGGTGAGATAAAGGCTGCGTGCGGCCGGGGCAAGGCTCGCTATCCTCCACCACGCAGCGTGGAAGGATGGAATTACGACAGCGCATTCCTACACGCCGCCGCCATGGCGAAGGGGCCCAGAGCCACTGCGGCGAGGCAATAGCCGCCCAGCAGCAGAAAGCCCGGCGTCCAGTTGAGGCCGGAGGCGAAGGCCTCCAGGGCCCCGGCGCCGAAGATCACCGGCGGCGCGAACAGGGGCAGGACGATCACCGCCACCAGCACTCCGCCCCGGCGGCTGCCTAGGCTGAGCGCCGCGCCGATGCCGCCGACGAAGGAAAAGCCCAGGCCGCCCAGCAGGGCGCAGGCCAGGGTCAGGGGGATCAAGCGGGGGTCAGCGCCTAAGGCCACTGCTGCGATGGGGGTGAAAGCCGCCAGGGGCAGGCCCGTGGAAATCCACTGCGCCAAGCACTTGACCGCCGAGACCGCCTCCAATGGCAAGGGACCCAGCGAGAGCAGGTCCAGCGCGCCGTCCTCATAGTCCCGCTCGAACAGACGCTCCAGGGACAGCAGGCTGGCCAGCGCCAGGGCCAGCCAGGCTGATCCGGGCGCCACCGCCGCCAAACGTTGAGGCGCCGCGCCGGCGGCCAGGGGCAGCAGGGTGGCGACGCAGGCGTAAAAGGCCAGAGCCGCCAATGGGCCGCCGCCCCGACCCCAAGCCAGGGCCAGTTCGCGCTTGAGCAGGGTGAGGATTGCGCTCAAGGCTCGATCTCCACGCTGTCCGCCTCGATCGGCAGGGGGTCGTGCACGGCGGCCAGGATCATCCCGCCCGCCGCCAGGTGTTCGCCCATGAGGGCGCCGAAGCGGGCGCGGTGCTCGCCGTCAAGCGGCGCGAAGGGCTCGTCAAGCAGCCACAGGGCGCGGGGGGCGGCGATCAGGCGGCCCAGCGCTAGGCGGCGTCTCTGGCCTGCCGACAGCTTACGCACCTCGAGCTCGCCGATCCGCTCCAGGTCCAGCGCCTGAACCGCTCGTGCGATCCCATCCTCATCACCGCCGCACCAGCGGGCCTGAAAGGCGAACTCCTCATGCGCCAAACGCCCGGGCTTGAGCCCGTCATGATGGCCCATCAGGTGCAGGCCCAAGGCGCGGGCCTCCTCGTCCTCGAGCGGCCCGTCCGGCCCCTCGAAAGACACCGTTCCCGCCTGGGGTCTGATCAACCCTGCCACCGCCCGCAGTAGGCTGGTTTTGCCTGCGCCGTTGCGTCCGCGCAGGGCCAAGGCGCGCCCGGCCTTGAGTTCAAGGTTGAACCCCTCGAACAACAGCCGGTCGCCGCGCGCGAGGGCAAAACCCTGGATTGTGACCTTGGATATCATCACGCCCGGCAAACCCGTGTCGCTGAAACAAGCGGCGCATGGACGGCGTCGCCGCGCAAGGCTATGACGGGCGCGGCCGCGCGGGCCCACCGCTGCGCCGGGCCGGACGCTGTGTGTCCGCTCCGATATGCGCGCGATCCCGCGACCGGATTTCGGGCGGCCCTGAACAGACAGAGGATCATCATTCCATGCCGTCTATAGACAGCCTGAACTCCCGCAAAGACCTGAAGGTCGGGAAAAAGACCTATCAGTACTACAGCCTGCCCGCAGCCGAGGAAGCCGGCCTGGAAGGCATCTCGCGCCTGCCGGTGTCGATGAAGGTGCTCCTTGAGAACCTGCTTCGCAACGAGGATGAGCTGACGGTCACCGCCGCCGACCTCAAGGCGGTCGCCGCCTGGGTCAACAATAAGGGCAGCGTCGAGCACGAAATCTCCTTCCGCCCGGCGCGGGTGCTGATGCAAGACTTCACCGGCGTTCCGGCTGTGGTGGACCTGGCCGCCATGCGCGACGCCATGGGCAAGCTCGGCGCCGATCCGGAAAAGATCAATCCGCTGAACCCGGTCGATCTGGTGATCGACCACTCGGTGATGGTGGATTTCTTCGGCACGGCCAAGGCTTTCGGCCAGAACGTGGCCAAGGAATACGAGCGCAACCTGGAACGCTACAACTTCCTGCGCTGGGGCTCTTCGGCCTTCAACAACTTCCGCGTGGTGCCGCCCGGTACGGGCATCTGTCACCAGGTGAACCTGGAGTACCTCGCTCAGACGGTGTGGACCCACGAGGGCGTGGCCTATCCCGACACGGTTGTCGGCACCGACAGCCACACCACCATGATCAACGGCCTGGCCGTGCTGGGCTGGGGCGTCGGCGGCATTGAGGCCGAGGCGGTCATGCTGGGCCAGCCCATTCCCATGCTGATTCCCGAGGTGATCGGCTTCAAGCTGATGGGCGCGCTGCCCGAAGGCGCCACCGCCACCGACCTGGTTCTGACCGTCACCCAGATGCTGCGCAAGCGCGGGGTGGTGGGCAAGTTCGTGGAATTCTACGGCGACGCCCTGTCCAATCTGACCATCGAGGACCAAGCGACCATCGCCAACATGGCCCCCGAATACGGCGCCACCTGCGGCTTCTTCCCCATCAGCCGGGCGACTATCGACTACCTGGCCAAGACCAACCGCGACAAGGAACGCGTGGCGCTGGTGGAAGCCTACGCCAAGGCCCAGGGCATGTTCCATGAGCCGGACGCCCCCGAGCCGGTGTTCACCGACAGCCTTGAACTGGACATCTCCACCGTCCTGCCCTCCATGGCCGGACCCAAGCGTCCGCAGGACCGGGTTCTGCTTTCGGAGTCGGCGCCCAAGTTCGAAGAGGCCCTCACGGGCGACTTCGGCAAGATGTCTGACGCCCTGCGCACCCCGGTGGGCGGGACCAAATACGACCTGGGCAACGGCGATGTGGTAATCGCCGCCATCACCTCCTGCACCAACACCTCCAACCCCTCGGTGCTGATTGCGGCGGGCCTGGTCGCTAAGAAGGCCATCGAACTGGGCCTGACCTCCAAGCCCTGGGTGAAGACCTCCCTGGCCCCCGGCTCTCAGGTGGTCACTGAATATCTAGCCAAGGCAGGCCTGCAGGCCCCCCTGGACGCCCTGGGCTTCAACTTGGTGGGCTATGGCTGCACCACCTGCATCGGAAACTCCGGGCCCCTGCCCGAACCGGTGGCCAAGGCCGTGCAGGACGGCGACCTCGTTGCGGTCAGCGTTCTTTCTGGAAACAGAAACTTCGAAGGCCGGGTCAATCCGGACGTGCGCGCCAACTATCTCGCCTCACCGCCCCTGGTGGTGGCTTACGCCCTGGCGGGCACCATGCGCCTGGACCTGACGACCCAGCCTTTGGGCCAGGGCAAAGATGGGCAGGACGTTTATCTGCGGGACATCTGGCCGACCTCGCAGGAGGTGGCCGACATCCAAAAAAGCACCGTCACCAACGCCCTGTTCTCCAGCCGCTACGCCGATGTGTTCAAGGGCGACAAGAACTGGCAGGCGATCAAGATCAAGGGCGGTCAGACCTACGGCTGGCAGGGCGATTCTACCTATGTGCAGAACCCGCCCTACTTCGAGGGCATGACCATGACGCCCAAGCCGATCACCGATGTGATCGAGGCGCGCATCCTGGCCGTGTTCGGCGATTCCATCACCACCGACCACATCTCGCCGGCCGGTTCGATCAAGAAGGCCTCCCCCGCCGGGGCCTATTTGATGGAGCACGGCGTCGAGCCCGCAGACTTCAACTCCTACGGCGCCCGTCGCGGCAACCACAACGTCATGATGCGCGGCACCTTCGCCAACATCCGCATCCGCAACAAGATCACCCCCGAGATCGAAGGGGGCGTGACCAAGCACTTCCCCTCCGGCGAGGAGATGGCGATCTACGACGCGGCTATGCGCTATCAGAGCGAGGGGCGGCCCCTGGTGGTGTTCGCCGGCAAGGAATATGGCACGGGCTCCTCGCGCGACTGGGCGGCTAAGGGCACGGCCCTATTGGGCGTGCGGGCGGTGATCGCCGAGAGCTTTGAGCGCATCCACCGCTCCAATCTTGTCGGCATGGGCGTGCTGCCCTTGCAGTTCAAGGAAGAGGGCTGGCACAAGCTTGGCCTGGGCGGGGACGAAATCGTCTCGATCCGCGGCCTGGAGAACCTGTCGCCGCGCACCACCCTGACGGTGGAGCTTTACCGCCCGTTGGACGGCCGCATCGCCCGTTTCCCGGTGATGTGCCGCATCGATACCCCAACCGAGCTTGAGTACTACAAGAACGGCGGGGTCCTGCCCTATGTCTTGCGCAATCTGGCGCGCAAGCCGCAGGCGGCGGAATAGCGGTAGCGCACCAAAAAGTGAGGCGCGTGGGGCGGTCAATCTCGGTTAAGTGCGAGTCGATGCTTGACCGTGGAGCCCTGCTTCGTTTGGCCCTCGCCGGCCTTTTGATCGTGTGCGCCTCACCTTTCGGCGAGGCGGCCGCAGCCGCCCCGCGCCGGCCCGTCGTCGCCGAGCTTTATACCAGCCAGGGCTGTTCGGCCTGCGCGAGCGCCGATGACTTGGCGAGCGACCTGGACGGGCGCAAGGACGTGCTGGTCCTGACATTCCCGGTGGATTACTGGGACTATCTGGGCTGGAGCGACACCTTCGCCCAACCGGCTTTTTCGCAGCGTCAGCGGGCCTATGCCAAGGCGCTCGGGCTGCGTGAGGTTTCCACGCCGCAGCTGGTGATCGACGGTCTGGGCCAAAGCGGCAAGACCGAGCCGGGACAGTCCCTGGCGCAATCCACCGATGTCCTGATCCAGAAGGCGGCGAAGGCTCGCCGAGCGGGGCCGAGCATTCGCCAGAGTCGCGGCAAGGTTCAGGTCGGCGCCGGGGCGGCCCCGCGCGGCGGGGCTGCGGTCTGGCTGGTGCGATTCCGCGCCGCGCCGTCGGATGTGCCCGTCACAGCGGGGGAGAACCGTGGCAAGATCGTGCGATACCACAATGTGGTGCGTGAACTGGACCGTCTGGGCTCCTGGAACGGCCGGACGAGAACCTATGTGGCGCCCCAGGCCTCCGAAGCCGATCTGAAGAGCGCCATCCTAGTCCAGGCCAAGGGGGACGGGCGCATATTGGCGGTCCTGGCCCCAGCCAAACCCAAGTAAAACCCGAGCCACCCGCCAAAAAGAAAGCCCGCTTGCGCGGGCTTAGGGAACTTTAGCGGAAGACAATGTCGGCCAACCGGAAGACTTGATCCCAGCAGGCTGGGGGGCTGTTCAGGGTCCAGGACCAGGACCCCGGTTGACCGACAAGCCAATATCAAGACGCAACTGGGCCGTCGCGAGTCCGAATTAAGGCCATTTCGAGGTTCTTTGCCGCGCTTGGGCGCTCGTGCAGAAGGCCCGGAGGGATTGCACACGCGATCTGGCCCGGAAAGTCTTCAGTTCGGCCAAATTCCGTCATAGCCTGCCTGGGCATGAGTATGGACGCCCACGCTCTTCACCCTGCGGCAGGGGTGGTGTTTTTCGACCGGCGCGAGCTGAGCCAGCTTCTGCGCGTCTACGGTCGCATGGTCGCCGCCGGGGAATGGCGCGACTACGCCATCGACGGACTGAAGGACTCGGCGGTGTTCTCTGTGTTCCGCCACGCGGCCGAAAACCCGATCTACAAGGTGGAAAAACGCCCCGCCCTGGCCCGCCGGCAAGGCGCCTGGGCCGTCATAGGCCACGGCGGCCAGATCCTCAAGCGCGGCCACGAACTGGGTCAGGTGCTGAAGTGGTTCGACAAGGGGCGGTTCAGCGTGGTCGGCGACTAATTCGCCTTGCTCTTGGTCTTGGAGGCCACCTGGCCCGGCCAGGCAGGGTCGACCGGCAGCGCCGGATTGGCGGTGATCTTGAGGTCGGCGCAGTGATGATAGGAGAAGCGGCCCGGCGCGTTGATGGGATGCATCTCCATGAACTGGATCACCTGCAGCGAGCAGTGATCGCAGTTGATGTTGGGCAGCTTCACGTCGGAGTCCAGTTCCCCGAGCGGATGCTTCACGTGGTTCTCCCACAAGCCGTCGACCAGGACCGGGGGCTTGGGATGGGGATCGATCTTGCCCGACATAGACATCGGCCCCTTGGGCCCATCCATGGTGGTGTCCGCCGGATCGGCCGGCAGCTCGGCGCGGTCCATCACCGACAGGGCGACGCGGTAAAAGCCGGGGTGGTAGATGGTCTCCTTGACCTTGACGTGCAGCAGGCTGCCGCCGACCACGGCGGTTACAAAGCCGGAGGGCATGCCGGGTTGGTCGGCCGTTACGCCGCAGGGGCCGGCCTTTTGAGGATTGCCCAGCTTGTCCTCAACCACGGCCGACTGCGGCTGCAACAGGGCGAAATGGGCAAGGCCCGCTGCGGGGGCGGCGATCACGGCCAAACCGAGCACGGCGGCGATGGGGAGCTTCATGGGCGATTTCCTTCACGATCTACGCAACGCCGAGGGCCATTTTCGAAGACACATTACGACACAAGACAGCCCTTGGAACGCGGGGCGGACAAGAAAAAAGCCCGGCGGATCGCTCCGCCGGGCTGATTCTCTTTGCGCGCTCAAGCAGGCCGAAGGCCGTTAGCGCAAACAAAAATCCTTACCTGCGGCTGCCGGTGAAGCTGAGCAGGAACTGGAACAGGTTGATGAAGTTCAGGTACAGCCTGAGCGCGCCGTAGTTGGTGGCGATGCCCATGGCCGTCTGACTGCCGCCGAGCTGGTAATAGCTCATCTTCAGCCGCTGGGTGTCGTAGGCGGTCAGGCCCGCGAAGATCAGCACGCCCAGGATGTTGATGATGAAGGCCATGCCCGCGAGGTGCAGGAAGATATTGGCCACCATGGCGATCATGATGCCGAACAGGCCCATGATCAGGAAGTTGCCGAAGCCAGTTAGGTCTTTCTTGGTGGTGTAGCCCACAAGGCTCAAGGCGCCGAAGGCGGCGGCCGTGATCAGGAAGGTGGAGGCCACCGAGACGCCGGTATAGGCCAGCATCCACACGCCCAGACCCGCGCCGATCAGGGACACGATGGTCCAGTAAAACACGCCGGAACTGCGGGGCGTGACGTTGCGCATACCGAACATGCCGACCAGCATCACCACCAGAGGGGCGAAGCGCAGGACCGTGCCCAGCAGGGTGAAGCCCATCAATCGGCCGTCGGCGTCGACGATGTAGATCTGGTCGCGCACGGCCGGTATGTCCGCTGTGACGAAGGCCAGGGCGGCAGAGAGGATCAGGCCGAGGGCGAGCTTGTTATAGACGCCCAGCATGAAGCCGCGCAGGCCCGCATCCACCGCCATGTCGGCGCGAGCGGAGATCGGGCTCGTATAGCCGCGGTTGGAGTCGCTCATCGAAGGTCAAACCTTTGTTAGACGCCCAGGCGGGCGCAGGCAGGAATATCGGCTTCCTCGAGCTCCAGCGCAAGGCCCGCCCCGAAAGGGTCACGATCGCTCCAACGCTGACAGAATAAGACGTCCCTCCCCCTCGATGGGGTGAGGAACGTGTTTAGACCAGCGACCCGTCGATGGCCTTGCAGGCTTCCATCAGGCCCTGCACCGACTCTACGGATTTGGCGAACATCGCCTTTTCCTCGTCGTTGGTGGGGAACTCGATGATGCGCTCCACGCCGTCCTTGCCGATCACCACCGGCACGCCGACGTACAGGTCCTTCAGGCCGTATTGGCCCGACAGGAAGGCCGCGCAGGGCAGGACGCGCTTCTTGTCCTTGAGGTAAGAGGTCGCCATGGCGATGGCGCTTTCCGCCGGGGCGTAGAAGGCCGAACCGGTCTTGAGCAGGGCCACGATCTCGCCGCCGCCGCCGCGGGTGCGCTTGACGATGCCGTCCAGCTCGTCCTGGGTCATCACGCCCTGCTTGACCAGTTCGGGCAGGGGCAGGCCGCCGACGGTGGAATGGCGCACCATGGGCACCATGTCGTCGCCGTGACCGCCGAGTGTCCAGGCGTGGATGTCTTCCACCGAAACCCCGGTCTTCTCGGCGAGGAAATAGCGGAAGCGGGCGGAGTCGAGCACCCCGGCCATGCCGATGACCTTGGTCTTGGGCAGGCCGGAGAACTGCTGCAGGGCCCAGACCATGGCGTCCAGCGGATTGGTGATGCAGATGACGAAGGCGTTGGGCGCATGGGCCTTGATGCCGTCGCCGACGGCCTTCATCACCTTCAGATTGATGCCCAGCAGATCGTCGCGGCTCATGCCCGGCTTGCGCGGCACCCCTGCAGTCACAATACAAACATCGGCGCCGGCGATATCGGCGTAGTCATTGGCGCCCTTCAAGCTCACGTCCTTGCCGAACACCGGCGAGGCTTCGGAGATATCCAGCGCCTTGCCCTGAGGCGTGCCCTCGGCGATGTCGAACAGGATCACGTCACCCAACTCCTCGCGGGCGGCAATGTGAGCGAGGGTGCCGCCGATCATTCCGGCGCCGATCAGGGCAATCTTCGCGCGAGCCATGCGAGGTCTCCGAGGTTGGGTGTTGGGGGCTCTAATGAGCCATTATTGTGCGCTGCGGTCTAGCTGTCACGACGCCGGGCTGCAAGGGCGGCGCACGGTGAAGTGACGCATCGCCGATAGACGCGGCCGCCAGAGGCGTCTATGGAGCCGCCCTCGCGGACGGCGTGCATTCTTTATCTCTTCGCGGAAAGCCCGACCTTTGCAGAAATTCGCCATTGACCCCGCCTTCCTAGAGACCTCCGAGCCTCTTTGCGACCTGCAGCTATGCGCCGCGCGGCTGCAAAGGGACGCCCGCTGGGCCTGGGTGGTGCTGATTCCGCGCAAGAGCGCCGTGCGCGAGCTGGAACACCTGTCCCCGGGCGACCGGCGACAATTGATCGAGGAAACCGTCCTGGCCGGGGCGGCCGTGCGTGCGGTCGCGGCGGCCATGGGCCGACCGATAGACAAACTGAACGTTGGACAACTGGGCAATGTGACGCCGCAACTGCATGTTCACGTGGTGGGTCGCCGTCCGGATGATGCGGCTTGGCCTGGCCCGGTCTGGGGCGTCCCCGGCCCGACCGCCTACCGACACGACGTTTTGGAAGAGGCGGTTCGCGCGGCATCGCAGGTCTTCTGCCGGCTCAAGACCGCGTCATAGTCACCGCGCGGCTTGCGGCGGCCGTCTGCAGGGCGCCGGACCAACGGCCGTCAGCGCCCAGGGTCAGGGTGACCACGCAGGGCGCGTCCTCGTTGAACTTGAGCACCAGATCCGGACCTGAACGATCCGCGCTGGCCAGAAAGCCCGAGGCGCCCACCGCGCCTTGGCGGGCCAGATCGCGCCAAGCGCCCTCCACCGGGCCGCGTCCAAGGCCCGGATCGGCCAGTTGGAGCATATAGAGCTTCTCGCCGTCCGCGGCGGCCAGCACCCAGCGGCCGTCCAGCGGGCCTTGGCGCGCCTCGCGGGCCTGAAAGGTGGAGCGCACACCGGATTCGTACAACTGCGCTCGCTCTTCCGGCGTGGGCCCGGGAGGCGGCGCAGGCGGCGCGATGGACGATGCCTCGGCGGCGGATTGGGCGATGATGTCGGCGATGGCGTCGGCGGCGTTGCCCGGCGGCGACAGCGCCGCAGGAGGAGCGGGTGTTGCGTCCGCCACTTGCAGGGCCAGGGCGAAGATCGCTCCGATCATCGGGTCATCCTTTGCGCCTCGTGTGGCGATTCAGAAATTCGACTGAGCTTGGTGGCGGCCTATGAGCAAATTTCTGAATCTCAAGCCACGCTAGAACCAAAAAACTCTAATGCGCCTTTCGAATTTGCGGTTCGCTCCAGGGGTGACCCCATGGTCGAGGGAACGTCAAATTCAGCACACTCGCCAGCATAGCCGCCTGCCACTGGGATGGTCCAGGCGCGCGATCCTCTTGGCGCCGCCCGGCCAATAGGCGCTATGCTGAGTCATGACCATGCGTTTCGACGAGACCGCCCGCAATGTCCTGGGCGGGGAGCTTGAGCCCTGTTCGCGCAATCCCGTGACGGGATTCTTCCGCAACGGCTGCTGCGAGACCGGGCCGGACGATCTGGGCCTGCACACCGTTTGCGCGGTGATGACCGCCGAGTTCCTCGACTATTCCAGATCGATGGGCAACGACCTGTCCACGCCCCAGCCCGCCTATCACTTCCCAGGCCTCAAGCCCGGCGACCGCTGGTGCCTGTGCGCCCCGCGCTGGAAGGAAGCCCTGGACGACGGCCAAGCCCCGCCCCTGGTGCTGGCCGCCACCCACGAGGAGACCTTGGCCATCGTGACGTTGGGCGTGCTGAAAGACTACGCGGCGGATTAATCCGTCCGAAATCCCGCCTTTCCCTCCCCGACTTGGGGCACACGCGGCGCCCGTCCGTTTTCCTGCGGTAAGAGGGCTAACGGCGGTTGAACCCCCTGGCGAGCATCACTATAACGCCCAAGCCATCACGCCGAGGTGATCGGTCGGGGCCTTCGGGGACCGGCCCCTTGCCCCGCTCCGCAAGTTGCGACGGGATCAGATGAACGTCCACGAATACCAAGCTAAGGCCGTCCTCAAGGAGTACGGCGTTCCGGTCCCGCGCGGGTTCCCAGCCTTCTCGGTCGAAGACGCCGTGCGCGCCGCCCAGGACCTCGGCGGCCCGGTCTGGGTCGTCAAATCCCAGATCCACGCCGGCGGGCGCGGTAAGGGCGGCGGGGTCAAGGTAGTCAAATCCCTGGACGCTGTGAGGGCGGAAGCCGAGCGCATGCTGGGCATGACCCTGGTCACCCATCAGACCGGTCCCAAGGGCCGCCTGGTGCGCCGCCTCTATATCGAGGAAGGCGCGGCGATCGCGCGGGAGCTTTATCTGTCGCTGCTGGTTGACCGCGAAACCTCCCGCGTGGCGGTGGTCGCCTCCACCGAGGGCGGCATGGACATCGAAGAGGTCGCCCACTCGACCCCCGAAAAGATCATCACCTTCTCCATCGACCCGGCCACCGGCGTGTTCCCCCACCACGGCCGCCATCTGGTCGAGGCGCTCAAGCTGGAAGGCGCGGCCGCCAAGCAGGCATTCGGCCTGCTGAAGGCCCTGTATGCCGCCTTTGTGGAAAAGGACATGGCGCTGCTGGAGGTCAATCCGTTGATCGTGACCGCAGACGGCGCTCTGAAGTTGCTGGACGCTAAGATGTCGTTCGATTCCAACGCCCTGTACCGCCACGACGACGTCCGCGCCCTGCGCGACATCGACGAGGAGGACGAGAAGGAAATTGAGGCGTCCAACTATGACCTCAGCTACATCGCGCTCGACGGCGAGATCGGCTGCATGGTCAACGGCGCGGGTCTGGCCATGGCCACGATGGACATCATCAAGCTGTACGGCGCCGAGCCGGCCAACTTCCTCGACGTCGGCGGCGGCGCCAGTAAAGAGAAGGTCACCGCAGCCTTCAAGATCATCACCTCCGACCCCAATGTGAAGGGGATTTTGGTCAATATCTTCGGCGGCATCATGCGCTGCGACATCATCGCCGAGGGCGTGGTCGCGGCGGTAAAGGAAGTCGGCCTGAAGGTGCCCCTGGTGGTGCGCCTGGAAGGCACCAACGTCGCCGAGGGCAAGGCGATCATCAATGGGTCCGGCCTGAACGTCATCGCCGCCAACGACCTGTCCGACGCCGCCGAGAAGGTGGTCAAGGCCGTGAAAGGGACCGCCTAGTTCAATGGCCATTCTGATCGACAAAACCACCAAGGTTATCTGCCAGGGCTTCACCGGCGCCCAGGGGACCTTCCACTCCGAGCAGGCCATTGCCTATGGCACCCAGATGGTCGGCGGGGTCACGCCCGGAAAGGGCGGCCAGACCCACCTGAACCTGCCGGTGTTCAACACCGTGGGCGAGGCCATGGATGTCACCAAGGCCGACGCCTCGGTGATCTATGTGCCTCCGCCCTACGCCGCCGACTCCATCCTGGAGGCCATCGACGCCGAGGTGCCCCTGATCATCTGCATCACCGAGGGTATCCCGGTGGAGGACATGATCAAGGTCAAGCGCTCCCTGGCTGGATCCAAGTCGCGCCTGATCGGACCCAACTGTCCGGGCGTGCTGACGCCCAATCAGTGCAAGATCGGCATCATGCCGGGAAATATCTTCAAGGCCGGCTCGGTCGGCGTTGTTTCCCGTTCGGGCACCCTTACCTATGAGGCGGTGTTCCAGACCTCTAACGTCGGCCTCGGCCAGACAACCGCCGTCGGCATCGGCGGCGACCCAGTCAAGGGCACGGAGTTTATCGACGTGCTCGAGATGTTCCTGGCCGATCCCCATACTCAGTCGATCATCATGATCGGCGAGATCGGCGGCTCGGCCGAAGAAGACGCTGCCGACTTCATTAAGCATTCCAAGGTTAAAAAACCGATGGTCGGTTTCATCGCCGGCCGCACGGCGCCGCCTGGGCGGCGCATGGGTCACGCGGGGGCTATTATTTCGGGCGGCAAGGGCGGCGCGGACGACAAGATCGCGGCGATGGAAGCGGCAGGCATTCGCGTGTCGCCGTCTCCGGCGACTTTGGGACAGACTCTGATCGAGGTGCTGAAAGGCGCCTGACACTTTAGGCGGCGGGCCATCCCTGGGCGGAAAGACCTGTCGAAGGATCGAATATCATGGCCGACGATTCCAGCGGGCTGAACCAAGTCCTCTCTGAAACCTCCTTCTTGTATGGCGCCAACGGCGCCTTCGTTGAGGAGCTCTACGCCCAATGGGCCGCCGACCCCTCGTCGGTCGAGCCATCCTGGCAAGCCTTCTTCTCCACCCTGCGCGAGCGCGCCGATGAGGTGACCGGTGCGGTGCGCGAGCCGGCCTGGACCGCCAAGGCCACGCCGCAACCTCGCCCTGATTGGCTGTCGGCCATGGACGGCCTATGGCCGGCGGTGGAAGCCAAGCTGGCCAAGGCCATTGCCGTGGCCCAACCCGAAGCCTCGCCGGAGACGGTGCGCAAGGCCACCTTAGATTCCCTGCGCGCGGTGATGATGATCCGCGCCTACCGCATACGCGGGCACCTTGCCGCCAAGCTCGACCCCCTGGGTCTGGAAGAAAAGCACGACAACTCCGAGCTGGACCCGGCGACCTACGGTTTCGGCCCCGACGACTATGACCGGTCGATCTTCCTGGATTTCGTCCTGGGTCTGGAGACCTCCACGATCCGCGAGATCGTCTCGATTCTGCGCCGCACCTACTGCGGCACCTTCGGCGTGCAGTACATGCACATCTCCGATCCCCAAGAGAAGGCGTGGCTGCAGCAACGCATCGAGGGCAAGGACAAGGAGATCCAATTCACCCGGGAGGGCAAGGTCGCCATCCTCAAGAAGCTGATCGAGGCGGAAACCTTCGAACGCTTCCTGCACAAGCGCTTCCCCGGCACCAAGCGGTTCGGCCTGGATGGGGGCGAGGCCCTGGTCCCCGCCATGGAACAGATCATCAAGCGCGGCGGCTCGCTCGGCGTGCGCGACATTGTGCTCGGCATGCCCCACCGCGGCCGACTGAACGTGCTGGCGGCCGTGATGGGCAAGCCTTACCACGTGATCTTCCACGAGTTTCAGGGAGGCTCGTCCCTGCCTTCGGATATCGAAGGCTCGGGCGATGTGAAGTATCACCTGGGCGCCAGTTCGGACCGGTCCTTCGACGGCAATACCGTGCACTTGTCGCTGACTGCCAACCCCAGCCACCTGGAGATCGTCAATCCGGTGGTGATCGGCAAGGCGCGGGCCAAGCAGGCCTTCACCCTGCGCGACCAGCCGGACGCCGGGCGCGGCCACGTGCTGCCCCTGCTGCTGCACGGGGATGCGGCCTTCGCCGGCCAGGGCGTGGTGGCCGAATGCTTCGCCTTGATGGGGCTAAAGGGCTTCCGCGTGGGCGGGACCATTCACTTCATCGTCAACAATCAAATCGGCTTCACCACTGACCCGCGCTATTCGCGCTCTTCGCCGTATCCGTCCGACGTCGCCCTGATGGTCGAGGCGCCGATCTTCCACGCCAACGGCGACGACCCCGAAGCGGTGACCTTCGCCGCCAAGGTGGCCGCCGAGTTCCGCCAGAAGTTCGGCAAGGACGTGGTCATCGACATGTTCTGCTATCGGCGGTTCGGCCACAACGAGGGCGACGATCCGACCTTCACCCAGCCGATCATGTATCGGAAGATCAAGGACCAGCCCTCCACCCGCGAAATCTACGCCGACCGCCTGGTGTCCGAAGGCGTGTGCACGGCCGAACAGGCCGCGGGCTGGGTCGCCGAATTCGAGGCCTTCCTCGACAAGGAATTCGACTCCGGCAAAACCTATAAGGCCAACAAGGCCGACTGGCTGGACGGCAAGTGGTCCCACATGGGCATGCCCAATGTGGAGGAACGCGGCGAAACCGCCGTGCCCCTGGCCCGGCTGCGCGAGATCGGCCTGAAGATCACCACCGTTCCCGAACGGGTGGATGCCCACAAGACCCTGCGCCGGGTGCTGGAAGCGCGCCATGAAGCGATCTCGTCTGGCCACGGCCTGGACTGGGCCACGGGCGAGAGCCTGGCCTTCGGCACCCTGCTGGACGAAGGTTTCCCGGTGCGACTGTCCGGCCAGGACTCCAACCGCGGCACCTTCTCCCAGCGTCATGCCGATGTGGTCGATCAGACCACGGAGGAACGTTACACCCCGCTCAATAACATTCGTCCGGGCCAGGCCCACTTCGAGGGCATCGACACGGCGCTGTCCGAAGAGGCGGTGCTGGGCTTTGAGTACGGCTACTCCCTGACCGATCCCAACAGCCTGGTGGCCTGGGAAGCCCAGTTCGGCGACTTCGCCAACGGCGCTCAGGTGGTGTTCGACCAGTTCATCTCCTCCGGCGAGCGCAAATGGCTGCGCATGAGCGGCCTGACGGTGCTGCTGCCCCACGGCTATGAGGGCCAGGGACCCGAGCACTCATCCGCCCGTCTGGAGCGCTTCCTGCAAATGTGCGCGGAGGACAATCTGCAGGTGGCCAACTGCTCTACCCCGGCCAACTACTTCCACATCCTGCGCCGCCAGCTTCACCGGCAGTTCCGTAAGCCGCTGATCCTGATGACGCCCAAGAGTCTGCTGCGCCACAAGAAGGCGGTCTCCGCCTTGTCCGAAATGGCGGAGGGTTCGTCCTTCCACCGGGTGTTGTGGGACGACGCCCAGCGCGGAAACGGCCTGACCTCAATCAAGCTGAAGGGCGACGACGACGTCCGCCGCGTGGTGCTGTGCTCTGGCAAGGTCTATTACGACCTGCTGGATGAACGCGAAAAGCGCGGCATCGACGACGTCTATCTGCTGCGCCTGGAACAGTTCTATCCCTGGCCGGTGAAGTCCCTGTCCACCGAGCTGTCGCGCTTCAAGACCGCCGAATTGGTGTGGTGCCAGGAAGAACCCAAAAACATGGGCGGCTGGAACTTCGTCGATCCGTGGCTGGAGCTGACCTTGGCCAAGCTGAAGATCAAGGCCAAGCGCGCCCGCTACGTCGGCCGCCCCGCCTCGGCGTCCACCGCCGCGGGCCTGATGAGCCGACATCTGAAAGAACTCGCCGCCTTCCTCGAAGACGCCTTCGCTAAAAACTGAGACCGTGGGCCAAGGCCCGCGCCCGACCCGATCTGGGAGTTACAACATGACCGATATCCTGACCCCAACCCTGGGCGAGTCCGTCGCCGAGGCCACTGTGGCGCGTTGGACGAAAAAGCCGGGCGAGGCGGTCAAGAAGGACGAGGTCCTGGTCGAATTAGAGACTGACAAGGTCTCGCTCGAGGTCTCCGCCCCCTCCGACGGCGTGTTGCAGGACATCGCCGCCGCCGAAGGCGCCACGGTGATCCCAGGCCAGGTTCTGGGCGTTGTGATCGCCGGCGCCGCCGGCGCCGCGCCGGCCAAGCCCGCGCCAGCCCCCGCCGCCGCCAAGGAAGCCCCGAAAGCTGCGGCGCCTGCGCCGGCCCCCAAGGCGGCGGCGCCCGCCGCTCAACCCTTGTCGCCTTCAGTCCAGCGCATCGTCTCCGAGACGGGCCTGGACGTCAGCGCGGCGCAGGGCTCGGGCAAAGACGGCCGCATCACCAAGGGCGATGCCCTGGAAGCGCTGGAAGCGCGCGCCAAGGCCCCCCCGCCGGCGCCCACCGTGTCCGAGCCCCGCCCGGTGCACGAGCGCGAGGAGCGCGTGCGCATGACGCGCCTGCGCCAGACCATCGCGCGCCGTCTGAAGGAAGCGCAGAACACCGCCGCCATGCTGACCACCTTCAACGAGGTGGACATGACCGCGGTCATGGCCCTGCGCAACGCCTATAAGGACGCCTTCGAGAAGAAACACGGCGTCAAGCTGGGCTTCATGGGCTTCTTCGTGAAGGCCACCATCGCCGCCCTGAAGGAAGTGCCGGCGGTCAATGCCGAGATCGACGGTCAGGACCTCGTCTATAAGAACCACTACGACATCGGCGTGGCGGTGGGCACCGAGAAGGGCCTAGTCGTGCCGGTCGTGCGCGACGCCGACGCCATGAGCCTCGCCGAGGTGGAAAAGGCCGTGGCGGCCTATGGCAAGAAGGCGCGCGACGGTCAGTTGACCATCGAGGACCTGCAGGGCGGCACCTTCACCATCTCCAACGGCGGAGTCTATGGCTCGCTGATGTCCACCCCGATCCTCAACGCCCCTCAATCGGGCATCTTGGGCATGCACAAGATCCAGGACCGACCGGTGGCTCTGAACGGCCAAGTGGTCATCCGCCCCATGATGTATCTGGCGGTCAGCTACGACCACCGCGTGGTCGACGGCAAGGAAGCGGTGACCTTCCTGGTCCGCATCAAGGAAGCCCTGGAAGACCCACAACGGCTGTTGCTGGAGGTTTAGGACGCTCGCTGGTTAAGCCTGGCTACTGGAGCGAGAGGAATCGTTGCGGCAACCCGCCCTGTGCTTCCTTCTCCCGGCCCGCCGGTGCTAGATGACCCCAGGGCGGGGATCATCCATGACGAACACGAAAGAACGCGCGGATCATGTGGTGAGCGCGGCGCTCATGCGGCAGGTGGTCGTCGCCTCGTCAGCCGGGACGGCGTTCGAGTGGTACGACTTCTTTATCTTCGGCACCCTGAGCACGGTCCTGGCCAAGGCGTTCTTCTCGGGCGTCAGTGAGACGGCCGGGTTCATCTTCACCCTCGCCGTGTTCGGCGCCGGCTTTGCCGTGCGGCCGATCGGAGCCCTGGTGTTCGGCTGGTTCGGCGACAAGGTCGGGCGCAAGAAGACCTTCATCGTCACCGTCACCCTGATGGGCTTGGCCACCATCGGCATCGGCCTTCTACCGACCTACGCGCACGCGGGCATCCTCTCGCCGGCCCTGCTGATCGCCCTGCGCGTTGTTCAGGGCTTCGCGGTCGGCGGTGAATACGGCGGGGCCGTGGTCTATGTCGCCGAGCACGCGCCGCAAAAGCGTCGGGGCGAATATACCGCCTGGATCCAGATTGCCGCCTCCTTCGGCCTGATCGGCGCCTTGAGCGTGATCCTGCTGACCCGCAAGACCCTGGGTGAGGCCGACTTCGGAGCCTGGGGCTGGCGCATTCCGTTCCTGATCTCGGCGGGGCTTTTGGCCATATCCCTGTGGATGCGGGCCAAGCTGGGGGAAAGCCCGGCGTTCAAACAGATGCAGGAAGAGGGAGCCGGATCACACGCGCCCATCGGGGAAGCCTTCACGCGCTGGCGCTATCTGAAGGTGGTTCTGATCGCCCTGTTCGCCCTCCTCATCGCCCAGGGCGCCATCTGGTACACGACCTTCTTTTACAGCCAGTTCTTCCTGGAGAAGGTGCTCAAGCTGGAATCCGCCAGCGTCAACCTGTTCATGATTGTTGTCTGCGTGGCCAGCGCCCCGTTCTATGTGCTGTTCGGCGCCCTGTCGGACCGGATCGGCCGCAAACCAGTGATGCTGACCGGCATGGTCGTGGCAGCGATCGCCATCAACCCCGTGTTTCAGATGATGACCCAGGCGGGGGTTCCCGCGTTAGCCGCCGCCGCCCGGAGCGCGCCGGTGACGGTCGTGGCGGACCCCGCCGACTGTTCCGTGCAGTTCGACCCCATCGGCAAGGCGGTGTTCATGTCCTCCTGCGATATCGCCAAGAGCGTGCTGACCAACGCCGGGGTATCCTACGCCAACCGCTCGGCGCCGACCGGCGCCCAGGCCCGCGTGCTGGTGGGCGAGCAAAGCATCGCCTCTCCCTCGGCCAAGGGCCTTGCGTCCCCACAGGCCAAGGCGCTCAAGGCGTCAAGCGAGGCGCAGATCAAGGCCGCCCTGACGGCTGCGGGTTATCCGACCGCCGCCGATGCCAAAGCGGTCAACTGGCCGGCCCTGTTCGGCGCGATGATGATCTTGGTCCTGGCGGCCTGCGCCCTCTACGGACCACTCGGGGCGGCCCTTGTGGAGCTGTTTCCCACGCGCATCCGCTACACGGCCCTGTCCCTGCCCTATAATGTCGGCAACGGCTGGATCGGCGGCTTCCTGCCGGCCATCTCCTTCGCCCTGGTGGCGGCCAACGGAAATATGTTCTTCGGACTGCGATATGCCGTGTCGATCGCCGCGTTCGCGGTGCTCTGCGCCCTGGTTTTCCTGCCCGAGACCCGCCATCGCGACCTACACGCCGACGATTAGAACGCCTGCGTCAGGACCCCTGCCTCGCTCAAGGCGGCCATTTCCTCGCCCGGATCGCCGGCGCCGGTGATGCGCACTACCTGTTGGCCCTGGCCGGTCAGTTCGGCCAGTGCGGCGGCGCTCGCCTCGGCCGGCGCGAGCCTGCGCGCATCGCGGCGGGCCAGGGTCACGACGGCCTGTTCGGCGTCCTCGTCGGCGATCAAAACATCGGCCTCAGCCAGCGCCCGGGCGACGGACAGACTGAGCTGTTCGACCGGACCGCGGCCATCAACGAATCGCACCACGCCGACGGGCGGCGCATGAGCCGTGAGGGACTCGCGCAGCAAGGCCTCGGCGCGGATCGCCTCACCCGCCATGGCCGCGTGCGCCGCAGGGCCGGACAGGGCCGCGCGCAGGAACGAGCGTCGCTGGGCGAGGTCCGGAAAGACCGCCCGCACCTCGGCCTGCATCCGCCCGAGCAGGGCGGCGACTCGCCCGGCGCCTTGGGGCACGCGGGCCTCTATATCGCTGCGCAGAAGCGAGGCGATCATGGGCGCGGTCCCGCCGGTGCCCACCGCCGCCACAACCTCGTCCCGATCAATCACCGCCGGGGTGAAGAAGTCGCTGAGCTGGGGCCGGTCCACCACATTGACCGGCACATGCGCCGCGCGCGCCGCGTCCGCCGCCCGTTCGGCCAGGCCCTCGTCCACCACGCAGACAAAGGCCAGCACCGCCCCGGCATAGGTTTCAGGGTCAGCCGCCTGTTCATCCTCATCGATCAGAACAATCTCGGCGGGCGAGCTTTCCAGAAGCCGCGCCTTGGCCTTGGCGGCGTCGCCGGAACCCACGATCACGATCTTGCGGCCGGCCAGGGGGAAATAGGCGGGAAAGGCGTGCATGGTGGCAGTCTAGACCAAAACCGGCTGCTGCGCTCGCTCGGCAAACACAGCCCTAACGGCGGTTAGCGATACCGCTTCGTTAAACTATTTGCGCCAGGATGGGCTTGCTTCGGAATTGAAGGACCGGCCGCGCGAGGGCGCAGACCGGGCCCAACGGTGGTGGACATGAACTATCCGACAACGCCCTATTTGCACAAATCCGGGACAGGCCCGACGCCGGCCAAGGCGCCCCAGGCCCAGAGCGGCAAACTGCGGGCTGAAAAGCTCGGCTTGGGCACCTCCCAATTGGGGCTGGACCAGCCGTCTTCATCCTATCGCGGGCGCTCGCCCGAGCGCGAAAGCGCCGACATCCTGTCCATTGCCGCCCGCGCGGGTATTGAAGTGCTGGACGCGCAAGTGTCGTTTGGTCAGGCCGAGACCACCATCGGCCGGATTATGCCCCGGCCCTGCCCCTTTAAGGTGATGATCAAAACCGGCCGCTGCGATCGCGGGGCCGATTTCGTCGAGGACGAGGCTCGCGCGGCCCTAAAGCGTCTGCGTCTGGACAAGGCCGACGCCATCATGGTGCAGTCCGCCGGCGACTTGTTTGGCGTTCACGGCCAGGCGGTGTGGGATCGCCTGAAGCTTCTGCGCGATGAGGGCCTGTTCCGCGCTATCGGGGTTTCCTGCTTCGCCTCCGACGATCCGGTGGGTCTGGCCCGCCGGTTCAAACCCGACATCGTCCAGGCGCCGGTGTCCCTGCTGGACCAGCGCCTGATCGTCAACGGCGCCCTGGCCGAGATTGCGGGGCTGGGCGTGGAGGTGCATCTGCGTTCGATCTTCCTGCAGGGGTTGTTGTTCCTGCCGCCCGACCGCATGCCGACCGCCCTAAAAGGCGCCTCCGGTCCCCTGTCGCGCGTGCGCCGGATGATCGCCGAGGGCCGCAGCGATCCGCTGCAGGCCGCGCTTGGCTTTGCCTTGTCGCGGCCGGAAGCGGCCAGCGTCATCGTCGGGGTCGCCTCGGCCGCCGAGCTGCAGGCGGTCATCGCCGCGGCGGCCAGCCCTCCACCCGACCTGGACTGGGACGAGATGGCCTTAGAAGATCCCGCGCCCCTGGCCGACGCCAAGGACTGGGCGGCGGCCTAGTCGCGGCGTCATCCTCGGAAAACGCGGAGCGTTTATCCGGGGACCCAGCAGCGATAACTTTAAAGCTGGGCTCCAAATCGCGCGTTGAGGTCTTCGCGGCTGGGTTCCTGGGCTCGCCTTTCAGGCGCCCCGAGAATGACTTTTATCTAAGCCAGCCCCTTCAACTCACCCACCAGATCCATCTTCTCCCAGGAGAAGCCGCCGTCGGAGTCCGGAGTGCGGCCGAAGTGGCCGTAGGCGGAGGTGCGGGCGTAGACTGGGCGATTGAGCTTCAGATGCTCGCGAATGGCGCGAGGGGTGCAGCCGCCCACCAGTTCGGGCAGGACTTCCTCCAGCTTGGCCGGATCGACCTGCCCGTTCACCAGGTCCACGTAGAAGCTGAGCGGCTTGGACACCCCGATGGCGAAGCCGATCTGGATGGTGCATTTGTCGGCCAGACCGGCCGCGACCACGTTCTTGGCCAGGTAACGGCACATATAGGCGGCCGAACGGTCGACCTTGGTCGGGTCCTTGCCCGAGAAGGCGCCGCCGCCGTGGGGCGCGGCCCCGCCGTAGGTATCCACGATGATCTTGCGTCCGGTCAGGCCACAGTCGCCGTCCGGCCCGCCGATGACGAAATTGCCGGTGGGATTGACGTGCCATTCGGTGGCCGCGTCGATGAAGCCTTCGGGCAGCACCTTTTCGATATAGGGCTTGACGATCTCGGCCACGTCCGCAGGCGTCAGACCCTCTTTATGTTGGGTCGACAGCACGATGGAGGTCGCCCGCACCGGCTTGAAGTTCTCGTACTGCAAGGTGACCTGGCTCTTGGCGTCCGGCTCCAGGCCTGATTCCAGGCCCGATTTGCGCGCCTTGGCTAGGACCGAGAGGATGTTCTGCGAATACTGCAGGGTCGCCGGCATGAGCTCGGGCGTCTCATTGGTGGCGTAACCGAACATGATGCCCTGGTCGCCGGCGCCCTCGTCCTTATTGCCCGATGCGTCCACGCCCATGGCGATATCGGCCGACTGGGAGTGCAGATAACAGGCGTAGTCGGCCGTCTTCCAATGGAAACCTTCCTGCTCGTAGCCGATGTCCTTGACCGCCGCCCGGACCTTCTCCTCCAGGGACTCAACCACACCCTCAGGACCGCGCACTTCGCCGGCTAGGATGATGCGATTGGTGGTGACCATGGTCTCGCACGCCACGCGCGCATAGGGATCGGCGCTCAGGAATGCGTCGACCACGGTGTCGGAGATTCGGTCGGCGACCTTATCCGGATGGCCTTCGGAGACGCTTTCGCTGGTGAAGATATAGGACGAACGGCTCAAGGGCGCGGCTCCGCAAACAGAGGACCGCCCAGGGGCGGCCGATGGGTCGGGGAGATCATATAAAGATATCTTTATGTCTGCAAGTGATCGGTGGGAAACGGCCGCCAGCGCACGCTTGCCGCCAGCAGCGACAGGGCAAGCATCAGGGCGAACACCATGTCCCCGTATCGATTATAGAGGGTTGGAGCCAGGGCCGGCGGCAGGGGGGCGTCGATGACGCCTTGCGCGCCCAGGCCCAGGCGCAGGGCCGCAGGGCTACGGCCATAGGCGTCAACCAGAGCGGAAACCCCCGTGGGGGTCGCTCGCACCATGGGCAGACCTTCCTCAATGGCCCGGTAACTGGCCAGGTTCAGGTGCTGCCAGGGCCCGCTGGTCGGGCCATACCAGGCGTCATCGGATACATTGACGATCCAGCGCGCGCGAATGCCGGTCGATGCGGCGCCCTGGCGCGTAAAGCCGGGGAACAGGGCCTCGTAGCAGATCAGAGGCTGCATGGCCGGAGCGCCGGGGGCCAAGATCGGCGCCGGCGGGCGGCCGCTGGAAAAGCCGTCGCCCACATTTACCAGCTTCTTGATCCCCAGGCGGCCCATGAGGGCCTCAAAGGGTAGGTATTCGCCGAAGGGGACCAGCCTGTGCTTGTCGTAGAAGGTCGTCAGGGTCAGGCCCTCGCCCTGACGGCGAATAGCGAGCAGACTGTTGAAATATTGGGCCGCCGGGGGCGCGCCGGCGATGCGGTAGGCCCCCATAAGCAGCAACTGATCAGGTCCCAAGGCACGGGCGATGGCCACGGAAACCCACGATTGGCCGCTCAAGGTATCGTTGGCCGAGATCGGCAGAGCCCCCTCCGGCCAGATGACGATGGCGGGGCGGTCAGGCGCCGGGCGGGCGGTCAGGCGCAGATAGCGCGACAGGATCAGCTCGAAACTGGCTGGATTCTCCAACATTTTTTGGGGAATGTCGGCCTGGACGATCCTCAACAAGGGCGCGTCAGGCGCCGTGGACTGGGCATAGGCCAGCCGCGTCAGGCCAAAACCGTAAAGGCCCGCCAGGGCCAGGGCGCAAGCGCACGCCGTCATGATGCTGTGACGGCTGCGTCCAAAAGCGATCGGCGCGCTAAGGCCTGCGGCGATCACCAGCGTCAGCCAGGTCAGGCCATAGGCGCCCACTAAGGCCGCGGCCTGGGACGGGGCCGAGCCGGCCGCCCAGGTCTCGCCTGGCAAATTCCAGGGGAACCCCGTGAACACATGACCGCGCAGCCACTCGGCGGCTGACAGTGTCCCGGCGAACACCAGCGCCTTCCATAAGGGATTTTCCGGTTTGAACCAGGCGTAGGCGAGGCAGGCGGCGCCCCAGAACAGGCCCAGGCCCCCCGCAAGGATTAAGATCGCGAAAGGGGCCATCCAACCTTGTTTGGCCGCGTCCACCAGAAAGGCCTGCGCCACCCACCAACAGCCGATGAGGAAATAGACCGCCCCGGCCAGCCAGCCGCGCCAGAAAGCCGAGCGCAGCGGCCTAAGCGGGTCGGGCCGGTCGCTCAAGGCCAAGAGCAGGCCGTAGCCGAACAATCCGGGCAACAGACCGAAGGGCGGATGGGCCAGGGCGGCCGCCGCGCCGGCTGTCAGCGCAAGAGCGCTGCTTCGCAACATGCCGGCCGATGGTTTCACGCGTCCGCTTCGGGCGATTCTGCGCCGACGGGAGGGATGACGGTGGTGGGCCGCACCCGAACGCGCTTGATCCGGCGCGGGTCCGCGTCCGTGACCTCGAACTCCAGGCCGTCGGGGTGAGCAATGATCTCGCCGCGCTGGGGCACCCGCCCCGCCAGGGCCGATACCAGACCGCCCACGGTGTCGATGTCCTCGTCTGCCAGGTCCTCGGGCGTCATCGGCCGGCCCATGGCCTCTTCCAACGACTCCAACGAGGCCCGCGCGTCCGCCTCAAACACCCCGCCCGGCCGCACATCGATCTGCACGGATGCGGCGTCGTCGTGTTCGTCGGCGATATCGCCGACTACCGCCTCGACCAAGTCTTCAAGGGTGACTAGGCCATCGGTGCCGCCGAACTCATCGATCACCAGCGCCAGATGGATGCGCGCGCTCTGCATCCGCACCAGCAGATCGGCCGCCCGCATGGATCCGGGCACATAGAGGGCGTCGCGCCTGAGCCTGTGCAGCACCGGGTCGCTCGGAGCGGGGCCGCCGCCGTCTTCAGCCAGCAGCTTGAACACATCCTTGATGTGGACCACGCCCACCGGATCATCCAGCGTCTCGCGATAGACCGGCATGCGCGAATGCTCGACCTCGGCGAACTGGCGAACCACCGCCTCAAAGGGCGAAGATATCTCCACCGCCATGATGTCGGCGCGGGGCGTCATCACCTCGCTGACCCTCAGGGTCTTGAACGCCTGGGCTTGGTCGACGATGTCCACCCGCGACGGCGGGGCGGCGGGCGCATCAGCGGCGTCCGGCGCACCCGCGCTTGCGTCGGCCTTGGTCATGCCGCGCCGCCAACGGCGTAACATGGCGCGCACGCCCCGGCTCAAGCTGGGTTGAAGGGGCGGCGGAGCGGCGGACAGGGGATCATCGACGCTGGACATATCGGCGCTCAATGCCGTTCCACGGCGTAGGGGTCGGGCACGCCCAAGGCCTCCAGGACGGTGCGCTCCAAGGTCTCCATGACCTCAGCCTCGCCGTCAGACAGATGATCGTAGCCTAGAAGATGCAAAACACCATGCACCGTCAGATGCGACAGGTGTTGAGCCAGGGTTTTGCCCTGCGCTGAGGCTTCACGGGCGCACACGCCATAGGCCAGGGCGATATCGCCCAGATGGCCGTCGGGATTGGCCGGGGCCGGAAACGATAAGACGTTGGTCGGTGTGGGCTTGCCGAGGAACCGCCCGTTGAGCTCGGCCAGGGCGTCGTCGTCGGTGAGGAGGATGGAGATGCTCCCTTCCCCCTCGATGGGGGAAGGGTTGGGGATGGGGGTGGAGGCAGAACGCTGAAAGGCGGGTGCGGGAGACGACGCAGCCTCTTGGGCCTTTTCGGCCTCCTCAGGGCGCCCACCCCCATCCCTGCCCTTCCCCCATCGAGGGGGAAGGAGCGCATACTCTGCCGCCGCGATCACAACCGCCTCCGCATCCGGCAGGTCCCGGGTCCATGCTTCGTCTTCGATCTGCACCTCAATCACCGATCAGTCCCGGCTGCGCGTGGGCAGGCCGGCCTGGCGGGCGGAATCGGCGTCGTAGGCGCGCACGATACGCTCCACCAGAGGATGGCGCACCACGTCCTCGGCGCGGAAGCGCGCGACGCCCACGCCTTTGACGCCTTCCAGTATGCCAACCGCGTGCGCTAGGCCGGAATCCCCGCTGTTGAGCAGGTCCACCTGGCTGGGATCGCCGGTCACCGCCATGCGCGCGCCTTCGCCCAGGCGGGTCAGCACCATCTTCATCTGCAGGCGCGAGGCGTTCTGGGCCTCGTCCACCACCACGAAGGCGTGGCTGAGCGTGCGTCCGCGCATGAAGGCTATGGGCGCCACCTCGATCTCGCCCTTGTCACGGCGGCGTCTAAGCTGGTCGGGGCCAAGAATGTCGGACAGGGCTTCCCACACCGGGGCCATATAGGGATCGACCTTTTCGGTCAGATCGCCCGGCAAGAACCCCAGCCGCTCGCCCGCCTCCACGGCGGGGCGCGTAACCACAAGGCGGTCCACCTCGCCGCGCAGCAGGAGGGAAGCCCCGTGCGCCACGGCCAGGAAGGTCTTGCCGGTGCCCGCCGGGCCTATGCCGAACACCAGATCGCTGGCGGCCAAAAGGTCCAGATAGGCTGCCTGCGCCGCCGTCTTGGGGCCTATCGGGCCGCGTCGACCCAAGGGCAAGGCCGCGCCGCCCGGTCCAGCCCCGCCTGTACGCGCGGCGGTAATAGCCACGCGTATATCGGCCTCATCGACCGCCGCGCCGGAGGCTGCCCGCTCGGCAATAGCCTTGACCGCACGCTTGGCCACGGCCCTCGCCTTGGCGTCGCCGCGCAGGGACACCCCGCCGCCAGGCGTCTCCAGCAGCACATTGAAGGCGTCTTCGATCAAGGCGGCATGTCGGCTGCTCGGGCCGGCCACGGCCCGTGTCGCCTCGTCGGGCAGGGCCAGGAACTCTTGCGCGCCCGGGCTCAAGCCAAGACCCGCTCAAGACCGCCAGTGAGGCTGTTCATGGCGGAAGACGTGATCCGCACGGGCGCAACCTGGCCGATCAGACTCTTGGGCCCTTCCGCGTGCACCGCCTGTAGATAGGGGCTGCGTCCGAGGACCTGGCCGTCATGGCGGCCCTCGCGCTCGAACAGGACATCGAGGGTGCGGCCGATTTGGCCGGCGTTGAAGGCCCGCTGTTGTTCCTCCAGCAGGGCCAGCAAGCGCGCCAGGCGCTCTTCCTTGACCGGCTCCTCCACCTGGCCGGGCAGGGCGGCGGCGGGCGTGCCGGGACGGCGGGAGTATTTGAAGGCGAAGGCCGAGGCGTAGCCGACGTCGCGCATCAGGCTTAGGGTCGCATCGAAATCGGCGTCGGTCTCGCCGGGGAAGCCGACGATGAAGTCGCCGGACAGGGCGATATCGGGCCGCGCGGCCCGAACCTTGCCCAGCAGCGAGAGATAGTCCTCGGTCGTATGGCCCCGGTTCATGGCCCGCAGGATGCGGTCTGAGCCGGACTGCACCGGCAGATGAAGATAGGGCATCAGTTCGGGCACATCGGCGTGGGCGGCGATCAGGGCGTCATCCATCTCGCGCGGATGGCTGGTGGTGTAGCGGATGCGTTTTATGCCCTCGATCTTGGCCACGCGGCGGATTAGGCCGGCCAATCCACCGGGGCCGCCATAGGCATTGACGTTCTGGCCCAGCAGGGTGAGCTCGCGCACGCCCTGGGCGGCCAGACCCTCGGCCTCCGCCAGGATCGCCTCGGGCGGGCGGGAATATTCGCCGCCGCGCGTATAGGGCACCACGCAGAAGGTGCAGAACTTGTCGCAGCCCTCCTGCACCGTCAGGAAGGCGGACACGCCGGAGGCCTCGCGCGCCTTGGGCAGGGCGTCGAACTTCTCCTCGGGGGTGAAATCGGCGGCCAATCGTTCGCCCGCCTTGCGCGAGGCCCGCGCGATCAGTTCGGGCAGGCGGTGATAAGCCTGGGGTCCGACCACCAGATCGACCACCGGCGCCCGGCGGATGATCTCCTCGCCCTCCGCCTGGGCCACGCAGCCGGCCACCACCACGCCCATGCGGCCCTGGCCCGCTTCGGCCTTCTCCTCGCGCATTTCCTTCAGACGACCGAGTTCCGAATAGACCTTCTCGGCGGCCTTCTCGCGGATATGGCAGGTATTGAGCACCACCAGATCGGCGCCCTCAGCGCGATCCACCAGCCCATAGCCCAACGGACGCAGAACCTCGGCCATGCGCTCGGAGTCGTAGACGTTCATCTGGCAGCCATAGGACTTGATGAACAGCCGCTTGGGCGGAGGGGTGGTCATGGGGTTAGGTTATGGGGTTGGTCCATTTCAGGTGCAAGCGCGTCGGGCTACTCCACCCGCTCATCCCGGGTGATCCGCTCGCAGAACCAGCCGTCGCCTCTCCCCTGATAAGCGTCGGCCATTTGGCCGAGCTCGCGCTCGTGGCTAGAAATCGCCGCTAGCTCGGGCCTGAGCGCAACGGTGACGTCCACGTCCCAAGGCAAATCCGCTGCGGGGCCATCTCCCACGTCACTGACCACCGCCTGCAGGTCGCGTTTCACGACATCTTCGGCGAACCGCTGTGCCAGCTCGCGAGTCTGAAAAACAAACTGGAAGACCAGTGGACGGATAGCCGACAGGTCATCTCCTCCTTCCCGCATTTGCGCGAGAACTTGGGCGTTGAGTTCCTCATCGGCGGCAAGCATCGGAGTCTCCAGCTGCGCATGTTGCAGGGAAGCCATGGTCGCGAACTCGGATGGCGTTCGCCGGGATGAGCGGAACAACCTCGCACATCCCGCCATCAATCGCATGGCGAGTCTGATTTCGAGGGTCTGGTCGAGTCAAGGATCGGCCCTGCCGACCGCAGCGCGGCTAGGCGCAGCCTCGTCCTTGACGCGGCCAGACCCTCGAAAAATGCTTCCAGCATGCGGTCGACGGCGAGGGGTGGTAAAACGAGGTCCAATATAGCGCTCCTTCCCCCTCCAGGGGGGAAGGGCAGGGATGGGGGTGTTCGCACAGCGGCCTCCGGAAACGGCGCAGGAGGCGGCGCGCCTCCAGGGTTCACCCTGATCCGTCAGCGCCCTACACCCCCACTCCCGACCTCTCCCCCCTCGAGGGGGAGAGGAGTTTGCTCATCAATCGGCACGCCGTACAGTTCCAGCCGATGGTCCACCAGCTTGAACCCCAAGCGCTTCGCGATGGCGTTTTGTAGGGCCTCGATTTCGGCGTCGACGAACTCCACCACCTTGCCGGTGCGCATGTCGATCAAGTGATCGTGGTGGACGTCCGGCGCCCCTTCGTAGCGCGAGCGGCCGTCGCGGAAGTCGTGGCGTTCGATGATGCCGGCCTCCTCGAACAGGCGCACCGTGCGATAGACCGTGGCGATGGAGATGTGCGGATCGACCTTGTGCGCCCGCCGATGCAGTTCCTCGACATCGGGGTGATCCTTGGCTGCCGACAAGACACGCGCCACCACCCGGCGCTGCTCGGTCATGCGCAGGCCCTTTTCGATGCAGAGCGTCTCTATCCGGTCCAAGGGCTCTCCTCGCCCTTCACCGGGCATGGGCAGAATAAACGCAAGGGCCGCCGCTGTTAAGCGCCAGTGGGATCAAGGGCGCGGGACAGGACAATGGCGTCGCCCGGCGGGCCTGATTTGCGGGCATAGTAGGCAGCACGGCGCCCTGTTGGGCGAAAATCGCAGTCTTGATAAAGATCGATGGCCGCCCGGTTGTCGTGCGCCACTTCCAAGAACACCTTTTCGGCGCCGGCTTGGGCGGACAGCTTCAGCGCTGCGTCCAGCAGGGCGCGGGCGAAGCCCCGGCGGCGAGAGGCCGGCGCAGTGGCTAAGGTGAGGATTTCCGCCTCTCCGGCGACGGCCCGCATCAGAATGAAGGCCTCCAGCCGCGCGCCGACTTCGACGGCCAGGGCGAACACCCCCGGTCCCGCCAGCAGGGCGGCGATAGCCGGGGCGTCCCATGGCGCCTCAAAGGCCTGGGCGTGCAACCCGGCCATGTCTGGGGCGCGCTCGATGTTCAGGGCGATGAGATTCACGCGGGCGGGTCCAGTCCGCCCGGCAATTTGGCGTCCGGGGCGCGCAGATAGAGCGGCCGGGCCGGGATGAGCGGCTTAGTTTGAGCTAGGCGGGCCAGGGCCAAGGGATCGGGCGCGGCGCGTGGAATGATGCGTGCGTCGGCCAATACGCCCTCCAACAGGGCGGCGCCGGGTCCGACGATGTCGATCCGCCCGCCGGGCCTCAGCTCGGCAAGGCGCGCGGCGGCGATTTCCAGGGGCAGAACGTCGGGCGCCATCAGGGCTTGGCCCTGGCTGAAGGCTTGCAGATAGACTTGGCCCCTGCGCGCATCGATCACCGTCACGATTATGTCGCCGCCCGGTTCGGAGGCCGCCAGGGCCTCTAGCGTTCCCACACCCACCACCGGACGGGTGAGGGCC
The DNA here is from genome assembly GCA_048498155.1 of Pseudomonadota bacterium. Taxonomy (GTDB): domain Bacteria; phylum Pseudomonadota; class Alphaproteobacteria; order Caulobacterales; family Caulobacteraceae; genus BOG-938. The sequence goes on along the minus strand of JBEHYN010000010.1, from coordinate 17,340 downwards.
AGACCCAGACCCTTGGCGAAGGACAGACCCACCCTCAGGCCGGTGAAGGAGCCGGGGCCGACGGTGACGCCGACGCGGTCCAGGGCGTCAAAGCCCAGACGCGCCTCGACCATGACCTCGCGCACCATCGGCGCCAGACGCTCCTGATGGCCTCGAAGCATGGGCTCGCTGTGCACGGCCAGCGGACGCCCGTCCGCCAACACCGCCGCCGAACAGGCCCCCACGGCCGTATCGAGCCCCAGCACGATCATGCGCCGAGGCTCTAACTCATTTTGGACGATTAGAGGATGGTGTTGACCTCATCGAAGGTCAGGCGCGGTCCCCGCGGAAACAGGTTTTCCTCCGTTCCGTGGCCGATGGCTGCGATGAAGTTGGACTTGATGGTGGTTCCGGCGAAGAATTCCTTGTCCACTCCTGCATTGTCGAAGCCCGACATGGGACCAACGTCCAGGCCCAAAGCCCGCGCCGCGACGATCAGATAGGCGCCTTGCAGGGTGCTGTTGCGGAAGGCGTGAGCCTCGCGCGAAACCGGATCGGCGAACCAGTCCTTGGCCCCCGGCGCATGAGGAAACAGCACCGGGAGCTTATCGGGCCACTCCAGGTCATAGCCCACGATCACGGTCACCGGCGCCTTCAGGGTCTTGTCACGGTTTCCCTTAGACAGATGGGGCGCGAGCCGCTGTTTGGCCGCCTCGCTCTTGATCCACACGAAGCGCGCGGGCGCGCCATTGGCTGAAGTGGGGCCCCACTTCATCAGGTCGTAAATCTGGCCAAGCTCCTCGTCGCTGACCGGCTCCGGCGCCCAGCCATTGCGCGTGCGCGCCTCGCGAAAGATCAAATCCTGGGCGGCGGCGTCGAGAACGGCGGTCATGGCGGGGCTCCTGCAAAATATCCGCAACTGATACTGTTGCAGATAGCGTCCGGAACGGAGAGATCAAGGACTCGCGCGCAACTATTACGAAGGTCCAACCAGGTCGGACTGGGGCGTCCTAGAGCGCGGCCTCGACCCGGGTCACTTCGGGCACATAGTGCTTGAGCATGTTCTCCACCCCGCTGCGCAGAGTGGCGGAGGAGGAGGGGCAACCCGAGCAGGCGCCGCGCATGTGCAAGAACACCACGCCGGTGGCCGGATCGAAACGATTGAACAGGATATCGCCACCGTCGCGCGCCACAGCCGGGCGGATGCGGGTGTCGAGCAAGTCCTTGATCTCGGCAACCACTTGGGCGGTGTCGCCTTCATAGACGTCGGCGTCGTGCGCGGCGGCCTGATCGCCCTGGGCCAGCAGCGGCGCTCCGGAAGTGAAATGTTCCATGATCGCCGCCAGGATCGGCGCCTTGAGTTGTCGCCAGTCCAGATCGTCGTCCGCGCGGGTGACCGTCAGGAAGTCCGGGCCGAAGAACACCCGCTCCACACCCTCCACCGCGAACAGCGCTTCAGCCAGGGGCGAGACCGCCGCGTCGTCGGCCCGAAACTCCCGCGTGCCCTCGCCCATCACCTCGCGGCCAGGCAGGAACTTCAGGACATTGGGGTTGGGTGTGGTCTCGGTCTGAATGAACATGGACGATAGATGGCGCCCCTGCGAAGGGATCGCAACCTTGTGCGCATCCGTAACAACCGCTCAGCATTCGACGGACTCGGCCACAGACTGGATGACGTCCGCCAGAGTTTGCTCGCTAAGCCGGGCGTAAAAGGCCTCCTCCGACTGTTTGAGCGCGCTGGCCAGCTTGCAGTTTCCCCTCAGGATGCAGCTGTTGCAATCCACGACCGGATCGTCGCCCTCGAACTGGCGCACCAGGGCGCCGAGGTTGATCCGATCGGGCGCCGCCTGGAGCGACACCCCCCCGCCACGCCCGCGCGCCGTGTCGAGGTAACCCAGCCGCCCAAGCTGGTGGACAATTTTGACCAGATGATGCGCCGAGATGCGATGCGCGGCGGCGATTTCCGGGACGGTGCAGCGCCGCCCTGGCCGTTCGCCGACATAGATCAGCACCCTCAAGGCGTAGTCGGTCATGCGGAGAAGCTTCATCCGGCGATCCTGCGGTGACGGGGCGATATGATCGAGATCAATGCCAAGCATCCATACCCCTCAGATAAGCTGTATCGGTAATACCGCTTATCTGACTGACCCTTCGCCAGACGCCACTTGTACATCACCTCCCAACCGTCGCGCAGAGCGACAGAAAGAAGCCCCAATGACGAAGACCCTCTCTGCCGGCACGATCGCCATCGTTAAATCGACCGCTCCGGCGCTTCAGAAGCATGGGCTGGAAATTACGAAGCGAATGTATGGACGCCTGTTCGCCGATCCGGAGATCAAGGCTCTGTTCGATCAGGCCGCCCAGGAGTCGGGCGAACAACCGAAAAGGCTGGCGGGCGCCATCCTCGCCTTTGCCCAAAACGTCGACAATCTCGGAGCCCTGGGTCCGGCGGTCGAACGGATGGCCTCGCGCCACGTCGAGACCCACATCAAGCCGGAGCACTACCCCGCTGTCGCCAACGCCCTGCTGCCGGCAATCAAGGACGTGCTCGGCGAGGCGGCGACGGACGAGGTTCTTGCGGCGTGGGGCGAAGCCTACTGGTTCCTGGCCGATGTGCTGATCTCGCGCGAAGCTCAACTCTACGCTGACGCTCCACGTCCGCTGCAGAGCAATGAAGCCGCCGCCGTCGGAGCTTAATGGGCTATGCCACCGGCGATGCGTTTGGGTCCGCAACCTCACTTTCGTCTTGAACTTGCAATCATATTCAGCCTTGGCGCCTTGGTGGCCGGCCCAAGTCCGTCTTCGCATGCCCAACCTCAATCTGCTGATCGCAATCCGGTAGAGGCGCTGCAGGAAAAGCTCCAAAGCGGGCAGGCCCAACTGCAACAGGGATCTGGTCCTTGGGGTTATCTCCCCAGCCTGCTCAAGGCGCTGGATATTCCGATCGACTCGCAGGTGCTGGTCTTTTCAAAAACCAGCCTCCAATTTGACCAAATCAACCCCGCCACGCCGCGGGCGATCTATTTCAATGACGACACCGCTGTCGGGGGGGTCCAAGGCGGCCAGTTGAGCGAGATTCAAACATCCGGAGCGGACGGACAGCTCGCTTTCTACAGCCTCGATACAACGCCAAGCTCACGGCCGACGATAAAACGCGAGGCACTCCGATGCGTGAGCTGTCATGGAACGTTGAATAAGTGGACGGCTGGCGCGATTATCGCAAACGTCCTGCCGCGGGATGACGGCACGCCAATATTCCTGACCGTCGGCCAGTTGCTTGGGGTCACCGATTCTTCAACGCCGTTCGAACGACGCTGGGGCGGCTGGTACGTAACCGGGCGGCACGGCGCGCTCCAACATAATGGTAATATGAGGCTTCCGCCCGACGGACAGGTCGAGCACAACCCGAACGCCGGGCTCAACGTCACTGATCTTTCGTCGCGGTTCGACGTGCGGCCGTACCTCACGCCCACCAGCGACATCGTCGCCTTGATGACCCTGGAACACCAAGTCGGGGCTATGAATCGGATTTGGACGCTTGAAGCTCAGGCTCGCGCCCTGAGCGGTTCTGGGCCCCAGGAATCGACCGAGGGGGATGTGAACCGATCGATCGAAGACTTGGTCGCCTATCTTGTCGGGGCGCACGAAGCGCCATTGCCGAGTCCTGTGAGCGGAGTGTCCAGCTTCACTCGCACCTTCCCACAGCGGGGGCCCTGGGATGCGCGCGGCCGCAGCCTGAGGGACTTTGACCTTCAGACCCGACTGTTCCGCTACCCACTCAGCTATGTGATTTACAGCCGAGCGTTCAACAGCATCGAGCCAGCGCTGCGTGGGCGGATTTACAAGAGGTTGTTCGAAGTCCTGAGCAGCGCCGATCAGTCGACAGACTTCGCCGGGCTAACGCCTGAAGGCAAACGGGCCGCGCTCGAAATCCTCACGGACACCAAGCCCGATCTCCCGCACTATTATCGGGAGGCCTTGGCCCGTTGATCACCGTCCGGCCACGGCGAGGGAAGTTCCAGATTCGTTGTGAGTGCATCGCGGGCTGACGCCACGGCCGGGGGTGGTGAGCCACTTCAGCGGCGAAAAGCTATCCTTCCCAGCTTCTGCATCGGCTCGTTGGTCGACAGCCAAAAGCCTAAATTCCCGCCGAATCTGCGGGGAGGAGCGAGGATTACGAATTCCGCCCCGGCGCCCAGAAGCCCACCAGCCGTTTGGTTTCCGCCACGACGGGGCCGGCGATGGCGCGAGCCTTGTCGACGCCCTTTTGCAGCACCCGGTCGATTTCCGCCGGATCGGCCATCAGGCGGCGCATTTCCGCGCCGATGGGAGCGATCTTGGCCACGGCCAGGTCCGCCAGGGCCGGCTTGAAGGCGCCGAAGCCCTTGCCGCCGAACTCGGCCAGAACCTGATCCTTGGTCAGCCCCGCCAGGGCGCCGTAGATCCCCACCAGATTGTCGGCCTCGGGCCGCAGCTTGAGAGCCTCGACGGTTTCGGACAGCGGTTCCGGATCGGTCCTGGCCTTGCGAATCTTCTGGGCGATGGCGTCGGCGTCATCGAGCAGGTTGATGCGCGACTGGTCCGAGGGGTCGGACTTGGACATCTTGACCGAGCCGTCGCGCAGGGACATGACCCGCGCGCCGGGCCCCTCGATCACCGGCTCGGTGATGGGGAAAAATCCCGGCGCCTGGAAGTCGTTGTTGAACTTCTGAGCGATGTCGCGGGTCAACTCCAAGTGTTGCTTCTGGTCCTCGCCCACCGGCACATGGGTAGCCTTGTAGACCAGGATGTCGGCGGCCTGCAGAACTGGGTAGGTGTAGAGACCCACCGAGGCGCGCTCCTTGTGCTGACCGGACTTTTCCTTGAATTGGGTCATGCGGTCGAGCCAACCCAAGCGCGCCACGCAGTTGAAAATCCAAGCCAATTCCGCGTGCTCGGGCACCGCCGACTGGGGAAAGATCGCCGCCTTGTCCGGATCCACGCCCGAGGCGATGAAAGCGGCGGCAACCTCGCGCATCTGGCCGGGCAGCTTGGCCGGGTCCTGCCACACGGTGATGGCGTGCAGATCGGCCAGGAAATACAGGCACTCGGCATCGTGTTGCAGGCGCACGAACTTGACCAGGGCGCCCAGGTAATTGCCCAGATGCAGGGCCCCGGAGGTCTGGACCCCCGACAGGATGCGCTGGGGGCCGGCGTATGGCGCAGCCGGGGCGTCGGTCATCGTTTGAACCCTTATAAGGACCGCCGAGTTAGCCTTCCCGGCCGTGATTGTCGAGCAGCCCCCACCGCTCATCCCAGCGACACGAAGGGCGGCGCAAGCCAATACCGGGACCCAGATGACATGGCGGAACTTCAATAGTATTGGCGCCAAAGGACTTTTCGAATGTTGCGACCTATGATCTGGGTCCCTGCATTCGCCGGGATGAGCGGATAATCAAAGTGCCCAGCAAACCCTCGGACGCCGTCAAACGCATCTTGGACATTCTGGTTTCAGGAATCGCCCTCGTCATGCTGGCGATCCCGATGCTGGGTCTGGCCGCAGTCGTCCGCCTGACCTCCCCGGGCCCGGCGATCCATTGGTCCAAACGCGTGGGCCGCCGCGGGCGGCTGTTCCTGATGCCGAAGTTCCGCACCATGCGGATCGACACGCCTCAACTCGCCACCCACCTGCTGAGCGACCCAGAACGGTGGCTAACCCCGGTTGGAGGTTTCCTGCGGCTATCGAGCCTGGACGAGCTGCCACAACTTTTAAGCGTTCTGGTCGGCGACATGAGTCTGGTCGGCCCGCGCCCGGCCTTGTTTAATCAGGATGATCTGATCGCGTTGCGCGCGAACAAGGGGGTGGATGCTTTACGGCCCGGATTGACCGGCTGGGCGCAGGTCAATGGGCGCGATGAGCTCGCAATCGCCGAAAAGGTGCGCATGGACGAGGAATATGCATCGAAACGGGGACTAAGGTTCGACCTGCGGATTATGATGCTGACCATAGCTAAGGTGATGCGGGGGCAGGGCGTGCGTTTTTAGGTTCAAAAAGGCGGCATGGTGTTTGGCTTCGGCCCGAAGAAAAAACTATCCTCCAAACGTCAGCCCTCCACCGGCGACCGATTGGTCTATGCCATTGGCGACGTGCACGGGCGCCTGGACCTTCTGCATGACCTGATCAAGCAGATCGCCGCAGACGTCGACGCCTACGACGCCGCAGAGAAGCCGGTGCTGGTGTTTCTGGGTGATTATGTGGATCGTGGCGCCTATTCGCGCGGGGTGATCGAATTCCTGATCCGGCTGAAATCCCTGCCTAACATCGAGGTCAGGGCCCTGAAGGGCAATCACGAGCAGGCGATGCTCAGCTTTTTGACCGATGTGGAGATCGGCCCGGCGTGGGTGCAAAGCGGCGGGGCCTCCACCTTGGTCTCATACGGCGTGCCCGCGCCACAGACCCGCATCGCTTCGGAGCTTTGGGAGCAGGCGCGCGAAGCCTTGGCCACGGCCCTGCCCCCCGAGCATGTGGAATTCCTGCAAAGCCTGGAGCTGTACGTCGAGTACGGCGACTATGTGTTCGTCCATGCGGGTTTGCGCCCCGGCGTGCCCATCGAGCGCCAGAGCGAGCAGGATCTGTTGTGGATTCGTAGTGATTTTCTGGAAGAGACGCGCCCCTTCCCCAAGGTCGTGGTGCACGGCCACACGCCCGAGCCGGAGCCCTTTCTGGGCGAGAATCGCCTGGGTCTGGACACCGGCGCCTATGCGACAGGCGTGCTCACGGCCGCTCGGCTATTCGGGACCGATCGATCTATCCTGCAGGCCACGGCCCACGGCGACGCGATGGCGCAGGCGAGCTAGGGTGCGTCAGGAGGGGTAGCTGCGTTCTCCGTGCTGGGACAGGTCCAGGCCATCCTCGATTTCCTCGTCGCGAGCTCTCAGACCAGTGACGCGACGAACGACAAACAGGATGACCACGGTCATGACCCCTGACCAGGCGCAGGTCGCCGCCACGCCGGTAAGCTGCACCAAGACTTGACCACTCGGCCCGCCGGTTACGCCATACCCCACGCCGCCCAGCCGGGCGCCGGCCAAACCCGCCACCAGCAATGTGCCGACAATGCCGCCGACTCCGTGCACAGCGAACACATCCAGGGAATCGTCCACCCGCCAGCGGTGCTTGACCAGGTCCACAGCCAGAAAACACACCGTCGCGCCACACACGCCCAGCACCAGCCCGCCCGCCGGCCCCACATAGCCGGAGGCTGGAGTCACGGTGGCGAGACCGGCGATCACCCCCGTGACCAGGCCGACCATGCTGATCCGACCAAAGCGGCCCCATTCCCACGCGCCCCAGGTCAGACCGGCGGCGGCGGCGGACAAGTGGGTGGCGGTCAAGGCCGCGCCCGCGTCACCGTTAGCCGCCAAGGCGCTGCCGGCGTTGAAGCCATACCACCCGACCCACAGCATGCCCGCGCCGATCATGGTCAGACCGGGGCTGTGCGGCGGATGAAGATCTTTGGGAAAGCCGTCCCGGCGACCGACTGCGGCGGCGGTCAACAGGGCGGAGACCCCGGCGGTGGCGTGGACCACAAGCCCGCCGGCGTAGTCCATGACGCCCCGTTGCATCAGCCAACCGCCGCCCCACACCCAATGGGTCACCGGCGCATAGACCAACAGCAGCCACAGAGCGCTGAACAACATCACCGCGCCGAACTTGATGCGCTCAACATAGGCGCCCACGATCAGGGCCGGAGTGATGACCGCGAAGGTGGCCTGGAACATGAAGAACGCCAGCTCAGGGATAGAGCCCCTCAGGTCGTTTCGGCCCACCCCGACCAAGAAGCTCTTGGACAGATCGCCGATAAACGGGGCCGTGCCGCTGAATGCCAGGCTATAGCCCACCGCCAGCCACAAGACGGACGACAAGCAGGCGATGGCCACGCACTGAGCCATCACCGACAGCACGTTCTTGGCACGCACCAAACCGCCGTAAAACAGGGCAAGTCCGGGCAAGGTCATGAACAGCACCAGGGCCGTGGCGGTCAAAACCCAGGCGGTGTCGCCGCGGTCCAAGCCCGGCGTGACCGGGACCTGGGCAAACGCAAGTGATCCCCCCGCCAGAGCCAAGACCAATCCCGCCGCCGCACGGCGCAAGCCCTTGCCGATCTGTGCCATGTTCGTGCGCCCCCCGATGCGAGCTCTTGAGGAGCCCTTGTCGTGGCTATAGCTGAGCCGTGGCGTAGCGCTCAAGGATTGTGCATTGTATGCGACAAAAATAAGCGGCGGTGCGCGCGGTGGCCTGGTCGATAGAGTCCGGCCAGCTTTTACCCATTGATGGGGAACGACGCTTTATTTTGAAGCCGCCGCGCTGCTCCGTTGATCGCATTCGCAGGGCCTGCTGCAGTCAAGGGTGGCCGTAGGCCATTGCCTCACGGCGGGGCGTGGGCGCGGGATTATACAACCCCGGCTGAGCGCGAACGGCTATGGCTAATTCCGGCGCGGCATCAGCCCGGCCCACGTTACAAGTTTCCCCGTTGGGACGTTACGCCTGAATCCTACGCCTTGCCCTCAACCGCCGTATTGCGCCGCTCCAGCTTGCCCCAGCTGACCCGTGGGCCACGCAGGGCCGTCAGCACGGCCTTGACCACCACATAGTACATCATCTGCCGGTAGCCGAAGCGCTGCACCGGCAGCCAGATGATGTCCCACCAGGGCGCGCGTTTTTCCAGGGCCATGCCCAGGGCGGCGGCCGACAGGTCCACCATGGTGAAGGCGGTCCAGTAGAGCAGTTGACGGACCAGATCGTCGGAGGACCACTCCACCGGGTGCGAATAGTGCGCCATGAGCGCCGAGATGATCGACCACACGGCGGCTAAGTCCACCAGGGGCGCGGCCACGGTCAGGATGATCTGAAACAGCCAGATTTGCGGCAGGGCCACGAAACCCAACACCGGGCGCTTGGGGTCAAACAGGGCTTCCCTGTGCTTCCAGAGGCATTGAAGCGTGCCGAACGACCAACGGAACCGCTGCTTGAGCAGACCCTGCACCGTGTCAGGCGCCTCTGTGTAGGCGCGCGCATCCGAGTCAAAGTCCACCTTCCAGCCGGCGCGCTGCACGGCGATGGTGAGGTCCTGGTCCTCGGCCAGGGTGTCGGTCGGATAGCCGCCCAGGGCGTCCAGCGCCGAGCGCCGCCACGCCCCCACCGCGCCGGGCACCACCGTGACGGCGCCAAGGGCGTCCAAAGCGCGGCGCTCCAGGTTCTGGGCGGTGACATATTCCAGCGCCTGCCAGCGCGTGACCATGTTCAGGCGGTTTCCGACCAAGGCATTACCGGCCACCGCGCCGATCTGAGGGTCCTGGAACCAGCGGACGAGCCGACCGACGGTGGCCGCCGGGAACAGGGTGTCGGCGTCCAGGGCGACGATGATCTCGCCCTTGGCCGCTGCCAGGCCCTTGTTCAGGGTGTGGGCCTTGCCGCTGTTGGCAAAGCACATCAGCCGGACACGGGGATCAGAGCCGAAGGCGCGCTCTACCTCGAGCGCCGTATTGTCGGATGACCCATCGTCCAGCACCAAGACCTCCAGGTTCGTCCAGTCGGATTGGAGAATCCGCGCTGTGGAGGAGGCAATGACCTTCTCCTCGTTGAAACAGGGGATCAGCACGCTCACCAACGGGCCGGTGGTCGGATCCATCATCGGCGGCGACGGCCCGGAGGTGAAGCGGTGCCACAGGGCCAGGGTGCTGAGGAAAGCTAGGCGCGCCAAACCCAAGGCAATGGCGGTGACCAGCAGGGTGTAGATGCACACGTCCACCCCGTGCACGAATCCGAAGCCGATCCTGTCCAGTGTCAACTCGACAATATCGCGCTGGGTTGGCGGCATCGCCTGGCCCGGCGCGATTCCGGCCAGATCGGACACGGTCACCAGCTGATAGCCGTGGGCGCGCAGCTGATCGATCAGCTGGGGCAATGCGGCGACCGTGCGGCTGCGGTCGCCGCCGGAATCGTGCAGCAACACCACCTGACCCCCAGTATCCGGATTGGTGTCGGCCAGACGCTGAAGGGTGGTGTTGATGATGTGCGTGGGGTCCGGCTTCTTCCAGTCGTCCGGATCGATACGCAGACCCACGATCAGATAGCCCAGGGCCTGAGCCTTGAGCAGGGGCGTGATTTCCGGCGGAGTGGACGGTTCGGCGTCTCCAAAGTACGGGGGCCGGAACAGCCGCATGGATTTGCCCGTGACCACCTCGAACAGTCGCTGGGTGGCGTTCAGCTCCAGGTCTACCTGCGGGGTGCTGATGGCCCCGATATTGGGATGGGTGAAGCTGTGGTTGCCCACCACATTGTCCTCGCGCACTTCGCGCTGAACCAGGCTGGGCCAGTTGGCCATGTTCTGGCCGATCACGAAGAAGGTGGCGTTGGCCTTTTTCTGCTTGAGGATGTCGAGAATTTTGGAGGTCCAGCGCGGGTCGGGCCCATCGTCGAAGGTCAGGGCCACCTTGCCGGGGTGGGCGCCGTAGCGCTCGATCACATAGCCGGTGGGGATGACGTCGTAGTTCTCATCGGTGATCAGTCCCGTGGCCTTATCCATCACCAGGCTGCGCTTGCCGTCCTTGGGCGTGGCGGTGACCTTCAGCACCTCGCCCGTGCCGTCAAAGTCCGGCTCAGTTCCCCCGGGCAGGTCGGCCAGGGCGCCGGTGTCGGCGCGCCCGTAACCGCGCCCGAATAGGGACCAGACGCCGGGGTCCTCGGCGCCGAGGCGCCACAGGCCGTAACCGCGCGGCCGCCAGGCATCGATCACCTTGATCTGGTTGAACAAACTAGCGGCGTCCAGGAACCAGACCTCGTGCGCGGCGCCGTCGTCCTCGTCTGTGTAGGCGTAGTGAGAATTGAGCGCATCGGAATCGAAATCGATGTCCACCCCCGAATCGTTGGCCCTGACCATGGCCTCGCTGAAGGTCAGGGGATCGGCCGTGTCGAAGGTCTTGGCGCCCTTATCCTTGGGCCAGTCGTAGCCGTAGTTGCCCAGGGCCACGATCGTGCGGTCCGGATCCAGATGCCGCAGTTCCTCGCTCACATGGGCCTGGAACCATGTTTGCGCCGCCGGCGGGCCGGGCGCGCTGGTCTGGTAGTGCTCGTCGAACGCCATGAGCACCAGGGCGTCGCAGTTATCCTGCAGGGTCTTGAGCGGCCACGGCTGGTCCTCGTCCACCGGCGCGGTGACCCACAGCTCGCGCCCCAAGGGGCGCAAGGCGGCGCGAATCTGAGCCAGAAAGCCTGGATAGGCCCGCACGGCCTGCGGGCTCAGCTCTTCCAGGTCCATTACATAGCCGGCGAAGCCGCGCCCTTTGGCCAGATTCACCAGCCGGTCGATCAGCGCCTTGCGCGCGACCGGGTTGAGAACCATGGACGAGCCCAAGGCGCCGTCCCACCGCTGCTGCTGGGTGTTGAAGTTGAACACCACCGGAAGCACCGACGGCGGCTTGGGCGCGGCGGCGATGATGGCCTCGGCCTGCGGGTCCTCAATCAGGGTCGTGCCGCCGACCGAGCCGTTGAGTTGCAGCCACTGGGGCGCCACCACATCGATCTTGCCGATGTGTTCGGCGAGGGACAGGCGCGATTCAGGGTCCCAGGATACATAGAAGGCGACAGTGAGGGGTCGGACGGCGCCGACGGCGGCGGAGCGCAAAACGCCCGGCTTGGGGATGCGGGTCCAGGTGGGCCGAATGGGATGCTTGTGGACGTTTTCCTGGTGCAGCGCCGACAGGACGCGCGGGTCCTTCAGCCTTACGTCCGGCAAGTGCGGCGCCATGGCCAAGGTCACGGCGAAGCCTGCGCCGATCGCCGCGATGAAGGATAGTATGAGACCCATGCCCAGGCCTACGCGCCGGGCCCGGCGACCGGATGGATCGTGGAAAACGAAATCGGGCATTTGCCTGGATGATGGCTCCGAGCGTCGTCTCTTGTCGCCGACGGCGGCGCGAAGAGTCGAAAGGACGCGAATCCCAAGGATTCACGCGGGACCATAGCAGGCGGCGGGGCCCAAGCAATGCCGGCGCCGGCCCGCCTGTTACAGCGAGCCGGCCGGTGCTCTTGGACTAATTTGCGGCGGGCGGGGGAGCGCCCTCATGGGCGTGACCTGGGCCGTGACCTGGGCCGTGCATGGGGTGAACCTTGGCCATGGCGTCCTTGCAGGTCTGGCTGACCTTGTCGTGGTTCTCATGCATGCACATCATCGCCTCGCGACCCGACTTGCCGGCGCACAGCGCCTTCATGTCCGGCTCGCACGCCGCCTTGGCCGCCTGCATCGCGGCATGGCGCTCGGGCGAGGGCGGGCCACCCATGGCCATCCGATCCATGCCATTCATGCCTTTGCCGCGCCGACCGTGGTGGCGCACCTTGGCGATGGCGTCCTTGCAGACCTGGCTGACCTTGTCGCGGTTGTCGTGCATGCACATCATCGCTTCGCGCCCGCTCTTGCCGGCGCAGAGCGACTTCATGTCCGGCTCGCACACCTTTTTGGCCGCCTGCATGGCCTCGCGCCGCGCCTCAAACCGTTTACGCATATGGGCGCGCATGTCGGCGATGGCGTCCTGGCACGGCTTGCTGAGCTTGTCGTGGTTGTCGTGCATGCACATCATCGCATCGTGGCCCATCTTGCCCGAGCACAGCGATTTCATATCGGCCTCGCAGGCCTTCTTGGTCGCCTCCATGGCCGCGTGCATTTCGGGCGGGGGGCCGTGGGGGGCCGCGCTCATGGGCGGCGGACCAGGCGGGGTTTGGGCGTAGGCGCCGCCGGCGGCCAAGCCGGCCGCCGCAGCCATGATCAATAGGGCGCGCAGTTTCATTGAGGACGTCCTCCCGACGTGTTTGGCTTCAACGCCAAGCTAGGCGTCATCCTCGCCCAAAACATGGCCGAATATCGGCGTTCTTAAGGGCGCGCGATTTGGCCGCAACACGGACTCGGTTGGAAAAATCGAGGCCGACCGCCACCCGGCGGTTGATCTTCGCGCTGCAACAGGGCAATCCGGTGCGCCGTAAGGGTCTATTTGCCCTTGGAGAGCGTCATGATCGTCACCGGCCCGCACCTGAGACAGGCGCGCGAAGCCATGGGCTGGAGCCCGTCGGACATGGCCCGCGCCCTGCGCCTGGCCGGCGATCGCTCACAGGGCGAAAAGCGGGTACGCGAGATGGAGGCGGGCAAGCGGATGATCTCCGGGCCCGTGGCGGTGGCGGTGGAGTCCTTCCTGCACGGCTTTCTTCCCGTGGGCTTCTCCCCCGAACCGCCCCCCTGATCGTCACCCGCGCCTAAGACCGGCGACAGATTTTCTCCAGTGGCGGGGCCCCGGCCTTTGGGGCATGGTTCGCGCCGTTCCAAGCCAATAGGAGCGTCTTCCATGCCTTTGCAGCTCAATGACGTCGCGCCGGATTTCACCGCCGAGACAACCGAGGGTCCAATCCGCTTCTACGACTGGGCCGGCGACAGTTGGGTCGTGCTGTTTTCCCACCCCAAGGACTTCACCCCGGTTTGCACCACCGAACTGGGTGCGGTGGCCAAGCTGAAGCCGGAGTTCGACAAACGCGGGGTCAAGGTGATCGGACTGTCGGTGGATCCGGTGGAAAACCACGCCAAATGGTCTGCGGACATCGCCGAGACGCAAGGTCAGGCGCCCAACTATCCCATGATCGGCGACACCGACCTGAAGGTGTCCAAGCTTTACGGCATGCTGCCGGCCGATGAACCGGGCTCCTCCGACGGCCGCACCCCCGCCAACAACGCCACGGTGCGCAATGTGTTCATCATCGGGCCGGACAAGCGCATCAAGCTGTTGATCGCCTATCCCATGACCACCGGGCGCAACTTCGACGAGATCATCCGGGTGATCGATTCCATGCAGCTGACCGCCAGGCACAAGGTGGCCACCCCTGCCGATTGGAAGCAGGGCCAGGACGTGATCATCACCACGGCGGTGAGCGACGACGACGCCAAGACCCTGTTCCCCGGCTTCGTCACCCACAAACCCTATCTGCGCACGACCGGTCAGCCCAAGTAGGACCAAGATCGGCCGGGGGGCGCGCATGATTTTCGAGCAGATTCCAACCGGCGGCTGCCAATCCTATCTGGTCGGTTGCCCCGGCAGCCGGGCGGCCGTGCTGATCGATCCGGAAATCCGCCAGATCGACCGCTATCTGGGGCTGGCGGCCAAGGAAGGGCTGCGCATCCGCTATGTGATCGACAGCCACACCCACGCCGACCATTTCTCCGCCGCCATGCAACTGGGCAAGCGGCTGGACGCCCCTGTGGTGGCCCACCGGCTGAGCCCGGCCCCCTATGTCGATTTGCGGCTGGAGGACGGGGAAATCCTCATGGTCGGCGACCTCAAGCTGAAGGCGCTGCACACGCCCGGCCATACCCGCGATTCCATGTGTATCGTCACTGAGGACCGTATTTTCACCGGCGACACCCTGCTGATCGGGGCTACCGGGCGCACCGACTTGCCCACGGGCGACCCAGAGGCCCTGTACGACAGCCTGTTCAATGTGGTGCTGACGCTGGACCCCAAGCTCAAGGTCTATCCCGCGCACGACTACAAGGGCCGCAGCCACTCCACCATCGGGGACGAAATCGCCGACAATCCCCGCCTCCAAAAGCGCGACAAGGCCGAGTTTGTCGACATGATGCGCAAGCTCGACCTCAGCGCCCCCACCCACCTGACGGAAGCCCTGCGCACCAATATGAGCGGGGGCAAGACCGTCGCCCAACTCCTGGCCGAGGCCACAGCCATGGTGCCGTTCATCTCGCTCGACGAGCTGGCGGCCAAGGTTGAAGGCGACAAGCTCGACATGGTCCTGCTGGACGTGCGCGAGCGGGACGCCTGGCTGGCCGGTCATATCCCCGGCGCTCGCCACCTGCCGCGCGGGCAGCTCGAGCTGCGCATCAATGATGAGATGCCCGATCCCACTTTGCGCATTGTCGCCTGCTGTGAATTCGGGCGCATCTCCACCTTGGCGGCGGCCACCTTGCGCACCCTGGGCTTTCGGCGGGCTGCGGCGCTGGACGGGGGTATGAAGCTGTGGCGTGAGCGGGGGCTGCCCCTATCGGTGGGCGAGGAGACTTAAGCGTCCGACCCAAGGAGAGAGCTTTCAACTGAAAGCTGGCTAGCCCTGAAGCCCTTGGTGAGATTGGAGCTTGGGCTGACGGCTGGGTCAAGGTCGGCCCTGCGGGCCGCCGCTACGCGGTCGCCGAAGGCGAACCTTGACGCAGTCGTTAGCCCAAGCAGACTTGCCTCCAAGGATTTAAGGGAAATCTCGCCCGCCGCTATCGCCGCCGCTGACGAGTTGCCTCATCCTGTCAGGCGTGAGTCTCGAATCCCTCCAGCTTGTAGAACCTGAAGTGCCTCCGGGCCTCGACGCCGCGCGCGCCATTCTGCGCCGCACCTTCGGCCATGCAGACTTTCGCGGCTTGCAGGCCGATGTGATCAGCGAAGTGCTGGCCGGACGAGGCGCTGTCGCGGTGCTGCCCACCGGCGGCGGCAAGAGCCTGTGCTACCAGATCCCCGCCATGATGCGGCCGGGCGTGGGCCTGGTGGTTTCGCCGCTGATCGCCCTGATGGCCGATCAGGTGGCCGGGCTGCAGCAGTCGGGGGTGGCGGCCGCGCGGCTGGATTCCGACACCAGTCTGGACGAGCGCTCGGCCATCTGGCGGCAGATGGAGGCGGGCGAACTCGATTTGCTCTACCTCTCGCCCGAAGCGCTGATGCAGCCGATCATGCTGGAGCGGCTCGCGCGCCATCCCCTAGCCCTGATCGCCATCGACGAGGCCCACTGCGTCAGCCAGTGGGGCCATGATTTTCGCCCCGAATACCGCATGCTCGGGCGCCTGGCGCAGATTTTTCCCGGCGTTCCGCGCCTGGCCGTCACCGCCACCGCCGACGCGCGCACCCGCGATGACATCCGCAATGAGCTGGGCCTGCAAGACGCCCGCGAGTTCGTCGCCAGCTTTGCTCGTCCCGAACTGCGCCTGTCGGCCGAGCGCAAGCAGGGACGCTCGGACAATCGGGTGGTCGAACTGGTCAAGGCCCGGCCGGGCCAGTGCGGGGTGGTCTATTCCGGCTCACGCGACGGGACCGAGCGGCTGGCGGAGAAGCTGCAGGCCGAAGGCGTGCCGGCGGTGGCCTATCATGCGGGCCTGGAGCGCCGCCTGCGCCAGCAGCGACTGATGCACTTCCTCAATGCCGACGAGGCGGTGATGGTGGCGACCATCGCCTTCGGCATGGGGGTGGACAAGCCGGACGTGCGCTATGTGATCCACGCCGACCCGCCCGCCGCCATCGAGGCCTATTGGCAAGAGATTGGGCGCGCTGGTCGCGACGGCGAACCGGCCGATGGCATCACGCTCTACGGCGCCTCGGACATGGCCTGGGCCTTGCGCAGGATTGACAGCCGCGAGGCGCCCGACGAGGTCAAGCGTGGCCAGGTGCGCAAGGTGCGCCAGCTCTACGCCCTGCTGGATGGTTTCGTCTGCCGCGCCGCCGCCGTGCGCCGCTATTTTGGCGAGGAGGGCGTGCAGCCCTGCGGCCAATGTGATGTGTGCCTGGACCCGCCCGAGGCGGTCGACGCCTCGGTGGCCGCGCAAAAGGCCCTGGCGGCCGCCCATCGCCTGGGCGGGCGTGTGGGCCGTGGGCGTTTGATCGACCATCTGCTGGGCAAGACCAAGGACCCTTCCGCCAGCGAGACCGCCCTATCCACCTGGGGCGTGGGCCGCGAACTTAGCCCGGCGGGATGGCGCGAACTGGTGGATCAATTGCTGTTCGAGGGGCTGCTACGGGAAGACCCCAATGATGGCCGCCCCCTCATCGGCCTGGGCGACGCGGAGGGCGTGCGGGCGGTCTATCGCGGCGAGCGCAAGGTTTCCGTCCGCAAACCGCCGGAAAAATTCGATCCCACCACCCGGTCAGGCCGTCCGCGCAAGCGCACGCGCGAGGCTTCGGCCCTATTGGCGCCCGAGCACCAGCCCCTGTTCGAGGCCCTGCGCGCCTGGCGGCGTGAAACCGCCGCTGAGCAGCGCGTGCCGCCCTACGTCATCTTTCAAGACCGCACCCTGGCCGACATCGCCCTGTTGCGCCCAGCGACCCTGGCCGACCTGGCCCTGGCCAACGGCGTGGGCCAGTCCAAACTGGAGCACTACGGCGCGGCAGTGCTGAAGGTGGTGCGGGAGAATTGAGGGGGGAGCGCTTTCGATTGGTACGGGTGTTGGAGAGGCCCGTTCAGCCACACGTGCTCCACCGCTTGCGGGAGCTTTGCGATAGTCGCTGCCCGACGCCCTGGTCTTGATGGATATGGGCCTGGTGTGACGCTTAGGGCGGGCGTCTGGCTGTGTTGTT
>JBEHYN010000009.1:0-69984 GCA_048498155.1 Pseudomonadota bacterium | reverse complement strand
GGCCGTCCAGGGCGTCGCCGTTCTTGTAGATGATCTTCACTTCAGCACCACGTCATACTTCGCCATGATCGCTTTCGCTTGGGCCTGAGCTAGTTCAACCTCGGCTGACTGACAGTGCGGGTCTGCATCCGCTGGATGACGCGGATAGGGAACCTGAGCGAGTCGACGTTCGGCGTGGTTCCCGCCCTTGCCGAAGTTCCAGGCTTCTCGAATGCGGGCCTCATGGAGATCACGTCCAAGCTCGAACCAACCGACATTCACAGCCATTGCAGCCGCTCCGGATGGTCCCGGAACCACTTGTTGACACGGAAAGGGACGGTTTCATTGACGCGCTCGCCGACGATCCCGCAGACTGGGAGGAAGACGATCCATGCCAGCCAGGACAATGGGTGCCACCAGCGGAAGACCGCGCTGACGCCGTCCCCATTGTCGTATACGCGGATAACTCCGAGAGCGCGCAGCAGTTTACCGAACGGGGACAGAGCGGTCTTGACCTTCGAGCGGGCTTCTTCCTGGCTTAGCATCAGTATTCCTCGCCGAACTTCATCTCGGCGTCCTGATTGGCGTCGCCGGTTGTGGGGAAGCAGATGTGGAAGCCGTCCACACGCTTGGCGAAGTTGGTGATGTCGCGAGCGCAGGGGCCGCAGTAGTAAGCCCGTGTCGACGTGTTGAAGAACGTCGCGCCTGGTTGCTGACAGGCCGTGCGGTTGCACGAGCCGTTGATTAGACCCTTGTCGGGTTTATTGGCCATCGTCAGCTCCCGATGATCGCCCAGTAGCCGGGCGCGCTCACCTTGAAGGTGCCGGCCGCGTCATTGCGCGCGACAATTTCGAGCCCGCCACCAGCGAAATAGCCGACAGCTTCGCTCACCCGATCGAAGTCTTCTTGCTTGATCGTGGCCTTGATAGCGGCCTTCCAGTGGGGCTTTGGCGACGCCGCACTTATTGGTCACTGGACACCTTGAACGGCGGGCCGCCGTCGTATGGGTGGAACCACCAAATTTTACCGCCATCGATCGTGACGTCTTCGCCAGGCTTGTATTCGCCGGCTTCCTCCCAGAAGTAGCGCTTTGGGCACAGGCGGATCGTCGGGACGGTCTTCATTCGACCCAAACCCGATGTCGATCACACACGTCATAAAGCTGTTCCATGTCATAGTTGAAGTCGTCGGCGTCTGCCGATACGTCCTTCGATATATCGTCGAACATGTCTACGATCTCATCGAGGTCGCAGTAGAGATCACCCTGCATCCGTAGCTTTCCCATGAACGCCTTGATGCGCTCTGACATCTTGCCGGCGATCTCCAGAGCGTGCGCGTCGTAATCAAAGTCAGGACCCTCACCGGATGCCAAGAGATCCTTCAGCTTGAGCGTGTAACGCCACTTTTGAGCCAGCATCAGCGCACCCTCCGATAGACAGTCATATGGTCGCCGATGCCGGGGAACTGGGGGATACCCTGCGTCTCGACGACCTCGAAGTCGGCTTCCAGCAGCTCATGCAGCTTGTCGCAGCCCGTGCAACCACTAGGCCCCTCGCCGATGTAGATCAGGTGTCGCCCAACCTCCATCACCTTGGCGGCACTGTAGGACCATGGGTCGTCGTACGAAGGCCAGGACACGAATACGGTTCGCGACGGCCATAGTTTGACAGCGGCGGCACCCTTCTGGCGCTCCACCGGATAATGCTTGCCAACTTGGAACCGCCACTGACTCTCGTAGGCGTCCGTGGCGATAACATCGACGCCGGCCATGTACATCAGCCGCGCCCAGTAGCCAGAGCCAGCCCCGATCTCCACGATCGGGCCGTACTTCGCCAGGAGTTCGATGGCCTCGCGACACGGGACCGAGAAGCCGTATTCCTTGAGGAACTTCTCCCGCAGCTCGTACATCTGCATGTAATGGTCGACACGCCCGTGGTTCCAGCGATTGAAGCCGCGCGTCTGGAACCACTCCAGGTTCGGCAGGCTGTCGAAGTCAGGGAGCATGACCTCGTTGGGAAGAGCCAGGTCGGTGGACATCAGCGACCCCTCTCGTGCGGTGGCCGGTACGGTTGACCCATGATCATGTCGTAGAGGGTGTTGCAATCGTCGCCGTTGGGCGGGATTTCGAGATCGTTGAGCGCATCCATGTAGCGCTTGGCGTTCTCGACACGCTGCTTCAGCTCGATCAGGCGGAGGTCGTTACTCTTCATGGATCAGCTCCAGCCCAATAACGTCGTCTTCCTCGTCTAAATAATCCCCGACCGGCCAGCCGGCATAGACCTTGATGGACGTCACTTCGTCTTCCAAGAACCGCAGCTTTGCCAGGTCAAGCTCGAATTCTATCTCTTCCGGTGCCTCGACGAAATCCTGCTCGTCTAAACCATGATCGTCGAAATCGACACATTCATCGGCCGCGTTTTCGATCGCGCCAACCCAGGTGCGGGCAGATGTCTTTATCAGGCACGGTCCGAGCGTCTTCCGGGTGAATACGACAGTCATGCGTTGTTCGTCGATCATCAGCCCTCCCCTTCCAGCTCTTTCATCACGGCGTCGATAAGCGGCTTGATGCCGAACGCGAACTGCCCGCCAGGGTGCTTCGGATCATCCCTGGAATATCGAACCTCGAAACCCAGGCCGGTGATGCTGCGCACCAGCTCGACCTTACGGCCGTTCGGAAGCCCTATCGTGGCGAACTCCTCCACCATGCTGAGCGAGCGGCGACCGGACGGGTCGCCCATGTTCTCGATCTCAATTTCGGGGGTGACGCGCATCAGTCCTCTCCGGGTAGCATGATGGTGATGACGGGCTCCGCGTTGTCGCCAGGCCCGCAGTGCATCTTGAGCTTCACCAGCTCGCCGGGATTGCGCGGCGACTGCGGCAGGATCAGGTCGTAGAGGATCTCGTTGGCCTCGTTCGCGCGCTGGCTCTTGATCGCGAAGATCGCCATCCACAGAACCTCCCACAGACGTCCATCCACGTCGCAGCCGAAGCGCTTCTGGACCTCTTCGCTGGGCTGGATCATGCTCCAGACCGCGCTGCTCACCGCCACATTGTGCTTGAAGCCGGCTTCCTTCGCAGTCGTGGTCACGTCCACCAGCACGCCGTCGCGGATAGCTTCCGCTCGCGAGTAGGAGAAGATCACCGCATTGCCGAAAAGCTCGTCCTTGTCACTCATAACCTGACCTCTCGTTGTCTGTCATTCCTAACTTACAACAGACGCGCGTTCAATGGTGCGGCAATGAGATTTCAGAACTGGCTTTCGTAACGCCCATCTGGCGTCGGCGGTGCCCGTCTGGGCTTCTTGGGTTTGTTCGGATCAGGCGGCAGCAGCCACTCTGCGACCTTGAAAGGGATCTCATTCCCGTCAGCGTCGCACTCTGTGACCTGGACCTCCCATTCATTCGGCGGGGCGTTGATCTTGAGGGTCGCAACCTTGGCTGCGACAGACCGCGCCAGCATGTCTTGCGTGCCGTTGCCACCTGGAAAGCCGATCGTCAGATCGGGCTCGCCGAAGTCGATCATTTCCTGGTTGCGGATGAAGCCGGCGAGCGCGTTATAGGGTTCGCCACGGTCGTTGTATTTGACCTTACAGGGAGCATCCAGCTTATCCCAAGCAGCCGGGAATGTCTGACACTCGATGCCATTATTCGTGGCCCATACTCGCCCGAGCATATCAGCGCCAGTCGCCCCGCCCTGGATGATGCAGGTGATCCCGTTCTGGCTATGAATGCCGTCTAATATACCGTTAAACCTTTTCCAGTCGTTGTAATGACGACCGCCACAAACAATTATTCGCACGGTCGGTCCTCTTCTGGCCAGCACTTGTTACGCACAATCATCGAGATTTGAGATTGGTCGATCTCGAATTGAGCAGCGATTTCCTTTTGAAGAATACCGTCAGCGGACAGCTTCCGAATGCTGGAAACTTTAGCCCAATCGAGTTTACCCTTCCTCTTTCCCTTTGACGCTGCGCCTATCTTTCGTTTTGTTTCTTCAGAATGAGTACGCCCACGCTGGGATACGGACATCCGGGCTCGGGCCTCTGGCGTATGTTTTCGGCCAATGGCGGATTGAGACAACTTCTTCCGCTGCTCAAGCGGGAGTGACCGGCCTCTGTGAGCCGCCCCAATCTTCGCTCGCGTCTCGGCACTACGCACCTTTTGTCGGTGACCGCCTGAATCAAGGTTGTAACCATTGGGAGACAAGCTGTTGTAGCACCTGATCCAGAACCGCTCAGCCATGTCCAAGCCGGCTTCGTCGGTCTCTTCTAGAACCTCCCAGGTGAAGTTCTCCCAGCCATGTTTGCGGATCGCCTTATGCAAGTACGAATAGATAGCCATGCTAGTCAGTGCGACAGACTTATGGTCTTTGATACGGTGCCTAACTGACCGCTTGGTCTGACCGACGTAGCACTTGCCATTGATGGTGTTGCGGGCGAGGTAGATGATCATTCGAATATTCTACCAAGCGGGACGCGCACAGTCGGCAACTTTCCCTACTCTCCCTTGATACGGAGCTCGACCTCAAGCCACTCAAGGTCGTTCCACTCGGGGTTGGGGATGACCTTGTCCAGCTTGCGGTCGTAGACAGTCCTACCGGGGCCGCAGCGACGACTCCGGTAGATCTTGGCTTCGTTCAGAGATGGCGCGTCGTACACAAAGCTAGGCGTCGGGTACTGACTACCCATGCGAGCGAAGGTGTTGGTCGACTTCTTGAGAAGGACGTAGCGAGCCATCACATCACCTTCTGTTCGTGGGCGGTGCCGCCATAGGCCAGACGATCATAGATATCGCGCAACTCGTCCTCGTTCTCGGAGTGCGTCTCCAGACATGGGAAGGTGATGCCCATCGACCATTGGCGGTGATCGGGCTTCCCCAGCTCAGAGAACCGATGCCCGTAGACCGGGAACTCGTTCGCCATGTAGGCCAGGACGGCAGTCACTCGCTGCTGCCCATCGAGCAGCCAGTTATCGAAGCGGCTCTCCATTCTCGGAGCTTGGTTGTAAACGAAGCAGCCTAACGGCAGCCCCATCCATGCGCTCTCAATGAAGCGCACCTGTTGCTCGCGCGACCACACCGGAGGGCGCTGGAATGGCGGCAGGACGAGCCAACTAAGCTGAATTTCACCGTCCGACAAAGGGCGCAGTCGACGAGCGCCGTTTCGATCTTCGAGAAAACCCATCGTGGTTGAGTGACTAGTGGCACTGAACCACGATCTCGGGATCAAGCGCTCGTCTCTGTTTCGTTCCTCAGTCATGAGTGACTTATATTACGCGACCGCGTCGAGTTCAACCGGCGACTGGATGTCCCGGAGACCTTCGTCGGAAGCTTCCGGCAGACCCAGCGCGCGACGCAGCACGACCAGGATGGTCTTCTCGCCCTTGGGGCCGAGGTTGTGCTGGATGATCAGCGCGCCCAGCAGCATCTCCAAGGCACCTTCCTTGCCGGCCTTCGCCAGCGCAGTTAGCTCGGGATTGGCGTTCAGCACCTCGTTCACCAGGCGCACATGCAGCCTGGCCTTGCGCTTGCCGGTGCGGATCAAAGAGTCCAGCATCCGCCGCTGACGACGGAGCCCCCTGGAGTGTTCCTTGAACACCTGGATCACTTCACCCTTGCGGTTCAGCTTCAGGGTGAATTGCTTCTTCGGCTGAGTGACGGTGCCCTCGGGCAGTTGGAGTACGGTTTCAGTCATAGTGCCTCTATTTCGGTGTGAAGGGTGTGTCTCGCGTCGCGAGATTGTTGAAGTGTTGGAGCTTGGCTTTCTTGTTGCGGGCGCGAGCTGCAACAAGTTCGTCAAAGGCTCTGAGTTCTGGGTGTTCCTCGGCGAAGAACTCGATGGAGCCCAAGAGGTCACCTAGCTCACCAGCAAAGCGCTCCATGGGAGTGTCGCCGATGCCGAATTTCTGTGCAGCCCAGCCGAAGCGACGCGCCTTGCAGATCTCGATGACCAGCTCTTGAGCCTCTTCCTCGACGCTGACCTCGGACAGCTCGCGGTCTGTGAGAACGGGTATGTCGCTCATTTGCGACCCCACAGACCGCGAACCACAGCAGGCCCGCCGCAGAGCAGGACCAGCCAGGCCGACCACAGTTTCATGACCGCGATCTTGGTTCGTGCGCTCAATTGATCACGTCCAGACTGAGGATGGCGTAGTCGCGGTCCAGAACAACGCTGGAGAGCGCACAGGGCGTTTCCCGCGATGTGATGAAGCTGATCTGCACCATGAGCTCGTCGCCCGTGTAGACCCCTCGGAAGGGGTCGTACTCTTGCAGCAGGGCGAGCTGTCCGACCTTGAAGTCCCGGTCCGCGATGCTGCGGACGTCGTGCTTCTTGTGGCCGGATTTGATGGCCTGGAAGAACGCCGGCCAGCTCTTCATGGTATGGTCGGGTGTCACGGCACCAGGTCCTTCAGCTTGTCCCGGTTGAACACCGAACACCAGGCGACGGCACTGATCAGAGCTACGAAGCCGACTGTGGCTTTCGTGCCATTCCAGACGGCTTGCAGCTTGTTCGGAGGCTTGTCCGGCGCGGGGGTGAGGTCTTGACGAGTAGCCATGCTTCTCTTTCTGTTGGTTAGTCAGCGGTGACTGACTATGCGAGGACGCTGAAGCCTTCCTTGTGCTCCAGGTATCCCTTGAGTGGATTGCCGCGCTTCTTGTCCATGACGAAGGACTGACCCCAGCGGACGCAGGTCTTCAGGTTAATCGCACACCAGTCCCAAGCCCGGTGATTGAGCGGCGTAACCAGGACGATGTCCTTTTTGGCGGGGCGCTCGATCTGGAAGTCGTGCTTGGCGTTACTCTCGTTGGTCATCTGTTTCCCTTGGATGACGGTTACCGGGTCCCGGAAGTGGGAGTCCGAAGCGTCCCGTGTGGATCGCTGTTAGTCACTATTTACTGACTATTAGCGGGGCGTGCAAGTGCAAATTGCGAGTTTTTGGGGTCTGGATATTGGCGAACCCCAGTCTTGATTTGCATCGCGATCCGCTCAGCACGATGGCCGACCTGGTTGTGCCAAGGCTGCGTATTGAGCAGCTCCAGATAGGCATTCGAGAACTGCCCGGTTTGCAGGTAACCCAGCGTGTGGTGCCAGGTCAGCAGACCGCCGCAGCCGACGTTGAAGCAGATATTCAGGACGCTGTCCTGCCGCACGTCGTCCAACGTACGCCACCAGGGAACATGCAGGTCGAGACCCAGCTCGGCTGTCTTCACGTCGTGCTGGAAGATGGCCTTTGCCTGGTCGAGCGTGATGCCGGTCTGCATCAGGTGCGCGAGCTGCGCATTGAGCGTCGGGTCGGCTTGGATGTTGTGACCGATGCCGATCGACCAGATGTTTCTGGAGTCCCGGTACGGCTTGAGCTTCACGCCTTCATCGAAGGCGATGTCGTCGAATAGGTACTGTGTGGTCATGTCCTTGAACTGTTGGCGGGGTGGTGGCGGCTTGATCCCCAGATCCGTCTTGGCGTTCGCGCAGGACAGAAAGGTGACCGCGGCGATTATGATCACCGGGATGATATTGAATTTGTTCACAAATCTTTGGCTGTGGGCTTGCTGAGCCTTCCCACATTGCTCTCCGTGCTGCGACCGTGATGGCCTGTCTTGGAGCCCGCCCTAGAAAAGAGCGTCGGCTGTGTAGTCTTTCGCGCGGGCTTCAGCTTGTTCACGCGCGGTGCGCCCGTCGTCTGAGTTGCCCTCTTCGATAGCTTCCCTCAGGGTGGCGATCACCTTCTGCTCTGCCGCCGACAGTATGATGTATTTGGTCACCGTGGTCGTGGAGGCAGGGAACTTCTCCGCGTAGTCGATACCGACGACGATCGACGTCTCGCAGAAGGTCCGCCATAGGTCCTCGACCATGTTCGCTGGACTACCATCCCAGAGGGTCTGGGCGGCTCCTATGTTCCGCAGGCGGTACGCGAGGGTGCGCTTGTCTGGCCTGGACGAGATCCTGGCGATAGCGCCCTCCCCCATGTTGCAGAAGCCCATCGCCGTAAGCTCGGCGATGTCCTTCTCGTTCATCAGCGGGATGTACGCAGCCATGATCAGCAGTGACCATAGGCGACGCCAGTCTTCTTGCGGGGTTGCTTCCGGCGACGCCAGGCCGAGATCTGGTCAACCAGCCAGGCTACCCCGGAGATAGCTGCGACGATGACCCAGAAGATCACGAACAGCGCGAAGGCCAGGCCACAGATAAACCCCGCGATCAGCCACGGAAGCAGCAGGGGGAAGAACACGAAGAACGTCGGGATATCCAGGTGGTACCCCCACTTGGCTACACCCAGCGCGACGGTGCAGAGCAGCGCCCACGGTGTCCCGCGAAGGAACGTCCTCGCGAAGAA
This sequence comes from Pseudomonadota bacterium, assembly GCA_048498155.1. Lineage (GTDB taxonomy): Bacteria > Pseudomonadota > Alphaproteobacteria > Caulobacterales > Caulobacteraceae > BOG-938. Next base: position 61,673 of record JBEHYN010000009.1, on the reverse strand, counting down.
ACCCGCGACTTCGGCCTTGGTGATGTTGAAGTTGAGCTTTCTCATGATGCCTCTGTTGAATAGTCAGCAATGACTATCTATCAGCGGGGACAGAGCGCGTCAAGCGCGCTCTTCGCTACATGACCAGGCGTAACGTCCCTCCATCGAGCAGACCTGCGACCCGGACCATTGCGGCGGCCATCGCCGGCTGGTCGTGCGACATGACATTCAGCAGCGACAGGGCGAGGAAGATGCTCGACGAGTTGCCGGCGGGTCCTCCGACGAGCTCCCCGGTCGTGACCAGGCTTGCGATGTTGTGGTGGATCTCTGGCTCACCATCCGCACGAAAGATCAATGCGACATCGCCTTCCTTGAGTTCAGAGTTGAAGTGGTGGGAGATGGGCATGTTTTCGTTGTCTTGCACGTTGTACTTTCTCGTTGATGATGGGTGGTTAGGCTAGAAACGACGAAGGCAGGTCCTTCGACCTGCCTTTCCGAGAGTAGACCTTCTTCGAAGGAACTACCTTAGCCATCAGGTGTGGTGACCTGAGCGACTTAGCAATCGGATTTCGTTTCATGACCTTTCCTCATGTTGACGATCTATTGTCGTATAAAGTTGCTAGGCGGACAAGCGGCAAGTGCTTCTCAGACGGTCCGGGAGACTGGTCTGTTTGATCTGCGCTGCATCCGTACCGGAATGTCTGCAAAGCGTCTCCAGCGCTCGCTAATGCGGTCTCTGAGCGGTCCTAGAACAGCGCTTGCGCAGTGTATCGGTCACGCTCTTCCTCCTTCAGATGGTTCGACTTGACCCGCTTCATACACTTAGGACAGTTGTCCAAAAGCCAAGCACCCTCCGCTGGTCGAGCACGTCGCCATATGTGAGCACAGGACTGGCACTCGAACTTCAAGATCATATTTAAACGTCAAAAGGACCCCGGCCGAAGCCGGGGTCAAGGTTGGAGGTCAAGTCTCCGTCACCGGAGGGTGTTAGGCAGCTTTCGCGGCCAATCGGTCGATGATGTTCTTCACGAACGGGTTGTCGGTCTTCAGACCGATCTTGCCGTCCGACTTCTCGGTCATGTCGTAGACCGCGAACATCCGGGACATCTGTTGAGACTGGCTTCGTGAGGTTCCGGCGGACCAGCCACGCGCTTCCATGCGCTTGACCAGCTCGGGCACCGACATCGGGCCGTCGTCGCGAAGGGTCTCGATGGTGAAGCGGGTGTAGTTCGAAAGCTGCTCCCTGCCGCACGCGTAGCGGATCAGGTTGTACGCCTTCTCGGTCACCTTCTTCGGGAGGGCGTCGATCTTGGACACGATCGCCGGAATGTCGTCTTCCTCGAAGCCGATCTTCACCAGCTCCGCGACGTTGGTCTTGGACGTCAGCGTCGCCGAACGAGGCCCGCCGTTGACCGTGATCCTGGTCGGGGAAGGTCCGGACGGGCTGCCCGAAGCGGCCTTCTTGCGACCGCGCTTGGGTTGCTCGACCGGGGCCGCGTCCTGCTCGTCTGCCGGCGTCAGCTTGCTTTCCTGGTCGTTGTAGATCGCCTGCTTGTCGACGCCGGTTTCGACGTTCGGCCCGCCGACCGTGATGACCTCGGTTCCGTCTTCGTCGTGCAGCGACAGGAGATCGCCGTCATCGTGGTTCTCGTCTTCCAGGGACTCCAGCGTGGAGCCGGCCAGCAGACCTTCGGGAACAGTCGTCTCGACGCCTTCAAGAAGAGCGTCCAGTTCATTGGAAGCTTGTGGAGCGCTTGACGCGCCCTGGTTACGGTTTCGCTTGCTCATTTCTGCCTCAGTTTGCGTTGCACCGGTCGTTTGCTTGACCGTGATTAGAATATGCACCCTGCAAATTAGGCGCGCAACTGGTCTTTGACTGGCATCGCACTTGCCTTGCCTATGACGTTACATACTACTAGGGCGTGGAGTGTTTAAAACTCCACGCCCTCTACGACATCACCCAAGTACAGTAAGTTGTTTACTCGGGCGACTCGGACCCGCCGGCAGACACAGAGAAACTGTGTTCCGGCTCAACCGACCCACTGAGCGGGGGCGGCTCTACCACAGCGGGGTTTGAGTCCGCTGTGTGTTCTGGTTTCGTGAACATGACGTCGGGTACGCCAAGCTGGGTTGCGACCGCAGCCAGGCGACCAGCGAAAGACGCATAGGCTTCATTGGTCTTGGGGAGACCAGCGAGGATCTTGGCGGTGTCACCCACGCTGTACTTGAACGCGTAACCGCTGATGCCGGCGACGTCTTCAGAGCGAAGGAAGTCGGCTTCGGCCTTGGAAAGGATGATGGTGGCGGGCATGGTCACTCCGGTTATTAGTCAGTTATGACTTAGTATAACACACAAGTCAAGCTGTCCTAAAACACTCCGAAGTCGGTCCCTGGCCCATACACCCTGCGATGCTCGATCCACTTGCGACGCAGGAGAGGAACCTCGCGCCAGGCCATGATGCGTTTCTTCGCACGCCAGCGTTCGCGTTGGGCGGCTTGCCGCTCTGCTACCTGCTCGTCGGTGAGGATATTCTCTTCGCCATAAACGTCCGCGAGCAACCGCAGCTCGTCCTGCCGGCGTTCTTCATCGGTTACGTCCCATTCGGGGGCGTACATTTTGTGGAAGCCTTCGAGATCAGGAGTGCCCGGCCCGGTAGCTGCCATCGCTCGGATAGCATCTGCCAAATAGGTGGGGATGACCATCTCGCCTTGCTTCAAGAGCCCGATATAGTCGATGAATTCGTCGCCGTTCATGCTCTGCCAAAAAGAAAGGGCTCCCCGTGAGAGGAGCCCTTAAGTGCTGTTTGATCGTACGCTGTAAGCGCGACGGCAAAACAGAGGCTCCAATAGGATACGGGTTCGCGTTATGAAAGTCTACACTTTGATCGTGAAGACGCCTCGTTTTATTCCAAAGAACAGACAGTCCATCATAACATCGACGTCGTAATCAGCCGCGTGGGCTGCGGTCAGGATGTATGGGATACCACAGGCGAAACACAGGGCCTTCAGGGACGGCACGGACCCCATAGCAGTTGCCCAGCGACCTTCCAGCATGGTGTCGAACGGAGCGAAGTCCGGGATCGGGCATTTGATGCGCTCCCACTCCTGGATCAGGAACGGGCCGTCGAAGTCAATGAAGTTATGTCCGACGCCGACATCCACGTCCTTCAGACGCTCGGCGACTTGCGGACCGACCACGTCCCAGGTGGGCTTTCCGATCAGGTCGTTGGGCGTGATCTTGTGGACGTCCTGAGCCTTCTTGTCGATCGCGCGTTTGGGGTCGATGCGCTCGACCAGCTTGTCCAGGTGACGAGCCGTCGTGCCGTCCCACTCGTAGCGAGACACACAGACTTCGATGATGCGGTGTTCGGGCGCGAGCAGACCCGTCGTCTCTAAGTCGATGCCGGCGATGATCAATGTCGTAGGCTCACTGTGAAGGGTGAAAGGTAGACGGCCAGACACAGGATCGCGATGCCAATCATAGAAGGAATAACCTCCCACGATGCACGTCCGCTAAAGCCGAGCGACACGATGCACAGGATGATGCCTGCTAAGGTGAAGTAGCCGCCCAGCCCGACCAGGAAGAGCCAGCCGATGATCGTGAGCACTGTCATTTCACACCGAGCGCTGCGAGCATCGCAGACGTATGGCCTCGACGGTAGCCGCCGGCCTTCTTGAGACAGTTGATCAGGACCCGCTTGGTCGGGTACTCGGTTGGCTCCCACTGCCCTTCCAGGCCGTGACAGGAGCAATGTCCGCCCTCGACCAGGTAGTATCGCCGGCCGCGCTTATAGAGGACCTCGGCGTCGCCGCTGTAATCCTCAAACTGGTAGTAGGCATAGAGGACCGCCGTCGGCTCGGGTTCGTTCATGGCGAACTCTTGCTGAACGTCCGCCCAGTTGCTGAAAAGCTCGTGATAGGGGGATTGATCAGCCAACGGTCACACCATTGTCTGTAAGCCACTCCAGCAGCGCACCTTCGGTCTGGAAGTCGTGGACCTGGATTTCATGCCCGTCCTGGTCGGTTACGGTGCAGCACCAGGCGAAGTTGGGGTCTTCCTCGAACAGGATCGCTTCCAGCTCGACGTCAGCCGGCTCGACCCCGAACTCTTCGAAGAAGGTCTCAGCCAGGTCTGAGTCTGCCGGTGTGAAGATGTACTCGCCAAATGCGTTGCGTTTCATATCGTCCTCGCGAAGCCCTTGCTGATCACGTCCTGTTCGGTTTGCTTGGCGAACTCGATGGCGTCGCCTTCCATCCCGAATGTCTTCTCCTGGTGACTGGGCACGCGGCCGGCGTGGAGCTTGATGCACTCCCCTCGCCGCTCGATCATGACCAGGCGATCGTCCTTCTGAAGGACGCGGATGCGCGGCTCGATCCGGAGGGTTGAGACCTCCTGGTTTGCCTCGTGCATCAGGTCTTGGAAGTCCTTGGTATCGACGACACCGCCCAGGACAGCCCAGATAGTCTCGACGCCGACCTTGAAGCTCTCGGCCGAGATACGGTCGTCTTCATGGGCCGCCTGGAGGTGGGCGATCTGGTCGAGCGCCTTCCTCCACAGCTCGTCCTGGATGGACGCGGGCTGCACCTAGTCCTCGTGGTCGAACGTGCTGATGGGCATGTGCGGGCCGCGCGTGATATGACTCTGCCCGTCGACCTTGACGCCATTATCGTACGACACCCCGGAGACCTCGTAGCCTTCCGGGAGGGACCCACCCAGCATCGACTGGACAGCCGGTCCGACGTGTTCGAAGAAGCCAGTCACGACTTCCGCCGGTTCCCCCAGTCCGTCGAACATGGCTCTGGCGACGTCTTCCTTGCCGCCGCTTCCCATCTTGAGCTGGGTCGTCCCAACGTCGTTGAGTTCCGGAACGCAGCCTTCGAGGACGCAGTTGACGTTGCCGTCCTCGTCCTCGCTGACGTGTGCCAGCACCTGGTAGCCCTCATGCTCGAAGAGCTTCCAGAACCTGCGCGGTGAGATACCGTAGGTGTTCATTTTGCCTCTGTTTCTCGTTGTCGTCCGATAGTCTCAACCTATCGCGACAACGCGATATAGTCAATCATCAATGACTGCTATTGTACGGGAAAGACTGCCGTGTTCGCGTTGGAGTATTCCGTGATCGACTCGCTGTAGGCGCGCGTCAGGTGAGCCGCACGCTGGTGAAGGTCGAGCGTGTCGCGGTCCACCACATACGTCGCCGGCTTGGTCCGCGTATCCATGCACAGACCGATGATCGTGCTGTTCAGAGCCTCGCGGTAGAACGGCGTCTGCTCACCCTTCTGCGCGTCATCGACCCACGGGATACCCGGTTGGATCACACCGAGCTGGAACAGCCAGGCGTTGGTCGCGTCGATGCAGCGCGACACATAATCGGACGCCCACTCAGTCTCTTCCATTGTGGCGACCGCAGGGTGCCAGGCCGTGATGACATAGGCGGCGAGATCCATCGGGGTCCGGTCGGTCATGAACAGACCGCCCTGCCCGAACTCGCTGTACGCCTGTGTCATCAGGTCCAGGCCGCGTTCCTGAAAGACGTGCCTGTCACTAAACGGCATGTCCAGACCGATCTTCAGGCCCATGTCTGTCGCGAGCTGCGACAGCGAGACCTGGATCAGCGGGCAGCGGTTCTGTTCCGCCAGCAGCTTGGCGACCGTCGTCTTACCGGTCCGGTGAGCGCCAGCCAGGCCGAAACCCAGAGCCTTGAGATGTTCGTCCCCGATGGAGGGGTAGTTAGGGGTCACGCGCAATGGTCACAGATCGTTGAGATGGGGCAGCAGCAGAGCCGTCCAGCTTTCCAGCCGGTCGCGGTTCTGTTCCAGGTCGGACAACGAGAACGCGTCCAACTTGGTGAGGGTGTCAGCTTCGGCCGAGGTGATCTCTGTGCCGACATCGATATGGATTAAGCCGACCACGCCGATATGGACCCGGCCGACAGCGTCAGTGTTGTCGCTTAAAAGACCGACCCACTTGGCTTGGGGGAACCAGACGTTCGCGTCTATTTCCTCGTCAACCTCCCGGTCCGCAGCTTCACCCAGCGTCTGAGCTAGGTTGATCGAGCCATCATGCTCACGCTCTATGTCAGGCAGGTCGATATGCCCGCCCACGCCGATCGAAATCTTGCCGTGAAGTCGGTCCTCACCGCCACCCGAGCCGCGCACGTAGCCGATGAACTCGTCGCCCTGCTTGATGACCACGTAGGGGATGATCTGGCGGAACCGCTCGTCGGTCTCCAGCAGCGGGCGCGGGCCAACGAACAGGCTCCCGCCCAGCAGCTCGAAGATGGAGCCCTCGTCCATCGGATGGAACCCCGAGTGGATATAGTCAGGGAGGGCAGCCGCATCGACCGCCAGGATGTGTGCAGTCTTCGACATCAGGGCTTCTCGTACTTCACGGTGACAGCCTCGACGTCGAAGTCGCCGGTCGTGACAACAACGTCGGGGAAGGTGCTCGGGCAGGTCTCGACCATGATCGCAGCCAGGATCGCAGCGAACCGCCTTATCTCCAGGTCCGCGCTGTAGTCACCCCGGAGGTTGATGATGTGGCGAAGGGCTCGAATGTTGAACGTCCAAACGCCGGCTGTCTCGGCCGCGTTGGGCAGTGAGTAGCGGGCGGCTTCGTTCGCGCGCTTACGGGCCAGGGTCGGTGTGAGACCCATCTTCTCAGCCTGTTCGGCGACGCGCTCCTGAGTGATCTGATAGTCCGCGACTTCTGCTACGCGGGCCGCGTGCCAGCGCTTAGCGTCATCGCAGGTCGTGTCACCGTCCCAGACGTGCAGCAGCGCGGGCGGCACCACAAAGTCGACTTCGCTGGCGTCCACAAACCGCTGCGACTCCTGGCTGATATCGACGCCGGCCGCGTGACGAACCAACTCATGCGACATTGCCCGGCTAATGCCGAAGATTGCGAAGCTGTAGTGCGCGTGGGCCAGGACCGACCCGTGCTTCGTTTCAAGAATGTTTTCCAGGTAGTCGTGGGTCTCGCGACCCTTTCGCCAGGAGCGGTAGCACTGCCGGCCTGCGAACTCGACCAGCATCTCCCCGTCGTCGTGTTCCTTCTCGTCGTCGTAGGCTGACGAGTGTTCCATGATGCGTCCGATCGGCGTGTCCGCATAAAGCTTGGGGATGTCCGCAAGCGATCGTTCCTCGGCGAACTGTCTGATACCGGCCTCAAGTAACTGAGGCTTCGCTATCATGATGACTGATGGCCCGGTAAGTAGATGGTGTGGCATTTAAGAACCTCTGTTTTGCTGTACGCCGGTCTCCCTACCGGCTTAGTTAGTCAATACTGCCTATTGTTCCCCTCGCAGATCAACCTTCCGGGGTCTCGGCAGGCCGAGCCTTTGGCGTTCATGGTCGTCAATGCGTTGGGTTCAACCTTAGCGCTAAAACGAGAACAAAACTAGAACATTTTACATTCCCATCCCAGTTAGTTCACTCGTTACGCATATAGACTATGCTGTACATCAACCTGAATATCGTATGCAATACCAATTATCCGAAGACGTCGTCCCAAGTACCTTGTGTCGCAGCTTTGCTGTATTCCGTAGAACGGGCTTCGAAGAAGTTAGCGTGTTCATGCCCGCTAGCCAGTTGATCTAGCCAGGGCAGCGGATTTTCAGTTTGTTCAGGAAACAACTCTTCTTCCCCTAGTTGTTTCATTCTGAGATTTGCAACAAACCTTATGTAATCCTTGACGTCTTGTGCCTTCAGACCTTCAAGGTCGCCAAGCTCAAATGCCAGGTCGATGAACGCGAACTCATGCTCGCACATCTGCCGGCAAATAGTCTTTAATGCTTCACTAAGCTCCCCGCGATCTATCTCGGGATGCTCGGCCAGCCAGGTATGATATAACCTGATTATACTCTCACAGTGAAGGGTCTCATCACGAATGCTCCATGTGACAACCTGACCCATCCCCTTCATTTTGTTGAAGCGGGGAAAGTTCATCAGCATAGCAAAGCTTGCGAAGAGTTGAAGCCCTTCCATGAACGCACCGAAGACTGCGAGGGTCTTGGCGACCTCGAACGAGTCCTCGACGTTGAAGCCTTGGACGTAATCATGTTTCGCCTTCATTTCCTTATAGTTCATGAAGGCGGAAAACTCAGCGTCCGGCATCCCAACGGTGTCAACCAGGTGGGCATAGGCAGCGATATGGATCGTCTCCATGTTGGAGAACGCCGCGAGCATCATCCTGATCTCGGTCGGCTTAAAAATCGCAGCGTAGCGATCCATGTAATTGTCGTTCACCTCGACGTCGGACTGGGTGAAGAAGCGGAAGATCTGGGTAGCCAGGTGCTTCTCGCCGGCCGTCAGTTTATGGTCCCAATCGCGAACATCGTCGCTCATGGGGATCTCGTCGGGCATCCAGTGGACCTGTTGCTGCTTCTTCCAGGCAGCGTAGGCCCACGGATATTCGAACGGTCGATAGACCAGACGGGTCTTGTCCAGCGCCATGCTACTTGCGCTTCCCGATGGTGACCTTCGGAGCCGGTTGCACGCCAGGCTTGAGTCCGTGTTCGTCGAGGATCATCGGTTTCACGATAGGACCGCTTTCCCCGGAACCTTTTTGTCGCTCTTTGCGTTCATGCTCATTTCCATATTAATAGTCATTGATGACTAGGGTGTCTAGACAAAAATTCGCGTGTGACGTGTTAGCCTACTGACAGGCTAAACAGACCTCGTACGCCTCGTCATTCAACGGGGCTGGCGTCTCACCACGGTCCACCAAGGCGACGTCATGCTGTGGCGTAGGCTGGGGCATCTCGCCGGCCGTATGACCAACCTTGGCACCCCGGAGAAGGGACTTGGACCGCAGGTAGTAGAGCGACGGGACGCCGTCGCGCCATGCCTTCATGTGGATGTTGTGCAGGTCTTGCTTGTGGGCGTCTGCCGGCAGGCTGATATTGTTGGACGCCATCTGGAAGTAGTTTCCCTTGGCGCGCTCCGCAGCATGATTGATGACCCAACGCTGGTCGATCTCCATGAAGGTCTTGAAGGTGTCGCGCTCGTAGTCGTCGAGGAAGGCCAGGTTCTTCACAGAGCCCTCGTCAGCGAGAACCTGCTTCCATGCAGCAGCAGTAAACGCTTCGACAGCGTCATTGCTGGCGATGGAGCGCTCGTTGTCAGCCAGCACCGCGTACTTACGGATGACCTTGTCCAGCTCCGCGTTGCGGACTTCGAAGGAGCCGTTGAGCGTCTTCTGGGTATAGACGTTCGCAGGCATCGGCTCGACGCCGGGGCTGGTCGTGCCAGCGATGATCGAGATCGACGCGGTAGGGGCAATCGAGAACATGTGGCTCCAGCGGATATTCAGGCCGGCGTTCACAGCATCAGGGCACGGGCCATATAGGTCTGCCGCTGCTTCGTTGATTATAGCGCCCGTTTCTGACAGCCACCTGAACAAGCGTCGGTTTAGGCCATGAGCCAGGGCGCTCTCATAGGGGATACCCTTGCGCTGAAGCAGGCTGTGGAAGCCCATCATGCCGATGCCGATCGAGCGCTCCATGCTCGCGGAGTAGACCGCGTTCTCGAAGCCAGGCACACCGCGCGCCTTATCGATGAAATCCTGAAGCACGTTGTCGAGGAAGCGGGCCACGTCAGCGAGGAACAGCTCGTTGCCGAACCAATCATCCATGACGAAGGCGTTGATTGAGCCCAAGCAACAGACCGCAGTGCGGACCTTCCCGAGATAATCCATGCCGGTGTGGAGCGCGATCTCCGAACACAGGTTGGACTGACGAACCTTCAAGCCGAGGGTCTGATAGATCTGCGGGCGATTACGGTTCACCGTGTCGGTGAACAACATGTAGGGCTCGCCGGTCTCCAGGCGTGCGTTCAGGATTTTGATCCACAGGTCGCGGGCTTTGATCGTCTTGCGGACGGAGCCATCCTTTGGACTGATCAGATTGAAATCATCGCCGTTCTCGACGGCTCGCATGAAGTCGTCAGTGATTGAAATGCCGTGGTGAATGTTCAGGCAGCGACGGTTGGGATCTCCACCGACCCGGCGAATGTCGACGAATTCCTCGATCTCGGGGTGGTGGATATCCAGGTAGACAGCCGCAGAGCCGCGACGCAGCGAGCCCTGGCTGATACCGAGGGTTAGGCTGTCTTGGATCTTGATGAAGGGGATCACGCCCGAAGTCGTGCCCCGGTCGCGGATGGTTTCTTCGATAGAGCGGACTTCACCCCAATAGGTGCCGATGCCGCCGCCGTTGGCCGCGAGCTGGATGTTCTCGTTGAAGTTGCCACGGATGCCGTCCAGCGAGTCCGGAACGGCATTCAGGAAGCAGGAGATCGAGAAACCACGGTCGGTGCCGCCGTTGGACAGGACGGGCGTCGCTGGCATGAACCAGTGCCGGCTGATGTAGTCGTACATCCGCTGGGCCATCGCGGAGTCGTCGGAGTAGTAGCTAGCCACACGAGCGAACAGCCCTTGGTAGGTCTCCCCCGGCAGGAGATATCGATCTTCGAGGGTGGCCTTGCCGAAGGCGGTGAGAAGGGTGTCGCGAGTGGCGTCGGTCACAACTTCGACCGATGCGCCACGAAGGTTCGTGTGCATATGTGGTGTCCCTGGATACTGAAAGGTCCATTAGTCTAAAGTAGTCAGTGATGACTACCTATGAGGATCAACGCAGAATTTTGAGCGTCTGGACAAGGGACTTGAAATCGTCCGTCTGGATGCCTGCGTTGATAACCGCACACGCGTCGGCCATGTGTTCGTTGCGGTCGATCAGCTCGATATTCCCCTTGAACTTCCGGGTGAGCCAAGGGAGGTCAGGCCAACGCTCAGACGCCCACTCAATCATCTCGCGCTTAGTGGCGTGCTTGGAGCCCGTCGCAAGGCGCTTCACGTCCAGAGCGTTCACCTGGATCAGCCGGCCACGAAACTCACCGACCTGACCGATACTGCCGAGGACACCGAGGACGATACCCAGACCGAAGCTGGCGCGAGCTGACTGGGCTCCGGAAGGGACCTCCGCGAATACGATACCGCAGTTGCCGATCCAGCTATGTGTCTTTGCGACCAGCAGGCCAGCACAGCGGAGATCGTCGCTGGATTTGCGGACGGTCTTACCGGCTTCGTTCTCTGTGTCCTGTAGGTCGATGTGAGAGACCTGCCAGGTGTTGTCGATTGTCTCGTAAAGTCCCTTGGCGTAACCAAAGTGACGGAGGCTCGGATCAAGCCCCGCAACGGTAAGCTGCATTAGAAAGTCCCGAAGTCGTTCTTCTTGTCGTAGAAGCCAGCCTGTTCCTGTTCGACCTGCTCGGCTTTGAGACCGTCGATTAGCAGCCGCCCGTTCTTGAGGTAGTCATGAACGAGGGCAACAAGCGCCGGTTTTGATTGGAGACGACCTGTCGTCTCGCGGAAGAAGGCGGTCGGCTGTTTGTCGGCCGCTATGAGTAGCTTGTGGACGTCAGACGCGATCGCCGGGAAGCAGTCGTCGAGCTGGTCGAGGTCGAGACCCACGTAGTGATGAAGCGGACCTGGCTCTTCGTCCTCTTCGCTGGCGACCTCCAGGACGAATGAGATATTGCCCTTCGGATCGACGATCAGACCATATGGGATGAACTCTTCGTCGGTGTGGATCGTATCCCGTGATGTCATGGATAGACGCTCGGAGAGGTACTTCACCGTAGCCTTGGCCTTGTTGGTGACGCGATCTCCGAAGCGTCCGCCATGCTGCGCGATCTTGCGGTCGATCTCGACCAGCAACTCAATCGCCTCAACCATGTGCGTCTCTGTCATGTCGTCGGTTATAGTCACTTCTGACTGACTATTCAATGACGAATTAGCGAAATCTGGTGGTGTAAAATCGGATGGGCGAACGATCATATCCAGATAGGTATCTCTATTCACGAGATAGCTACTGCCGCCCGTATTCGTAGGGATCATAAAATCTGACCCGGCGGAATTGTCGGGTCGATGACGAGAGGGATACCCGCGAATAAGTGTCCAGTGTTCATACCTTCTCCAAGCACCCGGAGATTGTCGCAAGTTCGCCCTTCATCGTGACCAGGGCGGTGTCCCTAATCCAGTCATTCAACGAGTTGTGCGAGATGACGCAGACCGTACCGCGCTCGCGAGCCTTCTTCTCCAGCACGCCCATCAGACGCTCCAAGCCGGCTTCGTCCATCGCATCGTCGATCTCGTCGCCGATCCACAGCTCGATCGGCTTGGTCGCTCGGGACGCCACCAGGTCTTGCAGGGCAAGCGCAGTCGCCAGGCGGACCTTGCGCTGCTCACCCCCGGAGAGAGCTGCGAATGAGCCCTTGCCGTACTTCTGGACGTTGATGGCGAACTTCTCCACCAGCTCGCCCTTCGCGTTGAGCTGAAGGGTCGACCAGGTGGCGGTGATGTTCCCATCCGACATGAAGCCGAGGTAGTCTGCCGTCCTGTCGTTGAGGAACGGGGTCACGGTGTCGAGGATATGCGCTCGCACGCCGGCCGGTCCGTAGACCTTAACCACGTCCTTGCAGACCATGACGCGCTTTTCGACGGCTACGCCCAGTTCTTCGCTTTCACGATAGGCGATACCGGCTTCCTTCAGCTCTCGCTCAGCACCTTCCGCCAGGCTGGTGAAGGGGTTGGTTTCAGCCTTTTTCGCGTCGAGCTGGGCTCGCAAGCGTCGTGCGGTCGCGGTCTCAGTGTCGACCGCATCTTGCGCACGTATGCGAAGCGCTAGCGCTTCCGCTAGACGCTTTCTCTCGTCAACGGTAGCGGTGATGTCAGTCCGCTTGATGCGGTACTCCTGGAGCGCTCTAGACGCGTCTGTGACCGCTTCCTGTAGCGTCGCAAGGTCGCTCTTGATCTCCTGCGCGCGAGCGATCAGACCGCGTAGCCTTCCGGACGCGATGTGCTTGGCGCTCTCGATGTCGTGGTCTTCGTACGCCTTGCCGCATTCGCCGCAGGGGGTTCCGACCCGGCCCGTGACGTTGTCCAGGTCTTCCTTCTGCTTGCGGGCGTCGGAGACAGCGCGGTTGTAGTGGGCGTTCATCGACGTGTGTCGGGTGATTGCCTCGCGCTCGATCGAGGCTAGTCGATCTTCCTCAGTCCGCTCGCTTTCGACGGCTTGGATCTTGGCGTCGAGCTTGTCGACCTCCGCCTGGACGCGCACGGCATCGACCGAATTCACATCGGCTTGTTTCTGTCTGGCCCGGTCCACGGCATCTCTGAGAAGCTGCGTCAGGGAGTCGACTTCGGATTTCTTGCGACCATCGTAGCCGTCGCGCTGCCGGACGATCTGTTCGAGCCGGTTCTTCGCGTCTGTCACGTCGCGCTCGGCACGAACATGTTCAAGCCGCCAAGAGTCATACTTGCGCTCGGCTTCGTTCAGCTTGTCGCGAGCGATCCGGTAGGCTGAGACCAGGACGTCCACGCTGGACGCCTTCTCGATGATCTGTTTGAGTTCGCCATCTGTCATCGCCGGCAGGTTGGGCATCTTGCCCTGAGCCGCATATACGGCGGCGACGAACACGTCCTGCTCGCAGCCTATCGCCTTGTCGATCTCGACCTGGGTCAGCTTGTCAGTGCCCTTGGTGAGGTCCACGGACGTCCCAGCCGGCCCAATGGTGTGGAACAGCATGACGCCGGCCTTCTTGCCGTTGACGGTCTTCTTCCGCCAGCGCGTGACGGTGAACCGAGAACCGTCGCTGTCCTCCCAGATCGAAGTGACCTGGCAGTCCTTGCAGACCTTCCAGTTGACGACGCTGTCACCGGTCAGGCCGCGAGCGGTCTCGCCGTAGAGACACCAGAATATCGCGTCGGCGAACGATGACTTACCCGCCCCATTGGACTTGGCAGATGTGTCGTCGTGGTTCTCGCCTTGGATAGCGACCAGGCCCTTGTCGGACAGATCAAGCTTGGCGTGACCGATGCCAAGAAAGTTCGATATTTCGAGCTCGATAAGCTTCATAGGTCGACCACTTGCTTACGAATTTCAGCCTTCTCAGCGATGCGGTGCTTCTTCCAGAAGCCACGTTTGGTCCAACGAAGGTGCTTCCACCACTCGCCAGCCCTTGCGAGCGTCCCTTTTTTAACAGTCGCCATCAGCTACGGGCCTCGTCCAAGCACTCCTGGGCCAGCGCGGACACTTCCGCGTGGAGCAAGGGCTTCATGTCGTTGTCGATGAAAGCGTGAACAGAGGCGTCCAGGGAGACGGCCGACTTAGCGGCGGCTGTCCCGGATCTCCCGTTCACCTGTTTCTTGGTCGCGATGATCATCACGCCGAGCGCGCCGGCCTTGGTCAGATCGTCGCGCCAGCTCTTGATCTCTTTCTCGGAGACTTCCTCCAGCCGCAGCCGGACGTAGTTACCTTCAGCTTCCAACTCAAATGGGTCGCTGGCAGTCGTCAGGTCCAGATCGACGAACTTGGGGCATAGGCTCTCGACGTGCTCGATGCGATCTTCCCACACCAGCAGGAAGCCGGCCTTGGTCCCTGGGTCGCTCCAAGTTTGGTGACCGGTCGCGCCGACGCTGATGACCTTGCCGCCCTCCATGACCTTATGGTCGTGGTAGTGGCCGGCGAAGACACGCCGGAAGCCGTAGGCCGCGAGCTCAGAGGCTTCGAGGCCGTGGTTCGGGATGCCCTTGATCACGTCGTTGACCGGGGCATGGATGATGACGTCGGTCTTTTCCAGAAGACCCGCGCCGCGCATCCCCGCAGCCTGCGAGGCTAAATGCTTCCTGAGTTCATTCAGGTCCTGGTACCAAGGGATGACGATGACATCGCCGTGGAGCTCGATGCTGGTGTCCACAGAGAAGCGGTCGATCGTGCCGAGCGCTTGCATCGCATTGCCGAGAGAGCTCGCTTCCTTGCCTTCAAGGTCGTGATTGCCGGGGATCGCGTGGATCGCCAAATCAGGATACTCGTCCTGGATCGTCTTGAACGTCTCCACAGTAGGGTTGAAGACGCTTGGCTTAATCTCTCCCCGCTGATGGAATAGGTCGCCCGCCAGGAACATCCGGTCGCCGCCGCGAGCGACCAGCACGTCAGCCGAGCGCCTGATCTCGTTAAGGATGGTTCGCAGGCGCGAGTTGACCCCATCTGGGCCGACCGTGGAGAACGAACTCCACGCGTGGCAGTGCTGGTCGCTGCTGATGACGTAGGGGTACTTCACGCCATCGCCTCGATGTTCAGCTCGTCGATGAAGTTGCGTTGAGCGCGCCGGACGATATCGTCCACGTTCCAGCCATGCTGGTTCGCCAGGTGCATGATGTTGGTCATGAGGTCCTGCGCAGCGCAGTATGCATCGCTCTCGCCTTCCTCTGCGCTGTCAGCGAGCATCTTGTCGAACGACCGGCCGTCGTAGGTATCCTGCGCAAAGGCGTCGAGCGCGTTCTTGGCCCACCCAGCGCGCACACTGTTCCAGACTTCCCCGGTCCGCTTGTCATAGACTTCGTCGGTCATTGATAGTCACTCCTGACTTTCTTTGTAGCGTGCGGACGGATGGGGTTCAAGTGGGTTTCTTACCGGTCATGAGGGGTATTTCACCTGCGAACTTGCGGTGATATCCGACCGATAGATAGCTGAGCTGGGCTCCGCGATAGGACCGTCTGATGAACTTCGTGGGGTCTGACGGCTTCCACAATTTCTCAGGGTCGTCCCAGTCCGAGAGCTTGGAGACCCACAGGTCGCCCGTCTCCTTCTCCAAGGTCATGAGATACTCGACGGCATGGAAGTCGCGAAGGATGCCGATCAGTGATGTGTCCATCATCCAGCACAGTTCACCGGCCTTGTTCGCTTCGGTGAGGGTCGCGTGACCGCCACGAAAGATCTGCTGGCTCTGACGCATCACGACGCAGACGCCCTTGCCCGACTTCTTGAGCTTGCCGATGTACAGCTTCGCACGCCGGCCGTCCTTCATCTGAGCGGTCTCATTGATGTTGGCCCGGACGTTCTTGAGCTTCTTGGGGCCTTGGTCAGCCATTGCGGACGTTAAAGACTAAAACGCTTGATAATCTCATCCGCAGCGTTCCGACAGCTACGGTTTCCCGTCTGGACCTCGAAAAGAAGTTCGACGAGCCATTCCTTGTCAGGAAATAGGGCGTGGATGGCCCGTTCAGCCTTCTCGATGCCATAGACGACGCCATCATCATCATGGGTGACGTAGACGTTTTTCTTGATCGCGTCTGCTAACTTACTCATAGGCGCTCCAGATATATAACTGTCGAAATTTGTTCAGGCGACTTCACGTAGCGCGAGCCGGCCAAGTTTCTGATTTGTCGAGGAAGCCATGTAGGCGCTTCCTCGCGTGAGATGCCCCTGCCCTTGCAGAGATGGTTTGACCAGGCGTGTTCAGCCATCAGATCCTTGAACGGACCCCGGAACGCATCGGTCATCTTTGCGAAGCCGATCCGCTCATTTGTCTCGGCGTTATACAGACCGACGCGCTTGTGCGAGCGGAAGATCACCCTGGCGCGGTCGTACCAAATCGACGATCCACGGAAGGTAGAGAAGCGGCCTTCGAGCCCGATGATCGGCGGGACGAACGAAAATGCAGGGACAAAGGCTGTGCAGCTCTCGGTGCGCCGCTCCGGGTCTCGCTTGATCTTGCACTCGGGCTGGATCGAGCAGAAGTCACAGAGACTCGCCCCATCCCCCAAAGCAGAACGAGCGAGGGAAATAATCCCCTCGCTCGCTAGTATATGTCGACCGTCTAACCTCATTAGCTCAATATATCAGACTAGATCACCGCGTCAATAAGATCCGAGACGGCTCCGAGAGAACCCGACACTATGGTTATACCGGTCACCTCATTGAGATCAACCAGAGCAACACCCATATTGTGCTGAAATCCGATAACGTTGTTGACCGCTTTAACGTCCCGCTGACTGTAAGTCTTCGCCAGCTCAACTGCGAGCGACTGCTTGAGTGTAAACGGGCCAATCGCATGGCCCGCTTTCATCACGATACCCAGCGTGACGTTCGGCTCTTTGAACGGATCAGGCATCGTCCGCCTCGATCGAAGCTGCGAAGCCGGCAGTGTCCTCCTCCGGACCGTCTTCCTGGATCGCCGCTGGATCGCTGGCTGCCAGGTTGATGGGTAGCATGGCGACCAGCTCGTCATACTCGCCGCTATCCCGGATGTGGTTGACCAGGGATTTACGGAAGAACTTCTTGTCCTTCCAGGTGATATGGGTCTTCGTCGCCGGCAGCTTGCCCAGCTCGACCAGACGGTCGATGACGCCGCCCACGTTGTCGAATGCTCCGGTGCCATCAGCCTGGTACAGGAAGTCCCAGGACACCTTGAGGTTCGGCCGATATAGCTTGTTCTTGATCACCTTACAGGTGACTCGCTGTCCGAGTTCCGTACCGTCCGCCGTCTTCAGCATGGCGACCGTCAAACGCAGACGCTGGCTGGTGTAGTAGATCGGAGCATCCCCGCCACTCGACTTGTAGACCGGGTACTTGGGGTTCTTGGTGTTCTTCAGGTCCAAACGGATTTGGTTCAGGAAGATGATCAGGGTGTTTGTCGCTTCCGCGAACACCGACAGCGCGGGGAAATGGTCAGACGTAGCCTTGGGTAGAGCCATGTTGTCGTGCATCCCGCGATCGACGGCATCCTTGCCGGCGGCGGACATCGGCACCATCGAGTGCAGGGAGTCGAAGACCCACACGATGGGCTTGTCGAGCGGATAGTGGACCTTCGCGCCCTTCTTCTGCGAGTATTCGCCGTCAGCCTCGCTGAACTCCATGCCGCGCGCGACCAGCACCTTCTTGCGCATCCGGTCGATGGACTGCTCGAACGTCCACGGCTGATCGTAGACCCACTTGTTGGGGTCGAGCGACAGGCCGCACATCTTCACGCCCAGCTCTTTCTTGTAGGCGCGTTCGTGGTCGTGGAAGCCGGCCAAGCCACCAGCCTTCTGAGCTGCGGCCATCACATAGGTTGCGATCACGGTCTTACCGGACGCAGACGGTCCGAAGATTTCGATGATCCGCCCTGACGCGAAGCCGCCGCCCTTATAGAGCCCGGACAGGGCCGCATCGAGGTTGGGGTAGCCGGTCGTGAGGAAGGTGTCGGTGAACTGACGCTCGTAGTTCTCCAGCCCGGCCTGAGCCAGGTCTTCAGCGAAACTCATATGGAATTCAGTGCCTTATTTTGAATGGCTCGACGAAGTCGTCGAACCGGTCCGGTCGATGGATCGACACGAACCCGAGCTCGTGGCAGACCGCCTTGAAGGCGTCCGCGTTGAACTCGCCTTTCGCCAGGACCATCCTCTCGGGGGCAGGTAGATCCCCACAGAGGTTCATCATGGCGTGATTGTGGAAGAACTTTTCCTGCCGCTGCCCATCGTTCTGATGGAATTCCTTGAACACCTTGGGGAAGGTCTTCACGTCAGGTCGCTTCAGCTTGTAGGTCGCAGCAGGATCAGGATCGGCCAGGAACGCTTCCACGCGCCCCCAGACTTCCAGCAGGTCAGCAGCCTTCTTCTCACCGATCCCGCCCACGCCGGGTAGGTTATCCGAGACGTCGCCCTGAAGGGCCTTCGCTTGGACGAACCGTGTCGCGTCGGGGTACCCAGTCTTCGCTTTGAAGCTGTTCACGTTGACACGCTTGGCGCTATCGCGGTGATCTTCCCAGATACAATTCGGCCCGACGAGCTGGAGCCAGTCCTGGTCACCGGTCACCAGGCGTATGAAGTCACCCTGCTCGCACGCTCTGCGCACCAGCATGGCGGCCAGGTCATCCGCTTCCATGTTCGCAGCAGCGAGCTGCGGAACAGCCAGATGCTTGAGCGCTTTGCGGATGAAAGGGGTCTGGGTCACGTAGCGTCGACGGGCTTCACGCTTCTCAGCGTTGTCCTGCCGGTTGGCCTTGTAGACCTCAGACTCTTTCTTCCGCCACGACAGACCGTCCCACAGGACGAGCATCGAGCTCTCTGGGTGGGCGACCTTGAGCGCACGAACGGACCTCAAGGTTCCGTAAACGGCTTGCGTCATCTGGTCACCCGCCATCAAGATTGTCCCTTGATGAGCTGCGTGGCCAACACTATTGATGTCGATCAAAATTCGGTCGGTCATATGATATGTTTCCACGATGTGCCGTATTTGATGTGACCTATAGTAGAACGAGCTACCACATACTTTGTCGCTAGGGCCGCAATACCCTCTCCTTCGGATAGGCTTGCTCTAATAGCCAGAACATCATTTCTGTTGAGACGCGCTTTGTGATGATATTCACCACAGCAGCTCTCTTCCTGAATTATTTTGTCCTGGCCATTTTCAAGCCTAGTTCCCCAACGGAGATTGCTAATGGAGTTACACAGCTTACCTTTCGGGCCGTGACATCCCTCATGCTCTTCCGAAGGTCTCGGTCCGACAAAGGCTTCCAGCACGATCCGGTGGACCGTGTACGTGATCTGTCTGCCGTCTCTGGATAAGCAAACAGTTTTTGTACCCACCCCGATTGACCGAGGTCTTGATTGGCCGCCCCTTGAGACGGTGTCCGAGCGCATCGAGCCGACTTAGGCTACGCACGTTGCCGAGATCGGAGACTTCATAGAAGCCATCGTACCCGACAACATCACGCCACTGTTCGTGTTCAAGCATGGGAAGTAATTGCTGACTGCTTATGGAATTGGAGACGCGCGGTAGCAGATGCCAAAATCCGCGCGTCTCCTACTCCCACCTAGAGGTTGTCCAGGTCGGCCAGGATGTCCTTGAACTCGTCAGTGACAGTCTCGGCCGCAGGAGCGACTTCCGGAGCAGTGGTAGCGACGGGCGCGTCCACGAACTCCGCTTCGATCGGACCCTCGCCCAAGAGCGCGGTCAGGTCGTCGCCGGCCGGTTCAGCGGCAGGCTGGTTGTTGACAGGAGCATGAGCGATCTTAGCCGACTCCTGCACCGCCAGACCCAGAGCAGACTGGGTCACGTCCTTGCCGAGCAAGACGCTCAGCTTGGACAGGGCATTCAGCACCGACTGACCGAACTTGCCGTCCACGACCGATTGAAGGTCCAGACGTTGTGCAAGCACGCTGTCCGAGATCGGGGTTTCGGGCTGCTTCGGGTAGGCGGCGATGGTGTACTTGGTGTCCATCTTGCCGGTGCCGACACGCTCGACCGTGAGCAGGAAGCCGTTCTTGCGGAACTTCTCGTCGAAATCCTTGTCGACGAGGGCGTAGTCCTCCAGGACGGAGAGCATGCTGTCGAGCAGGTTCTGGGAGAATTCCGGGCGTACGACCTTGCCCTTGTTCTCGCTGTCGGGGCCGTCCACGATCTGGACGTTGGCGATGTTGGTGGACTTCGCCAACCATTCCTTCGCCTTGCCGGCCGTCACGTCATCGCCGCGCGCATTGCACTTGTCGATGAACATCTGGATGGCTTCGCGAACGGGGCAGCGCTGGCCGTAGCAGATCTGGGCGTCGCCGACGACCGCGATGATGCTGTCGGTCGAAGGGTCACGGATGTAGTGGGCACCGTATTCCTTCGAGAACTCGTCCGGGTCCTGCACGCCAGGCAGGAGACGAATGATCGTCTTACCCACCTTGAATTTGTAGGCGCGGTCGTAGCTGGCCTTTTGGTCCGCGATCGCCTTACGGCTCGCGGCGATACGATCTTTCAAACTCGACATTATGCTTGGTTCCTTTGTTCAGCATTCTGACACTTTCAATTGCTCCGCCGAATAATCATTGGAGCGTGATAATACTACCGCAGAACGCGACAGCATTCACTTGGCTTTCACTACGAACGCAGTGAGGACAAGTGTCCCTTTTGTCTCCCGTGGGAGCCATGTTCTTCTTGTTCCAGGCTTTGAGCCGCGCGCAGTTCTTCCCGCGACATGTGGGACATTGCGACCAGCGAGTCCTTCTTGTCCTTGATGGCACCGAACGCGCCTTTCAGGACTGATAGGACTTCCTGCGCTTCGATGATCGCTTGCTCGAACGCGATGGTCTTTGGGTGCAGACGCACCCGCTCCTTGACCATGTCGGCCGTCAGCTTCTCGCTATCGGTCGCGGCCTTGGTGCGGACATTGGTCGCGACCTGGGCTTCGACCGCTTCCAGTCGCAGCTTGAGGTTCGCGAGCTGCTTTTCAGCCTTCGCCGTCAGCGTGGAGTAGTAGTAGGTCAGGCTGGCCTGGCGGGAGAGTTCCTCGCCGATGCCGTCAAAGTTCCTGGCGATAGGCGCGACGTCCGCAGCGATACGCTCCGGATCGACGAACGTCTCGACAGTGGGTTTCTGGCTAGGGGTGGTGGTCACGATTGCCTCTGTTTTTTCTGTATCTGGAATATAGCTTCGCTGGGATAGATAGTCAACACTGACTTATAATGTCAGGGGCAAACAATGGTTTTAGCCGTATCGAACAGTTCACACAGGAGATCGAATTTGGAGTCGTCGTGGTAGATCATGTTCGGGTTGAAGCCGATCAGGATCATGGCGTCGAGCTTCTCATTCCAGAAGGCGCGACCGACGTGTTCCAGCATGTCGCCCTTCAGGTCCGGGATGAAGAACCTGGCAGCGGCTGAGCCGAGCGTCAGGATCAGAGGCGGCTTCAGAAGGTCGATCTCACGCACCAGGAAGGGCGAGTAGTTCTTGATCTCGCTGGGTGTGAACGTCTTTCCCGACTTCCGCTTTTTGACCAGCCCGGTCCAGTAGGCGTCGTTCACATGCAGGTCGGCCGCTTTCAGCGCGCCGGCCGTGTACTGGAAACTCTCGCCCTTCGTGAACTGCTTCTCCATCTCTTCGGTGCGGCCTGGACCGTCCGTGACGACCATGAACTTCGCTTTGTTGCCGAACATCGGAGACGAATGGATGGCCAACGGGTCAATCGCGTTCACGTCCTTTCGGACCTGGACGATATGGGCGACGGTGAACTTGTCCTTGGGAAGGTCACGGTCGGCGGTGATGACGCCGGTCATCAGGCCAGGCAGTAGCGTCATCTGCTCGCGGCGTCGACTGACGTCCACGGCTGACTTCTGACCGGGCTCGATCCGCGAGAACGCACCCACGGTGTCCAGGTCGCCCACCACACGGACGTTGCACAGGCGACGCTCAACGCGCGCGGTCAGGTCGGCGATAGACTTGAAGGGTCCGTCGCGCCTGGCTTTCAGGATCGCTTCCCCGCCCTTGGTGGACACACCTTTGATCCGGTTGAAGGGGATGAAGAGGGTCGTGTCGTTGCCGATGACGAACTCGTTGGTGCTGATGTTGATATCGGGCGGCAGCACCTTGATCCCGTGCTTCGCCGCTTCGTTGACGATCACCTGGAGCTTCTTCTCGTCCACGGTCGATAACGCCGCAGCGTAGAACTCCACGGGGTATTTCGTCTTGAGCCACATGCACTGGTACGAGATCAGGGAGTACTCAGCCGCGTGCGACTTGTTGAACGCATAGCCGGCGAAGACTTCGATCTGATCGAACAGAGCGCCGGCTTCCTTGTCGCCCAGCCCTGAGTGTGACCCGGCCCCGTCCACGAACTGCTTGCGGAACGACGCCATCAAGACGGGGTCTTTCTTGCCCATCGCTTTACGCAGCTTGTCGGCTTCCGCTAGGCTGAACCCGCAGAGATCCACGGCGACCCGCATAACCTGCTCTTGATAGACGATCACGTTGAACGTCTCTGCCAGCGCGTCCTTCATGTTGGGGTGAGCGACCGCGATGGTCCGGTTACCGTTCCGGGCGTCGATGTAGTCTTGCACAAGGCCGGCGTCGATCGGGCCAGGACGATTAAGGGCGTTCGCAGCCACTAGGTCGTCGAAGGTCACAGGTTTTTCAGGCTCACCTGTCTGGTCGAGCTGGGCCATGTCCTTGAGGATCTTCCGGGCGGCTCCACCTTCGAACTGGAACACACCGATGGTTTGACCTTGCGAGAACGCTTTGAGCGTGTCCGCGTCGTCTAGCGGTATACTCATGACGTCCAAGCGCAATCCACCGTGACGCTCTTTGACGTACTGGACGCAGCGCGCGATTGTGTCGAGCGTCGATAGTCCGAGCACGTCCAGCTTGACGAGACCCATGTCCTCGCAGACGCGCATGTCCCAATTCACCTTACGGCTCTCACCGTCGCGCTCGACGACAGCGCGCTCGACGATAGGCACACCGGACACGATGGTGCCCGCCGCGTGACGACCGTAGCTGCGCATGACGCCCTGGACGGACAGCGCGCCGGTCCAGATCTTGGGGTTGGTCTCGGCGAACTTGGAGATTTCCGCCGACTCTTTCTTAGCTTCCTCCAGGCTCACGGGCTGACCGTGAACCGAGGGGATGAACTTGGACGCAGCGAACTCCATCTCCTGGCCGTAGATGCGGGAGATGTCCTTCAGGGCTGAAGCGGAGCCTAGGACGCCGTAGTTGGTGATCCCGGCGACGTGGGTCTTTCCGTACTTGCCCTCCAGGTAGGTGATAATCTCTTCGCGGCGGGTGGACATGAAGTCCAGGTCGGCGTCAGGAAGGTCATTCCGGCTGGGGTTGATGAAGCGCTCGAACAACAGACCAAACCGAATGGGGTCGATATCGGTGATGCCCATCAGGAACGCGGCCAACGACCCGCCGACCGAACCACGGCCAGGTCCAACCATGATCCCAGCGGACTTTGCCCAGCCGACTAGATCCGAGACCACCAGGAAGTAGTCACAGAAACCCAGGTCCTTCAGGACACCCAGCTCGTACTTCAGGCGAGGCACGTATGTCTCGCGGATCAGCTCCGGGGTGGGCTTGTAGCCGAAGACATCGCGCGTCAGGCGGGTCTTGATGCCTTCCTTGCACTGTTCCAGCACCGCAGTGACAGGATCAGCCTTGAGCGACGGCAGCGCGATCGGCTGCTTCTTCCATCGGAAGGCAGTGTCGTCGAGGAAGGCTTGGTTGCCTATCGTCATAGCCCGCTTGAACGCATCGACATGCGCGGCTGGGTCAGCGATCTTCATCCCCGCAGCGGTTTGCTTAATGCGCTCCACCAGCTCAGCAGCCGTCTTTGGGCCGAAGTCCTTGATCCAGGGGTCGGCGTAGGTGAACGATTTGCGGAGGTTACCCCGGCCGTGGATCGCCATATTGAAGAACAGGCGGTCGAACTTCCCGTCGTCGTGGAAGGTAGGGTTGGTGACGATCCACTCGCCAGCACCCTGTTTACCAGCCGCAGACCTGATGTTGATCTGCTCATAGTAGGGCGTCGGAACCGGGATCAGCTCATTATAGACGACGAAGCTTTTCCACAGCCGCTCCAGGATCGCTTGATAATCCGGCCGGGTGAAGAGGCCACGGTCATCCCCGGTCGAGATGATCACGTGCGGGCTACCCACCGAGTCAGGATCGCCCAGGATTTCGATCACGTCATCCAGCGTCAGACGCGGCAGGTAGAAGAACCGATCCTCTTCGGTCGTCCGCGAGAGCAACGCATAGATGCGTCGCATCCCCTCTTCGTTCTTGGGCCACGCCTTGATGTAATAGGCGTTCTTGTTGATATCCTTGCCTTCCTGGCCACGCGGAACGCAGTCATCTACGATCCGCAGACGCACACCCATGTGCAGCTCGATACCCTCCTTGGCGCACGCTTTGGATATGTCGATCAAACCGGAGACCGTCATGGTGTCCGCCACAGCCACATGCGTCTGTCCGAGACGCTTAGCGATCGCCGCCACGTCCTCGGATGCAATAGCTGACTCGCCCAAGCTGAAATCTGTGCGGACACCCATAAGTGTATTTAAAGACAAAAGACGTGGCCTTCCTTCTTGAGAACCTGAATAGACAGCAGCGCTTCGCACGCTTGCTTGACGTGCTTCTCTAGCGAAGCTTTGGACGCTTGCGGATAACTATCGCGCAAATGCTCGACAACGTCTCGCGGCTTAAATGCGCGTTCGTCGATCATGAACTTGAACATATCCTGGGAGATGGAG
This sequence comes from Pseudomonadota bacterium, assembly GCA_048498155.1. Lineage (GTDB taxonomy): Bacteria > Pseudomonadota > Alphaproteobacteria > Caulobacterales > Caulobacteraceae > BOG-938. The sequence continues at coordinate 36,865 of JBEHYN010000009.1, read as the reverse complement.
TCGTCGTCGTTCTGAATGGGGTTCAGTCGGTGCTTCAGGAGGTACGGGTTCACTCCGCTAGCGTTCCACCGTTCCAGCACGCTAGAAACGCGCTCCTGTGACCGCTGAGCGCGTTTGTTCGACGTCCATAGACCTTTCCACCACTTCGCGGTTTCAACTGTCCTGGAGCTTCCTAGGAGGTTTGCGAGACCTATCACGACTTCCATCGCTTCGGGCTGGATCGCACGCACAGCGTCGGAGCAGTCCGACCCATGAACACAGGCCGCGCATTCCGGGGAATGCAGGCGGAACATGACGGTCGATCCGAAACAGCCGGGTGCAAAGTTAGGACGCTGAATAGTCATCAGTCACTTACTATCGGATGGGGAGCGCTGCGTCAAGCGACGGTCTAAACGCACTTGAGGGCCGGCGCGTGGTTCGCCGACCCTCGGAAGCGCAACTGAGGCATAAACCTGGCTGGTCGACCAATGACCACGACGTCTCACAGCCAGGATCTCGTACTTCGCTAGGCGAAGATGCGTTGGACAACGTCCATAACGACCTTGCGGTCGACGGAGTTGAGGCGGTTGGTGTAGGCCAGCGAGAGACCTTGCTTCCATTCGCCGCCCAGGACACGGCCCAGGATCGCAGCGTTGATCAGCTCGCGTGGGCTGATGGTCACGCTGATATCGCCTTGCGAGTAGCTGGTGCGGACGTGGTCAGCCAGCTCGACCAGCTTCTTGGCGTCGTCCTGGTGGATGCCACCTTGCGACGCGACAACGGCGATCTCCTGCTTCTCGGGCATGTAGTCAACCTGGACCGTGATAGCGAAACGCGAATAGTTGGCCGCGTTCTGCATTTGCGTGCCCTGGTACAGACCGGTCTCGTCGCCGCCGCCGTTGGTGTTGCCCGTCGCGCAGAACCGGAAGTTCTCGTGAGGCTTCACCACCCGCCATTCGGGAGGGGCTTCCTTGATGATCAGCTTGTGGCCTTCGAGGACCGGCTGATAGACTGAGGTCACGCTCGGCAGGGCGAAGTCGTATTCGTCAGCGATGTAGACCAGGCCGTATCGCATCGCGATGGCGAGCGGACCGGGCTCGAAGACGGTGCTGCCGTTCTTGACCACGTACTGCCCGAGGACGTGAGCCTCTTCGGTGCTGATCGTGTGCTGGACGCGGATCGCAGGTCGGCGAGTGCGGGCACAGTATTGAAGGAAGACTGTGGTCTTGCCCGTTCCGTGCATACCCCAGGCCAGCGAAGGCTTGTTGAGCTGCATCGCCATCATGATCGACTTCAGCAGGTCGATGTTGAAGATGTAGTTGGGATCGACGTCTGGAATGAAGTCGGCGTATTCCGGGTCGGGGTCGCCAAGGACGTCGACCATGATCGGATCACCGCGCTTGTTCAGAGCCGCCTTCGCTCCACCCAACTCGAACACGTCGCTGAATGACTTTTTCGAGGGCGGCGACGACGCAGCAGCAGTCGGCAGCTTGTGGACCGTAGCGGCGGCGACGGTCGTTTCGCCAGCCTTGCTCTTCTTCGCATCGACCTGCGCTTGCAGACGGGGCGACAGCAGGGGGGCGTCGAAGAATTGCGCCTTGTACTGCTCGATCGTCATGTCGGGATACAGGTACGACAGATAGGTCGGGATCGAGTGGACCCACACACCGTCCAACTGACACTGGACACCGTCCTCCGATGTAGCCGTCAGGTTCTTCTCGTGTTGCTCTTTGGTAGTCATTGATGCCTCTTTTTTGCGTTGCGTTGCGTTTAGGTCGCTTCCGATTTCGACCTGATATCTTTGTAGCTCAGTCTATGCTCGCGCTCAATAGGGAATGATCGCTGACTTATAATCCCTACTAAGACAGAAGCGCCTTTAGCTCGTGCATGACGAACTTCGGCAGCTCAGCCACCTTTTTGATCACGAAGTTTTTGCGATAGAACTTCGTGACGGCGGTATCCTCGATGCCGACGCCGATGACCTCGACGCCCTGCTTTTCCAGGTTGGCGATGTTCACCTTCACTGAGTTATGCAGGACGCTATACGAAACCCCGCCGTCCGCAGGTTGGCCGTCCGAGAACACGATCATGATCTTACGGGTCTCGGACCGGCGACGCAGACGCTCACCAGCGAACTCGATCGCCGCAGCGTCGTTGTTGGAGCCCATACCCTTCTGGGTCGTGGCCATGTGAGCCAGCCGACGCTTTGTCTCGGGCGTGAACTTCTCGTCATAGCCTTTGAAGATCGGCATCCACACAGGGGTCAACCGAACTTCACCGTAAGACAGACCCGACGCCGCGAAGAATTCGCTGAGCTGCTTCTCCCACTCCCTGTGGTCGAAGTTGTCCGGGAACTGGCCCGTCGTGAAGCCGCAGACCTCATTGGAGATACCCAGCTTGTCGAGTGTCTCGCTGAACGCCCACGCGGACATGAGCGCTGTCTTGCACTTCGCGCCGCCCATCGATCCGGAAAGGTCGCATACCAGGCTGACGGCGACCTTGTTCGTCTGAGCGACATGCCGACGACGGAAGATGCGATCATCGCCGGCCGACAGACGATGCAGCGAGGGAGCGTTGAGCCGGCCGGACTTGAACCCAGGCACAAAGTACGATTGTGCTCTGGCGATCATCATCCGTTGCAGATCTTTCTGGAGCGTGCCCGAAACCTTCTTCACCTCGGCTTCCATCTTCTCCAGGCCGTCGACATGCTTCGGCGCTTCGTAGGGCTTGATCGTGTCGTAATCCCTGGTCAGGTGCGTCTGGGTTGAGTTATCGAACCCGCCGTTGATCATCTGACGCAGAATGTCTTCCAGCGCCGAGTCCGTGTCCTTCAGGTCCTCGTAATCAATGTGGAGGGGCGCACCGGTTCCTAGGCCAGGCTCGTTCGTACCGAACATGGGTTGTTCAGTCGGCTCGTCACCTTCGTCGGAACCTTCCTCGGGGTCGCCCTCTGCGTCGTCTTCTTCAGCGTCATCGACGTCGTCGAATTCGTCATCGAAGCCGTCCTCGCCCTCGTCTTCATCTTCGTCGTCCTCGGGATCTTCATCGCCGCCGGACTCAGTGGGCTTGTCGTCGCCTTCACCGACGTTGACGCCGTCCTCACCCGACTCCCATTCGTCCAGGAATGCGTCGAGGCTTTTCAGCTCTTCGACATAGTCGCGAAACGCCGAGCTGGAACGGAGCAGGCTCTCCATCCCCAGCTTGTACTCAGCCGGCCAACGGTTCTGGTCCGAACCGAAAACGTCGACTACCTCAATCGCCTCATCGAGCTGCATAACCTAACCTCGTTTGCTCATTTCCCCGGCAAGTCGCTTGCGTGCTTTGCCGAGTATTTGGTGGACGGACGAAACCGACTTACCGAGTTTGTGTGCGATATCCGGTATGCTTTCCTTGCGTTTGTTATACAGGAAAAGCGCGCGACGTTGATCGGGACTTAAGCGTTTCATCGCATCCCGCAGCTTTACATTCTGCGATGCACCACCCGCGCCACCTTGTTCTTCGTCCTGACCCTCTTCGGGCTCCGGTTCACCATCGCCGGACTCGGGCTCTTCGGGCGGGGCATCGTCCATCTCGCCGTCAGCACCGAAGTCGACATCATCCAGGTCCCCCATCGGCTCACCCTTCTTGTCGGGCTTGCCATCAGGACTCTCGTCAGCACCGCCAACTTGACCCTCGTCGCCGGCCCCTTCCTCGTCTGCGTCGTCCTGATCACTCTCGCCGGCTTCGCCACCCTTCGCGTTACCGAGCGCTTGGTCGCCGGGCTCGTCATCAGCTTCAGGCTCCTGCTCAGGGGGCTGGGGCGGGTACAGCGCATCGACGATAACCTTGGCGAGGTTGGTGGCATCCTGCGTACTCTTCAACGCAGCGAACCGCTCAGCCAGGTCCGGGATACGCACATCCAGCTCTTCGAAATATGGCCAGAGGTTGTTGTCGGTCAGGAATTGGCCGCAGCGCTTTTGCCCGCCACGAGCACGCATGAACGGCACCAGCGCGAGTGTGCGGATACGCCGATCCTTCTCGTCTGCATCCAGCGACGCAGCTTGAACCTGGCCCAGCCATACCACCCAGTATTTCGAGATCATGAAGCCCCGCAGCGCTTCCAGGTTCGCTTCGGAGCCGGCGAACATCTTCGCGAAGCCCGCTTCGATCCGTACGTCCTCGACGATGTTCGTCATCCCGGACAGGTCGATGTTTCGCGTTCCACCTTTACCGTCGACGATCGTATGCTTCCCGCCATAGGTCGACGCGTCTGTCTGGTACATGTGAGCCACCTCATGATCGAGGAAGCCCTGGAGCGCTGTCAGGAAGTCGTCGCTCGGGTTGTCGGGGATCACAGGCAGGTTGATCAGCGTCACCTTGCCCTTCTTGTCAAACCTGCAATACGCGCCGGCACCGATCTGGGTGACGCGGACGCTGTCCTTCGCCAACATCCTGACCGTTTTCGCGATAGCGTCGCGCAACTGATCCGTTCGCATTTGTGTAGAGCGCACTTGAGCCTCCGTTTGTTAGTCACCGTTGACTTCTTATATCCGCGTGAGAGGTCGCGTTCAAGCGGCATACGGAGCTGGAGTAGATTGCCAGGAAAGAAAAATGCCGCCCACTAGGGGCGGCATAGGTTAGCTGTTAGACCGAAGAAGGGTCAGCTCGTCGTGAGCAGGCCCTTCTTCTTAGCGGCTTTCTCAGCCGCGTCGCGGACATCGTCGTCTGTCAGCGCGAGAGCGGCGGTATGGATGACGTCGGTGGCGAACCCCTGGTCGCGGTTCCTGTTCACCTTCCGGATACCCTCCATGATCGCGAGCTCGTTGGACGACATGAGCCGAGACGAGAACATCTTGAGCTGCGCCTTCGCGTCTGCGCGCTCGCCCCAATACTGCTCGAACCACAGAGGCATCAGCGCCGTGAGATCCAGCTTCATAAGCCGAGCGATGTCGGGCAATTTCTCCAGCGGGATGCGGGTCTTGCCGGTCCGGAACATCGAGATGATGTTCGCCGAGCGGTAACCAAGCTCGCCGGCCACTTCTTCGTTCGTGCGGCCAACTAGCTTATCCCAATTGTCGTTCATGAACTCCGCTAGAGCGTATGTAGGCCCCGTGCGGGAGGACATTTGCGGTCTTCCAGCCATATTATTCTCATCTTTGATGCGCTGTTCGCGCGATTGAACACACCCTTTATGTGTCCTCTTTATGTAAGCCACAACTCTCGTTCGTTATCAGAACGTGACACCAGCACCGCCGAGCTAACAGTTAGTCGGGGATGACTGACAATGCGACAATATGTCTGAGTCGATTGTCTGTCAATGCTCACTGCTTATCTACGTGCGGGAATTAACGTTTTCGCGTGTTAGTTGAAGGATCGCCATTTTGTATCGAAGCGAAGCAGTATAGGATGCGGACGTGCGAGTTATCTTGGAAACAGACCCTCGCCCAGGTCGGTGACCGGCACGACAGAAGCACGGACTGTGGGTCTCCACCAGTCGTAATAAGTAATAAAAAGTCACTTTGTGACAGTCACGCTTTAAGGGTTTTCCCTTTAAAAACAGTGACTTAAATTATAATCGATAACTGACTTACTATCTGGAAAATGAACTGTGCGGCCATGGAGCGGCGCCTCGAACTGAACGGTGACGGGAGTTGGCCGCTCAGATAGCGGCGACGGCGTTCGGAAGCAACGGCGGCCGTTCGCCCAGGACGGGTATGCCCTGGGCATATTTTCCGAACCCACCCTAAAAACATGTGATAAGCGGGCGCTCGCGTCGTACGCTCCGGCCTACCGGCGGCGGACAAAACGGCGAGAGTTTTGGGAGGCGAGCGTGCTGGATGTCGGCGAGCTGACGCGAACCGAAATGGTGTCCCTGAGGGCCGGCCTGTCTGGCGCCTCAGCGGGGCAGACCGCGCACCTACTCGACACCACCATGCTGTATGGACCGCGCAGCGGCGGGGTGAAGCGCTATTTGCTCGCCAAGCACGCCTGGCTGACCAAGGAGCGGCCGCACCTGCGCCATTCCCTGGTGGTGCCAGGTCGCGTGACCCGCGCCAACGTCGACGGCATGGTGACCATCGCCGCCCCGCCCATTCCCTTCGGCGACGGTTATCGCTGCCCCACCTCCCTGCGCAAATGGACCCGCATCCTGGCCCACATGCGCCCTAGCCTGTTTGAGGTGGGCGACACCTATGTGCCGGGCCATGCCGCGCTTGACGCCGCCGAGGCCCTGGGCATTCCCGCCGTGGCCTTCTGCCATTCCGATCCCGCCGCCCTGGCCGCCCTGCATTTCGGCGAATGGGCCGCCGCCCCGGCGCAGAAGCGGGTGGCCAAGTTCTACAGCCGCTGCGACCAGGTGATCGCCCCCAGCCAGTACATCGCCGGACGCTTGGCCGAAGCGGGTGTAAGCAAGGTGATCGTGCAGCCGCTCGGCGTAGACCTGGACCTATTCCACCCCGGCCGCGCGGACCGCGAGACCGTGCGCGGCGACCTGGGACTGGACTCCAAGACGCGCTTGCTGGTGTTCGCCGGACGGCCCGCGCGGGAAAAGAACCTGGAGACCCTGCTCGAAGCCTTGGACCTGTTGGGCGAGGACTATCGCTTGATGATGATCGCCGCCGGGGCCTATCTGAAACCGCACCCGCGGGTGATCGGCCTGGATTATGTGCGCGATCCGCGCCAGCTCGCCCGGCTGATCGCCAGTTGCGACGCCTTCGTGCACGCCAACGACCAGGAGCCCTTCGGCCTGGTGGTGCTGGAAGCCCTGGCCTCCGGCGTGCCGGTGGTGGGGCCTTGCACCGGAGGGATAGGCGAACTGATCGATGACAGCGTCGGCCAGGTGGCTCAACGCGCCAACGCCCAAGGCATGGCCGAAGCCGTCGACGCCCTGTTCGCGCGCGATCTTGGCGTTGTCTCCCACGCCGCCCGCGCCCGCGCGCAGGATCGTCACGGCTGGGGCCATACCTTCGAAAGCCTGATGCGGACCTATGGCGCGCTGACCGGCCTGAACCTGGGCGCCCGGGTGCGACTCACCTCCTGAACGCCGTCCCGCATTGACCTGACGTCAAGGTTTTTGCGGCACCATGGCGCTTCCTCGCGGCCAAAAGGCTGCTTCAGTTGCGCAAAAAAGCGTCATGGCCAAGGCACTATTCCACCGAAACCAGAAGGTCTGGGTCGACAGCGTCGGCGCCTGGGCTACGGTCGAACGCATCGTGCCCACCTGGGCGCGCGGCTTCGATGAACCGATCCGCATCACCTATGATCTGGGTCTGGGCCGCGAATTTCACGCCCATGAGCTGAGACCCGAGGACGGCGTGGCCGAACCTGATGACAGCGCTGCGGGCGGCGCGGCCTGGCGGCTGATGCGCGCGCGCAACAAGTGGCAGCAGCCGAGCGATTGCGCCCACCATCCCTTCCCCGGCACCTTCCCCGTGGTGGTCACCGACAACGCCGATTGGGGCGGCTGGCGCGTGCCCGGCGCCGAGTACGACCGCGACCCGCGCCGCATCGAATTCCAGGCCCGGTTGATCGCCGAGGCGCCCCGACTGCTAAAGTTCGCCCGCGCCCTGCACGCCTTCATCGGCGAGACCCCCGAGGACGCGCCCGCCGAGCTTCAGGCCATGTCCGAAGCGTGCGGCCAGATCATCCGCCGCATCGAGGAATGCCCCGCGGCTCCCGACGAAGCGCATGGCGAGGCAGCGGCGGCCCAGGCGAGCTAGGACGAATTGACTTGTTGGTCGCCGGGGCTTTGCCCGCGCAGCGAATAGAAAATTGAACCACGAAGCTCACGAAGAACACGAAGGAAACGCCAAGCTCTTGGTGATCTTCGTGTTCTTCGTGGTTCAATAATCTGGGTCCCGGCTTGCGCCGGGGGGAGCCAATGCAAGGCAGGCGACGGGGCCTGACGACGCCTGCGCCTTGAACCACGGCTCCAGCCGCCGCAGAGCCTCGCGCACCTCCTCGGTTGAGACGGCGAAACTGAAGCGGATGAAATGTCCCCCCTCCACGGGATCGAAATCCACCCCCGGCGCGGCGGCGACGCCCGTTTCCAGCAACAGCCGCTCGCAGAACGCCAAGCTGTCGTGCGTCAGGTGGGCGATGTCGGCATAGATGTAGAAGGCGCCGTCGGGCGGGGCGATGGCGCCGAGACCCAAGGCCGGCAGAGCCTGCAGCATCAGCGCCCGATTGGCGCGGTAGACGGCCAGATGGCCCTCAAGCGCCTCGCGGCAATCCATGGCCGCCAGCCCAGCGTGTTGTGACAGGACAGGCGGCGTCAGGAACATATTGGCCAAGTAGGCGCGCGCCCGATGGACCTCTTCGCGGGGAACCACGAGCCAGCCCAGCCGCCAGCCGACCATATTGAAGTATTTGGAAAAGCTGTTGATCACCAGGGCGCGCGGCTCGAACTGCAGCATGGACGCCGCAGGCTCGCCATAGGTCAGCCCGTGATAAGTCTCGTCCGAAACGATGCGCGCGCCGATCTGTCGGCACACAGCGGCGATCATCTGAAGTTCGTCGGCATCAATGATTGAGCCGGTAGGGTTGGCCGGGCTGGCGACAATCACCCCGGCGGGAGGCGGGTCCAGCGCTTGGAGCCCGGCGGCGGTGAGCTGGAAGCGCTCGTCCGGTCCGCAGGCGATCTCCACCGGGACCATGTGCAGGGCCTTGAGCACATTACGATAGGCCACATAGCCCGGCCGAGCCAGGGCCACTCGGTCGCCGGGCGAGAAGGTCGCCGACAGGGCCAGCACTAGGGCGGGCGAGGCGCCGCAGGTCAGGATCACCCGCTCGGGGTCGACCTCAACCCTATATTGCTCGTCGTAGGCGCGCGCGATGCGCGCCCTCAGCTCGGGGCTCTCCCAATAGCCCATGGCCTCGCTGTCCAGCACCCGGTGCGCCGCCGCGATCGCCGCCTTGGGCGCCCCGCCCGAGGGCTGGCCATATTCCATATGGATGATCGAACGGCCCTGCGCCTGCAGCCGGTAGGCTAGGCGGCCGATGGAGACAGCGTGAAACGGATCGATCTCAGCGCGCATGGGCGGGTGGTAGCGGCAAACTGCGGCAAACGCCATTGGCGCACTGGCGCCTCGGCGCTCGCGGCGCCAATTAAGAGCGCAAGCCTCCGTCAGCCGAGTTTCCGCCATGCGCACCGACGTTCCCCAGCCCATCCGTCTTGCCGACTACAAGCCGCCGGCCTTCCTGGTAGAGACCGTCGACATGGACTTCGCGCTGGAGCCCGACGCCACACGGGTGAAGGCCAAGCTGGCGATCAAGCGCAACGGCGAGCACGCGGAGCCCCTGGTTCTGGACGGGATGCGGCTGAAACTAATCTCGCTAGGCCTGAACGGAAAAGCGTTGGAGCCCGCGCGCTACACGGTCACCGCAGAACACCTGACCATCACAGATACGCCCGACGCCTTCGTCTTAGATACTGAGGTGGAGATCAGCCCGCAGGCTAATACCTTCTTGGAAGGCCTCTATATGTCCGGTGGCCGCTTCTGCACTCAGTGCGAGGCGGAGGGCTTTCGCAAGATCACCTACTTCCCCGACCGACCCGACGTGCTCTCCCGCTTTTCCGTGCGGATGGAGGCGGACAAGGCGGCTTTTCCGCGTCTGCTGTCCAACGGCAACCTGATCGAGGCCGGCGATCTGGCGGGCGGGCGCCACTTCGCCCGCTGGCGCGATCCCTTTCCCAAGCCCTGCTATCTTTTCGCCTTGGTGGCCGGGGAGCTGGACGAGTTGGCCGACGACTTCACCACCATGACCGGGCGCAAGATCGACCTGCGCATCTATGTCGATCCAGGCCAGTCGAGCCGGGCGGTCTATGCCATGGACGCCCTGAAGCGCTCCATGCGCTGGGACGAGCAGGCGTTCGGACGCGAGTACGACCTGGACCTGTTTATGATCGTGGCCGTGCGCGACTTCAATTTCGGGGCGATGGAGAACAAGGGGTTGAACGTGTTCAACTCGTCCCTGCTTCTGGCCGATGAGACGACGGCGACGGACTTCGACTACGAGCGGATCGAGAGCGTCATCGCCCACGAGTATTTCCACAACTGGACCGGCGACCGCATTACCTGCCGCGACTGGTTCCAGCTGTGCCTGAAGGAGGGCCTGACAGTCTTTCGCGACCAGAGCTTCTCGGCCGACCAGCGCGGGGCGGCGGTCCAGCGGATCAAGGACGTGCGAGCCCTGCGCGGGCGGCAGTTCGCGGAAGACGCCGGCCCCATGGCCCACCCGGTGCGTCCATCCAGCTTCATCAAGATCGACAACTTCTACACCGCCACGGTCTACGACAAGGGCGCAGAAGTCATCCGTATGCTGGAGACCCTTCTCGGGGCCGAAACCTTCCGTGCGGGCATGGACCTGTATTTCGAGCGCCACGACGGCGAGGCCACCACGGTTGAGGCCTTTGTCGCCTGTTTCGCGGACGCCTCGGGCCGCGATCTAACCGACTTCTTCGGCTGGTACGAACAAGCCGGTACGCCGACCGTGAGAATGGACGCGGCCTATGACGCCCAGGCCAAGACCCTCGACCTGACCTTCACCCAGTCCACCGCACCAACCCCCGGCCAACCGGACAAGCATCCCCTGCCCATCCCCGTGCGGCTCGGCCTGCTCGACGCCGAGGGCAAGACCCTGGCCTTCAAGGCGCCCGGCGCCCAAGCTGGGGATACGCAAGCCCTGATCGTGTTGCACGCGGCCCACACCCAGGTGCGGTTGGAAGACGTGCAAAGTCCGCCTGTCATCTCGGCCCTGCGGTCATTCTCCGCCCCAGTCAAGCTGAGCTCTAACGCGCCGGAAGCCGACGGCTATGTTCTGCTGTCCTCCGACCCCGACCTATTCAACCGCTGGGAAGCGGGCCAGGAGTTGGCGGCCAAACTGATGCTGGCGCGCGCCGCCGGACGGCCCGACGAAGCCGGTGAAGCCGCCTTCACAGCAGCCCTTTCCCGGGCCCTGGCCGACCAGTCCGCCGAGGACGCGTTCAAGGCCTTGCTCATCGCCCTGCCGGGCGAACAGGATCTGTCGCTCAGGTCCCAGCCCGCTGACCCGGCGGCGATCCACGCGGCGCGCGACGCCCTGCGTGCACGCATGGCGCAGGGCCTGAACGAGGCTCTGAGCGCGCTGCATAGCAACCTCGGCGCCGAAGCGGCCTTTGCGCCTGACGCCGCCAGCGCCGGTCGCCGGGCCCTGTGCAACGCCAGCCTCAACCTGCTCACCTCAACCCCGAGCCAAGCCGTCGCCGAGCGGGCTGCGGCTCATTACTACGACGCCACAAATATGACCGACGCCATGGGCGGGCTGAGCGCCCTAATGCTGCTGGGCGGGGCGCCGTTCGACCGGGCCCTGGCGCACTTCTATGACCGCGGGCAAGGCGAGCCCCTGGTGATCGACAAATGGTTCTCGATCCAGGCGGTCAATCCGGCCCCCGACGCCTTGCAGCGCGTGCGCGCGCTCATGACGCACCCGGCCTTCGACGCCAAGAACCCCAATCGCTTGCGCGCCCTGGTGGCGAGCTTTTCGTCCGGCAATCCGGTGCGGTTCCACGATCCGAGCGGAGCGGGCTACGCCTTCCTGGCCGATCAGATCCTGATGGTGGACGCCTTCAACCCCATGGTGGCGGCCCGTTTGCTGGAGCCGCTGGGCGCTTGGCGTCGCTTCAAGCCCGAGCTGGCCGAGTTGATGCTGGCCCAGCTTCGGCGGATCGCCGCGGCCCCGGGCCTGTCAAAGAACGTGCACGAACTGGCCGGCAAGGCCATCGGCTAACAGGAACATCGCCGAGCCGGCTTTCGAAGACTCGCCCCGCCGCGTAGGATTCCTGTTTACGGGCGAATCACGAAGGAGCGGGCGTGGCTGTCCGCGTACAGGGCGACGCAGGTCAATCGAGAGGCGGCGCGCAAAGCCTCGAGGGCGCGGGCCAGCCGGTCCGCGCCCTCGGCGCGCCCCTGCCGTCAGGCGTTCGCATCACCCTGTTCTCTTGCCTGCTGCTTCTGGCGCTGTACGTCCTGTACATCACCATGCGCATGTACAATCAGCCGCCGCAGGCCGCCGCCACCGCTGCAGCGACGGCGCAAAGCACCCTGGCGGCCGGGCAAGCCGATAAGACCATCGCGACCCTGCGCGCGGCGCTCATGGCCGCGGCCGAAGCGCACAATCGCCTGGGCGGGCAGCCGCTGGACGCGGCCGAGACCGGTCTGGCCGCCGCAGAGGGCGCGGCGCTGGCCGTGGCCCTGTCTGGCGACGAAGAGGTGCTGGGCGCCGCCGGCCGGGTGAACGCCGATTCTCCAGCTTGGCGCGAGGCGGCCCAGTCGATGCGCAAAGCCGGTCGCTCCTTCTGGATGGGATCCGTGGCGGATGGCGGCAAGGCCTATTATGCGGGAGTCATGGGGCCGCCCGGCACGGGCCCTGGGGGCCGAGGTCGACTCTACGTCATCGCGGCCGGCGATCCGGCTAGGCTAGCGACGAGCGCGGGAAACTCCGGTCCCCTGGCTACGGCGGTCGCCACGCCCGACGGCCTCATCCTAGGTCTGACCGGAACGGACGCCGCGTCGCGCGCGACGAGCCTGTCGGACGCCTTCGCCATTACCCCAGCCGATATGTCGGCCGGGACGGACGGGATAGCGCTGGCGCGCGGGTCGTTGGTCGGACGAGGACCGGTGCTGGTCGCGGCGCGGCCAATCGCCAATGGGGCTCTGGTGTCCGTCGTAGCCATGCCCGCACCGCCCATCCTGTCCACGGACATGCAGGCCCGGGGCGGGTTTCTGTTCATGCTCATCGCTCCCCTGGCGGCGGGCTGCGCCCTTGCGATTCTGTTGGTGCGGCAAAGCCGCCGGGCCCAGGCCGCCCAACAGGCCGTGGCTATCAGCGAAGAACGGTTCCGCCTGGCGGTCGAGGCTGCGCGCTGCGGCATCTGGGAATGGGACCTGAAAACCGATCAGGTCCTGATGTCCGATGTGACCGGCGTCATTCTGGGATGGGGCGGCGGCGGCGTGGCGACGGGCCAGGAAGTGCTGGGACGCATATCCGCCGACCACCGCGAGCGAGTGCGTCAATCGCTAATCGCCGCCTCGGTCTACGGCGCCTTCGATGTCTCCTTCCGTGTGCCTGACCGTCACGGCAAGTCCGCCTGGGTCGATGCGCGCGGCCAGGCCTTTGGGCCGCAGGAATCGGGCGGCTACAGCAGCATCATCGGTGTAGCGTTCGACGTGACCGAGGAACGCATTTCCCAGGCCCGGGCCCAGGCCGCCGAAACCCGCCTGAGGGACGCCATCGAAAGCGTGTCCGAGGCCTTCGTCCTGTGGGATCGGGCGGGGCGGTTGGTCATGTGCAACCGAAACTATCGCGACGTCTTCTCCCTGGAGCCACGCCTGCTCAAGCCCGGCGCCCCGCGCGAAACGGTGGAGCGTTGCGCCAAACTGGCGATCAAGCGCGAGATGCCCGACCTTGCGGCGGGCAAGGGCATGTTCGAGGCTGAGCTGAACGACGGTCGCTGGATTCAGATATGTTCGCGGCCCACCGCCGACGGCGGTTTGGTAATGACCGCGTCCGACATCACGGCGATCAAACAGCAGGAAGAAGCCCGCCGGCTCAATGAGGAGGCCTTGCAGAAGGCCGTGAACGGCCTGGAGGCGAGTCAAGGCCAGCTGGCCGAACTGGCCCGCAAATATGAGGCGGAAAAAATTCGCGCCGAAAGCGCCAACAAGGCCAAGAGCGAATTCCTCGCCAATATGAGCCACGAGCTGCGCACACCGCTCAACGCCATCAACGGCTTTTCCGAAATCATGCTGGGTGAGCTGTTCGGCCCATTGGGCGACGCTCGCTACAAGGAATATGCGGGAGACATCCTGAGCTCGGGCCAGCACCTGCTGGCGGTGATCAACGACATTCTCGACATGTCCAAGATCGAGGCGGGCAAAATGAACCTGAAGTTTGAACCCATCGATCTGCAGGAAGTGGCCGAAGACGCCGTGCGCTTGATCCGCAACCGGGCCGAGGCGGCGGGACTGACGGTGATCATCGACATGCCCAACCTGCCGGAGGTCGAGGCCGATTTCCGGGCCCTCAAGCAGGTGCTGCTCAACTTGCTGTCCAATGCGGTGAAGTTCACGCCGCGCGGCGGCCAGATTCGCGTGCTAGGCCGCGCCGGCAGCGATTCATCCGGCGCGGCCAAGGTGCGGGTCGGCGTGCAGGACACCGGCATCGGCATCTCCAAAAGCGATCTGGAGCGTCTGGCCAGACCCTTCGAGCAGGTGGAAAGCCAGCACGCCAAGACCCAACAGGGTACAGGGCTTGGCCTGGCCCTCACCAAGTCGCTGGTGGAAATGCACGGCGGCATGTTGGAGATGACCAGCGAGCCCGGCCAAGGCACCACTGTCAGCTTTGTCCTGGCTGCCCGGCAGTCCCGAGCAGCGCACGGTTCGGAATACGCCGCCTAGAGCATTTTCCGCCTTCGTGATTTTTGGCCGATCAGAACGTGTGTTGAAGGGCAAGATAGTAGGAAAAGTCGTTGCTGACCGGCGCATCCTGCAGTCCCCGACCGGCGGACATCAGCAGGTGATAGTGCGCGTTGAAGTCATAGACCGCGCCAATATTGAATCCTGACGATTCCCTGTCACCGATGGTCTGGGCGGATTGGTGGAAAGCCTCAACGCCGACGGCAAGATTGTCGGTCACCTGGCGTTGGACCAGCCAGCCGACGAACCAATAGTTCTTGTTCCCGGTCCCCGGATTGATCCAGTAGCCCCCGCCGCCATAGGTGGTCCACTTGCCCACGTCCTTTTGCAGCCACACCGGCAGATAGACCCGTGTCTGTCCCGAGCCGAGTCCCCGCGCCGCGTTGCCGGTGGGCGCTTCGATCAGGGGAAAGACGCCGACCTGGGGAAACCAGTCGTGCTCGCCCGGCGTGATGAAACGGTATTTGGCTCCGAACTCGGTGTCGCCCAGGCCCGTCTCCTGACGCGCGCCCTCGGGATGGTCGAAGGCGATGGGCGCGATGACATGGAGCTGCAGATTGGGCGCGGCGCCATAATTAACCTCGACGCCGCCCATTGTCCCGGCCGTGTCCCCTGCGGTGTGGACGCCTGCGGAAAAGCCATAGACCTCCCAATGGCCCAGATCGACCGGCTCGGGGTCGTCGGTGATGAAGGGCGGGCCGGCGTAAGCGGGCGAGGCGGCAAGGCAGATCGCCGTTAGGCCAAGCAGCACAAAAGCGCGCGGGCGGGGGCTCCAAAAAAGGGCCTTGATGCACATAGCGATCTCCCCATCGGCGGTCTACATCACAGTGCTCTGGCGACCGGGGGCCGCGCAAGCCGGGCAGGCGCATTACCGATGGCTTCAGCTAAGCGCTCGACCTATGGTTCACACGCTGGTCGCAAGGGAAATCGCCATGTACGCGCTCGCCGTCTTCGCCCTCATTGTTCTCTACATCGTGTTCGGCAGCTTCTTCACGGTGGCCACGGCCCAGGTCGCCGTGGTCACCCGCTTCGGGGCGTTCAAGCGGGTGGCTCAGCCGGGCTTGAACTGGAAGGTTCCCTTCATCGACCGGGTGGCCGGGCGTGTCAGCCTGCGGGTCAACCAGATCACCCTGACTATGGAGACCAAGACCAAGGACAATGTCTTCGTCACCATTCCCATCTCGGTGCAGAACCGGGTGAAGCCCGAAAACGTATTCGACGCCTTCTACAAGCTGGCCGACCCCGAGGCGCAGATTCAGTCCTACGTCGAGCAGGTGATCCTGGGCCACGTGCCCAGCATGACGCTTGACGAGGTGTTCGCCAGCCAAGCCGGGATCGCGGCGGCGGTGAAACAGGAGCTGGACTCCGACATGTCCGGCTTCGGCTATGAGATCGTCAATGTGCTGGTGACCGACATCGTGCCGGACCAGAAGGTCAAGTCGGCCATGAATGACATCAATGCCGCCCAGCGCGAACAGGTCGCCGCCAACGCTCGGGGCGAGGCCGAGAAGATCCTGGTGGTCAAAAAGGCCGAGGCTGAGGCCGAGAGCAAGGCCCTCCAGGGTCACGGCATCGCCAATCAGCGCAAGGCCATCATTGAGGGCCTGCAATCGTCCATCGAATCCTTCCGCACCGTAGTCGGCGGATCGAGCACCTCGGAAGTGATGCAACTGGTCCTGGTCACCCAGTACTTCGACACCCTGAAATCAATCAGCGAGAACGATAAGACCAACACCCTGTTCCTCAACCACGCGCCGGGCTCGGTGAAGGAGATCTCGGAGCAGTTCCTGCAGGCCATGCTGACGGCGGACCGGGCGAAACCCTAAGCGTCCATTGCCTGATGACGCCGGCCGCGCCGCGTGCCAATAGTTCGGGCAAAATCAGTGGGAGGCGCCGCCATGTTCAATGCCCGTTTGATCGTCCTGAGCCTATTGCTGTCAGCCTCCGCTGCAGTCCTCGCTATATCGGGGCCTGCGCTTGCCATGGCTTCGCCGCCGACGGCGCCTGGGGAAAAGGAATTCCGCGACTGCACCGACATTTGCCCGCAGATGGTGCGCGTGCCGGCCGGGTCGTTCCAGATGGGCGCAATCCCTGTCGACAAAGAGCGGCACAACATTCAGCCTGTCCATCCGGTAACGATCGGGGCGTTCGCCGCAGGCAAATACGAAGTCACGCGCGGGGAATATGCCGCCTTCGCCAAGGACACCGCGCGCGTCGCGGGCGGCAATTGCGAGACCATCAGCCCCAAAACCGAACTCCTTGAGCACGATCCCTCGGCTACCTGGGAAAAACCCAGCTTCACGCAGACGGACCGCGAGCCTGTGGCCTGCGTCAGCTGGGAAGACGCCAAGGCCTATGTCGGCTGGCTGTCCAAGAAGACGGGCAAGCCTTATCGGCTGCTCAGTGAATCGGAATGGGAATACGCCGCGCGAGCCGGGACCACGACCCATTACTGGTGGGGCGAGGATCCCGCCGCCAAATGCAAATACGCCAACGGCGCGGATCAGAGCGCTAAGGGCGTGTACAAGACCTGGGTCCGCGCCTCGGCCTGCGATGACGGCCACGCCTTCACGGCCCCGGTCGGCTCCTTTGCCGCCAATGCGTTCGGCCTGCACGACATGGTGGGCAATGTCTGGGAATGGGTGGAGGACTGCTACGCGGACAGCTACGACCCGCAACCGCGCAACGGCGCACCCTATACCGGCGGCGACTGCAAGTTCCGCGTGAACCGCGGCGGCTCCTGGTACAACGGCATGGACGGCATGCGTCCGGCCAGCCGGGACAACACCGACCCGACCAACCACGCCAACAAGGTGGGCTTCCGCGTCGCGCGGTCCGATTGACTATCTGCGCTTACCTAGTGACGACGCGCGCGCCTTATGCCAAGGGTTGGGATAAAATCAGTGGGGAGGGCGCACTATGAACCGCGCGGGGTTGTTTGTTCTTGGCCTTATGTTGTCGGCGTCCAGCGCCGCCTTGGCTCAACCAGCGCCGGCGCCGGCAACACCGGCGGCCAAGCCGGCGGGTCCCACCCTCGACTATGGGTTCTTCAAGGCGCGGGTCCTGCCCATCCTGATCACAAAACGTGCGGGCCATGCGCGCTGCATGGAATGCCACAGCGACGTGCCCCGCTTTAGCCTGCCGCCTGTGCCGGAAGGCGCCGCGATTTGGGGCGATGCGGATTCGCGGGCCATATTCGACGTATTGAAAACCAAGGTCATTCCCGGCCAGCCCGGCCGCAGCCGTCTGCTGCGCCATCCCTTGGCCGAGGCGGCCGGCGGCGATTCGGAACACGACGGCGGCAAGCACTGGACCTCCAAGTCCGATCCGGAGTGGCAGACCCTGGCCGCCTGGGTCAACGGCGCCACCTTGGCCAATCCGCCGCCCACGCCCCCGCTGCATGAGCGCGTCATCCAGACCAACAGCGCCGGCGATGATGTTCACATCATCGACACTAAGACCAATAAAGTGGTCGGACGCATCGTCGGCATCGACGCCAATCACGGCGCAGCGGTCTCGCCGGACGGCGCCCGCATCTATGTCAGCAACGAAGCCGACTCAACGCTGGATGTGGTCGATTCCCGCACCCGGTATGTGATCACCAAGATCAAGATCAGCGGCCACCCGAACAATATCGGGATCAGTCTGGATGGCCGATATGTCTATGTCTCCGTGCACTCCAAGGCAGGGGCGGTGGACGTGGTCGACACCCAGGCTTTTGCCGTGATTAAGACCATTCCGGTCAAGGGCGCGGTGCACAACACCTATGTCACGCCGGACGGCCGCTACGTTGTCGCCGCCTCGGTGGCGGGCAACGAATTCACCGTGATCGACCGGAACACGCTTGAGCCCCTATGGACTGCCACTTTCGATGATGGCGTGCGGCCCATGGCCTTCGAGACTAACCCCGACGGCTCGACCAAGCGCGCCTTCTTCCAGCTGACCAAGTTCCACGGCTTCGTGGCCGTCGACTTCGCCACCCACAAGGAGGTGGCGCGCGTCGCCCTTCCGAAGATTAGGGTGGGCAAGAAGGAGAACTTCATCGGCGGCATCGCCTCTCATGGCCTGGCGATTTCCGGCAACAAGCGCTTGGTGGTCACCAGCCGTCTGAACAGCGCCGTCTATGTCTACTCCCTGCCGAACCTAGCCCTCCTGGGCGAGGTCGATGTTGGTCGCCAGCCGGAGTGGGCGACCGCATCGGCGGACGGCAAGACCGTCTACATCGCCAACGCCGGGTCAAATGACGTGTCGGTGGTCGATGTGGTGAATCTGAAGGAAGTCACCCGTATACCGGTCGGCCAGGTTCCCAAACGCAACATTACGGCGATGCTGCCTTAGGTTTCCAACGGCTGCGTAAGCCGCTCAATTTCCCGCCAAAATCGCCTCATAGGCCTTGCGGGATGCTGCGCGTTTGCTGCGCAGCATTTCCTGCAGCATTCGGAAGGTCTTGGCGCCGCCGGCATGGGCCAAGAGGGTGCGAAAGGCCTCGGGCTCCTTGAGCGGATCGCCTGTGTCGGGCAGGGCCAGCTTGAGCAACTGAGACAGATTTTGCTGCAGTCTCCAGGCGCTCTCCAGATCGTCCACCAAGGCCCGTTTGGCTAGGCCCGCCTTGGCCAGCGAGGCCAGCGCCTGCGCGGTGTGCGGATGCAAGGGCCCGCCGTCGGCGGCGTGCAAGATCTGCAGCACCTGGGCGGCGAATTCGATATCCACCAGCCCCCCACGGGACAGCTTCATGTCCCATAGGCTTTCCGGCGGCTTCTCCTTCTCCATCAACACCCGCATGGCCCGAGCCTCGCGCAGGGTCACAGCTCGATCACGACGCTGCCGCAACGCCGTGTCGATGGCCCCTTGCGCGACCTTGGCGAAGGCCGGCGAGGTTGACCACGCAACCCGGGCGCGGGTCAGGGCGAGGAACTCCCAGGTCTCCGCTTCGGACCGGTAGTAGGTTTCAAACGCCTTTAGGCTCACCGCCACCGGCCCCTGGGTGCCGGACGGCCGCAACCTCAGGTCCACCTCATAAAGGCCGCCTTCGGTAGTGGGCGCAGTCAGGGCCGCAACAAGGCGCTGGGTGAAACGGGTGTAGAATGTCTCCGCCGCCCACCCCTTGACCGCCGAGACCGATCCCGCCTCGGCCGGACGATACAGGGTCATCAGATCCAGGTCAGAACCGGCGGTCATCTCGCGCGAGCCAGCCTTGCCAAGCGCCACCACAGCCAGGTCGCCGGCAAAGGCGCCCCCAATCCGCTCGGCCTCGGCCAGGGCTGCACGGGCCAGGCCTCGAATACAGGCGTCCGCCAGATCGGCGAAGGCCGCGCCGACACGCTCGGCATCGACCACGCCCGACATCACCTGAACCCCGATGCGGAAGGCCTGTTCGTGGTGCAGGCGACGAACCGCGTCCATCGCGGCCTCAAAGCCCCCGGCGCCGTCCGCAGCCTGTTCGATGGCCTGGGCGTCGCCGTCGCCGATCCCGGCGTGAAAATCGGCGTCCAGCATGGCGTCGAGCGCCGCCGGACGACGCGCCAGGGTCGCCGCCAGCTGAGGGGCGAAAGCCATGGCCCGAACCAGGAGCTCGAAAAGAGCCGGTTGGGCCAGGAACAGGGACTGAATTTGCACGCCCGATGTCAGGCCGGCGAAAAAGGCGACGAAACGGTCGAATGCCGCATCGGGCGCCCCGGTGGCGTTGGCCGCTTCCAACAAACGCGGAGCCAGGCGCGTGAACAGCTCGCGACCACGCTCGCTGCGGGTGGCGGCGATATGGCCGTGGTGCCAACCGCGAATAGTCTCGGCTACCTGGCGCGGCTGGGAAAAGCCCATGCGCTTTAGGGTGGTCAGGGTTTCCGGGTCATCCTCCACCCCCGTGAACACGAGGCTGCCGAAGCGCGACGACAGGGACTCCTCCTCTGGAAACAGCTCGCCATAACGCCGGTTCACCCGCTTGAGGATGGCCTCAACCGCCACGTCGAACCGGCGCAGATCTCCGTAGCCGTACAGAGCCGCCACCTTTTTGCGCTCAGACGCCGCTTCCGGCAGGACATGTGTCTGCTCGTCGGCGATCATCTGGGCGCGGTGCTCTAGGGCGCGCAATTGGCGGTAGGCCTCGGCCATTTCCACCCCGGCCTGGGCCGTCGCATGGCCGGATCGAACCAGGGCGTCCAGGGCCTGCAGAGTGCGCGAACTGCGCAGGGATTTATCGCGTCCGCCCATGATCAACTGCTGCGTCTGGACGTAGAACTCCACCTCGCGAATGCCGCCGTGGCCGAGCTTGAGGTTCACGCCCGCTGCAGTCAGACGATCATCGACCTTGTGCACATGAATCTGGCGCTTGATGGAATGGATGTCGGCCACGGCGGCGAAGTCGAGATTGCGCCGCCAAATGAAGGCCTGCATCTCCTCCAGAAACGCGGCGGCCTCGGGCAGATCGCCGGCCACGGCGCGGGCCTTGATAAACGCCGCGCGCTCCCAGTTCTGGCCGACGCTCTCGTAGTATTCTAGGGCTGCGGGCGTCGAGACGGCGGCGGGAGTTGAGGATGGATCGGGCCGCAGCCGCAGGTCCACCCGGAAGACATAGCCGTCCACCGTGCGGTCCTGCAGGATCGAGGCGAGAGCCTGAGTCAGGCGCACCGCCACCGCCTGGGGCTCCGCGCCGCCGGCCGTCAGCATGGCCTCGGGCGCATAGAACACCGAGATGTCGATATCGCTGGAGTAGTTGAGCTCAAAGCCGCCGTGCTTGCCGAGCGCCAGCACGAACAGCCCCGGCGCCGGGCCGCGCGCACTGGCCGCCTTGGGCGCGAGAAGCCGCCCGGCCGCTACTTCCCCCGCCGCTGCCGCCGCAAGGGCCACGCGCACCGCCGCATCGGCGAAACGGCTCAGGGCGGCGGTAACCTGTTCCAGGTCCCACACACCGCCCAGGTCCGCCAGGGCGGTGAGCAGGTGCAATTCGCCCTTCAAACGGCGCAAGCCTACGCGCACGGCCTCAAGCTCTCGGGCGTGGTTTTCCAGCCGCTTAGTCGCCGCGAGTATGGCCTCCAGCCGCGCCTCCGGCGGGTCGTCCAGCACACGCTTCAGCCGCTCAGCATCCCGCTTGGCCAGCGCCGTCAAATAGGGCGAGGCGGCGAACACAGGTTCCAGCGCCGGCCAATTGTCCTGCGCCCCCAGCGCCTCCAGCGCACGCTTGCCCGCCGCCGCGTCGACCACGGGACCGCAGGGTTTCAGGCGCTGGATCAGGGGAGAGTCGGCCACAGGGGGACGATGGCATGCTCGTGCTCCACCGCAAAGCGGGGGGTCAACGCGATCATATTTGATCGCTTTTGACGGCAGCGAAGCTGACTGAGGGGGCGTAGGCTGGGCACGCGCCCTCCACCACTTCGTGGTCCCCCTCCCCCGCTGCGCGGTGGAGGACGAGTCGCACCTAGCCAATGCCTGCTCCACCCCCTACCTTGTGTTCATGCCCCGTTCCCCCGGTCTTGAAGAAGCGCCCGCCCAATTCGTGCAGGACTTCGCGCCCACCCTATGGACGCCGCATCGTCCCCAGCGACCGGAGAAGGCCGAGGGCGGCGGGCGGTTCAAGCTGGTGTCGGACTATGAACCCGCAGGCGATCAGCCCACCGCCATCGCCGAACTGTCGGAAGGTATCGAGCGCGGCGAGCAGGACCAGGTGCTGCTGGGCGTCACCGGTTCGGGCAAGACCTTCACCATGGCCAAGGTGATCGAGCAGACCCAGCGGCCCGCCCTGATCCTGGCCCACAACAAGACCCTCGCCGCCCAGCTCTACAGCGAGTTCAAGAGCTTCTTCCCCGACAACGCGGTGGAGTATTTCGTCAGCTACTACGACTATTATCAGCCAGAGGCCTATGTCCCTCGGACAGATACCTACATAGAAAAAGACAGCTCCATCAATGAGCAGATCGACCGGATGCGCCACTCGGCCACCCGGGCGATCCTTGAGCGCGACGATGTGATCGTGGTCGCCTCGGTCAGCTGCATCTACGGCATCGGCTCGGTGGAAACCTATACCGCCATGACCTTCACCCTGAAGGTCGGCGACCGGGTGGACGAGAAGAAGCTGCTGGCCGATCTGGTGGCCCAGCAGTACCGGCGCAATGACGCGGCCTTCGAGCGCGGCACCTTCCGCAAGCGCGGCGACGTGCTGGAAATCTTCCCCGCCCACTACGAAGATCGCGCCTGGCGCGTGAGCTTTTTCGGCGACGAGGTGGAGGCGATCAGCGAATTTGATCCCCTCACCGGCAAGAAGACCGCCGACCTGCCGCAGATCAGGGTCTACGCCAACAGCCACTATGTGACCCCTCGCCCGACCCTGAAACAGGCGATCACTTCGATCAAGGCGGAGCTGAAGGAACGGCTGGACTGGCTGGTCGCCAACGGCAAGCTGCTGGAAGCGCAGCGGTTGGAACAGCGCACCACCTTTGATCTGGAGATGATGGAGACCACCGGCTCGTGCGCCGGCATCGAAAACTACAGCCGCTATCTGACCGGCCGTCGGCAGGGCGAGCCGCCGCCGACCTTCTTCGAATACATCCCCGACAACGCCCTGCTGTTCGTGGACGAGAGCCACCAAACCATTCCGCAGATTGGGGCCATGTACAAAGGCGACTACCGCCGCAAGTTCACCCTGGCCGAGTATGGCTTCCGCCTGCCCTCGGCCATGGACAACCGCCCGCTCAAGTTCGAGGAGTGGGAGGCCATGCGGCCGCAGACCGTGGAGGTCTCCGCCACCCCCGCCCAGTGGGAGTTGGAGCAAGCGGGCGGCGTGTTCGTTGAACAGGTCATCCGCCCCACCGGACTGATCGACCCGCCGGTGGAAATCCGGCCCGTCTCGAAAGGCGGCTTCAGCCAGGTGGATGACGTGATCGCCGAGGTGCGCGACACGGCCAAGGCGGGCTATCGAACCCTGGTCACGGTGCTGACCAAGAAGATGGCCGAGGACCTGTCTGAATATATGCACGAGCAGGGCCTGCGCGTGCGCTACATGCACTCGGACATCGACACCCTGGAGCGGATCGAGATCATCCGCGACCTGCGCCTGGGCGCCTTCGACGCCCTGGTGGGCATCAACCTGTTGCGCGAGGGCCTGGACATTCCCGAGTGCGGCTTGGTGGCCATATTGGACGCAGACAAGGAAGGTTTCCTGCGCTCGGAGACCAGCCTGATCCAGACCATCGGCCGCGCCGCGCGCAATATCGACGGGCGAGTCATCCTCTATGCCGACCAGATGACCGGCTCGATGGAGCGGGCCATCGCCGAAACCAACCGCCGCCGGGAAAAGCAAAATAGTTATAACCTCGAGCACGGCATCACGCCCGAGAGCGTGCGGCGCGACATCAAGGACATCCTCAACAGCCCCTATGAACGCGCCGACCGGGTGACCGTCAGCGCCGGGGTGGCCGAGGACGCCAAGCCGTTCCTCGGTTCCAACTTCCAGGCGACGCTGCGCGACCTGGAAGCCAAGATGCGCCAGGCCGCCGCCGACCTGGAGTTCGAAACCGCCGCCAGGATGCGCGACGAGATCAAGCGCCTGAAGATGCTGGATTTAGAGTTCGCCAACGAGGTCATGACCGGGGCGGGCGAAGAGGTCGACCGCGCGGCGCCCAAGCGCGCGAGGGCCCAGGCGCGGGCGGAGGCGGCGGAGCGGTTTCGGAAGGGTCGGTTGTAGGCTTCAAGCCTATCCACCCAATCCGCTCCTCCCGGCGACCCGTAGGGCGGCGCGGAGCAGCCAAGGCCGGGATCCAGATCACACGGCGCTTGGGTTGGCTATCTGGCACGGACGCACCTTGAAACTGCTCCGGAACGCAGACCTTGCGATCCCTATCCGACAGGCGCCGCTGCCGGAAAGCCTTCGGTAATCGCTGTGTCGGATGGTTGGTTATGGTCCAGTACGCCATCCTCTACCTCCTGACGATCAACGCGATGACCTTCGGCGTCTTCGCCAGCGACAAGCGGCGCGCCATCGAAGGCGTCAGGCGCGTGCCGGAACGCGTTCTGCTCCAGATGGCGTTAATTGGCGGCACCTTTGGCGCGTTTGCGGCCCAGCGGATGCTAAGGCACAAGACCCGCAAGGAGCCGTTTCGCACCCAGCTTTGGCTCATCGCCGCGCTCCAGATCGCGGCTCTGGTCGCCACCGCGATCTGGGCTTCTAGCATCCTCCAACCCATAACCTGGTTGATCTAGCCGCGGACCATGGACTCCCGCGCCGGTGGAACGGACTCAGCTCCAGGCTTGCATTCAATCTAAGGCGGTCAGGAATTCGCCGGAGGGGCACCTAAGGTTTTGGGACATGCCACGAGCGCCTTCACCACGCTCCATGTGCTGATCAGCCAGCTCGCCATCCTGAGCGGACTCATCGCCCTCGCTGACATGCTCAGGGCCAGGTTTCCAAAACGTCTGACCACCGTCTTCCTGGTCACGACCATAGCCACGAGCCTGACAGGCTTTCTATTTCATTCGAAAAGCATCGGTCCGCCGCACTTCGTTGACGGGACTTCCCTCGTGATCCTGGCCGTGGCGCTCTTCGCGTTCTACGTCCGCCAACGGCATGGCGCTTGGCGCGGCGTCTATATAGTCACCGCCGTGCTGGCCTTGTATTTGAACGTCTTCGTCGGCGTCGTTCGTCGTTCGCCTACTGTGGGATGAGCCCCCTCAATCCACCGCAAACACCGACAGCGACAGGCCCGCGATCACCGCCACGTACTGCTTGCCGTCGACCTCATAGGTGATCGGGCCGTTCATGATGCCGGCGCCGAGGTTGGTCTTCCACAGCAGGGCGCCGTCGCGGGCATTGAGCACCTGGAAAAAGCCTTCGCGGCCGCCGGTGAACAGCAGGTCCGAACCGGTGGTCAGGATGCCGCTCTCGGTCACGTCGCTCATGTAATAGCGCCACTTTCTCTCGCCAGTGAGCGGGTCGATGGCGATCACCGCGCCGGTGCCGACGACCTCGGTCCATTCGTTGATCGGCGCGCGGGCGCCCAGGCCCGCCAGACCCGGCGCGCCGGGCACCACTCCCTGAGGCGGCGGCGTACCGCCCTCAAAGCCCCGGCCCGCCTTGTAGTCGAAGGGCGTCGGCTCGACGTTGGTGGAAAAGTTGTTCTCCCAAGCCGGGATGTAGAACAGGCCAGTGTGCGGGCTGTAGGAGGGCGAGTACCAGTTGGTGCCCCCGTGGTCGCCAGGCCAGTTGGGCTTGCCGATGGGCTGGGGCGTCTGGATGGGATGGCCCTGTTTGTCGAAGCCGTTCATCCAGGTGACCTTGACGAAGGGCTTGCCTAGCAGGAACTGGCCTGTGGCGCGGTTGAACACATAGAACAGGCCGTTGCGGTTGGCGAACAGCATGGCCTTGGTGGGTTGGCCCTTCCAGACGATGTCAGCCAGAACCGGGACCTGGGTGGCGTCGTAGTCGTGGGTGTCGCGCGGCGTGAACTGATAGTGCCACTTGATCTGGCCGGTGTCGGCGTCCAGGGCCAAGACGGAGTTGGTGAAAAGGTTGTCGCCCGGCCGCTGCAGGTCGTTGAAGTCCGGCCCGGGATTGCCCGCGCCCCAATAGGTCAGGTTCAGCGCGGGGTCATAGGTGCCGGTGATCCACACCGGGCCGCCGCCGTGTTTCCAGGAGTCGGGATCGCAGTAGACCTTGCTCACGGTCTTGTCCGGGCACTTCTGCCAAGTCTCAGAGCCCGGCTCGCCCGGCGCGGGGATGGTGTAGGTGCGCCAGGCCTCCTTACCGGTCTTGGCGTCATAGGCCGCCACATAGCCGCGGATGCCGTATTCCCCGCCGCCCACGCCGACGACGACCTTGTCCTTCACGATGAGGGGGGCCAGGGTGATGGAATAGCCGGCCTTGTTGTCGCCCACCTTGCTGACCCACAGGGGCTTGCCGGACTTGGCGTCGATGGCCACGAGGCGCGCGTCCAGCGTTCCCATGTAAAGAGTCCCGTCCAGCATCGCCAGGCCGCGGTTGTTGGCCCCGCAGCAGACGATCTGAACCGGATCCAGCTTGTGGTGGTAGATCCAGAACACCCGGCCCGTCTTGGCGTCCAACGCCGCCACGTCGTTGGGCCGCTGGGTGATGTACATCACCCCGTCCACCACCAGCGGGCTGGTCTGCCAACCGCCGGCCACGGCGGCCTGATAGACCCACTTCAGCTTCAGGGCGCCAATGTTGGCGGGCGTGATCTGATCCAGAGCGGAGTAGCGCTGGCCGGACAGTTCGCCCGAATAGCTGAGCCAGTTGGCGGGCTCATTGGCGGCGTTGGCCAGGCGCTCGGCGGTGACTTGGGCGCGGGCCGGGGCGCCGGCGGCGGCGAATAGAATGAGGGCGAGCGCCGCGGCGATCATGGGTCGCATACTGTGACTATCCCTTTAGCGAAAGCAGATAAGCCAACAAGTCAGCCATTTCGCCTTCGGTCAGGCGGTCCTTATAGGCCGGCATGGGAGACTTGGTGCTGATGACGTATTCCTTCACATCCGCCTTGTTGAGCGACACTAGGTTTTCGTGGTTGTCCATCAACTGCAGGGAATAGGTATCTTCGTTCAGCCGTCGACCGTCGATGACCTTGCCGTCGCGGGTGACGATATGCACCGGACGATTGATCGGCATCATCTGGCTGGAAGGATCGGTCAAGGTGCGCTGAATCTGGGCCGCGCTGCGCGCCGCGCCGACATCGCTTAGGTTTGGCGCTGATCGCGGTCCCACATTGCCCACCCGGTGACAGGTCCCGCACTCGCCCTTGCCCTCGAAAATCGCCCGGCCCCTGGCCGCATCGCCCAGTTTGACGGTGGAGCGGTCGACGGAATTGAAGTTGCGGATATAGGCGACGATCCCGGTGACCTCGGAGGGATCCAGCTTGAACGCCGGCATGCCCTTGCCCGGCACCCCGTTGGCAATCGCCTGAGACATGTCCCGGTCGGTCACCACGGCGTGGAAGGTCCCGCGCTTGAAGTCTATGCCGCCCACCCCGTCGCCGTTGGAGCCGTGACAGGCCACGCACTGCTCGCCGTAAAGCTTGGCGCCATAGGCGATGTCGGCCGCCGCATAGTCTTGCGGGTGGTCCGCGATCGCCTGGGCGATGCTCAGCGAGGGGCCGGCCAGGGCAATCCCGACGACCGCAAGGAGAGGTAGCAACTGTCTGCGCATGTGGGCGCCCTCGCTATGATTCTGAATGACCGCTGATGTTTGAATGATCGGCGGATTGTTCTTTAAGCGCTCGTATGCCTGGCGACGTCACTCGCGCAAGCCAAAAACCGTCAGAGACAAGCCTGACACCGTCGCCACGTACTGCTTGCCGTCCACCTGGTAGGTGATCGGCCCGTTGATCTCCTGCGACCCGAGGCTGGCCTTCCACAGCAGGGCGCCGGTCTTGGCGTCAAGCGCCTGAAAGTAGCCCTCGCGCCCACCGGTGAACAGAACATCGCCGGCGGTGGTCAGAATGCCGCTGTCGCTGACGTCGCTCATGGGAAAACGCCATGTCTTTTCGCCGGTGAGCGGATCGATCGCCTGGATCGAGCCGTGTCCCGCCGTCTCGGTCCAATTATTGATCGGTTTGCGCTGGCCGAGATTGGAAAGGCCCGGCGCGCCGGGAATCGGCTCGTAGTCGTGCAGAACGCCGCCGCCGAAACCGCGACCCTCGTGGTACTCGGCTGGGTAGCCGCCGAAGACCGTCGCGTAGTCTTCCCAAACCGACACATAGAACAGCTTGGTGCGCGGGCTGTAGGAGGGGGAGAACCAGTTGGTGGCGCCCTGGTTGCCCGGCCAGGTCGGCTGTCCAGGGGGTTGCGGCGTCTGGATCGGCACGCCCTTGTCGTCGATGCCGCTGGCCCAATTGACCTTGGCGAAGGGCTTGCCCTGCAGGAACTGGCCGGTGGCGCGGTTCAGCACATAGAAGAAGCCGTTGCGGTTGGCCCACAGCATGGCCTTCACCGGCTGACCCTTCCAAACGATATCGGCCAGCACCGGAACCTGCACGGCGTCGAAGTCGTACCGATCGTGCGGCGTAAACTGATAATGCCACTTGAGCTTTCCGGTGTCGGCGTCCAGGGCCACCACCGAGCCCGCGTACAGGTCATCGCCCGGACGCTGCTGGTTATTGTAGTCCGGTCCGGCGTTACCCACGCCCCAGTAGGTCAGATTGAGCTGTGGATCGTAGGAGCCGGTGACCCACACCGAGCCGCCGCCATGCTTCCAGGCCTCAGGGTCGCAAAGGGTCGCCGGATTGGGCGGGCATTTCTCCCAGGTCTCCGAGCCCGGCTCGCCCGGCGCCGGAATGGTGTTGAAACGCCAGGCCTCCTTGCCGGTCTTGGCGTCGAAGGCGGCGATGAAGCCGCGGATGCCGAATTCGCCCCCGCCCATGCCCACCAGAACCTTGTCCTTGATCACCAGCGGGGCATGCGTGATCGAATAGCCCGCCTCGCTGTTGGCGACCTTGATGTTCCACAGGGGACGGCCGGTCTTGGCGTCGATGGCGACGAGGTGGGCGTCCAAGGTGCCCATGAACAGGGTGTCGCCCAGGATCGCTAGGCCCCTGTTGTTGGACCCGCAGCAGACGTTCGGCGCCGGACCCAGGGCGTGGTGATAGATCCAGAACACCCGTCCGGTCTTGGCGTCCAGGGCGACCACGTCATTAGGCCGCTGGGTGATATACATCATCCCGTCGACCACCAAGGGCGAGGTCTGCCATCCGCCGGCGACAGCAGCCTGGTACACCCACTTCAGCTCCAGGTTCCTGACGTTGGCCGAGGTGATCTGATCCAGCGTGCTGTAGCGGTCGCTGGCGTAGGTCCCCGAGTAGGTCAGCCAGTTGGCGGGCTCCTCGGCGGCGTTCACTAGTCGCTGGGCGGTGACCTGAGCGTGAGCCGGAACTCCGGCGATCAGGACGAGCCACAGCGCCGCGAAAAGACTCAGGGGTCGGCGGACCCTGGGGCGACGACCCACGGATGCGCCCCGATCGTCGTCAAGACGCAAAAACCCGACTGCGCGCATCATGCCTCCCCGAGCCGTTGCTTTTGTTGATCCTGGGTTATCCCTCCGTAGTTTGACAAACAATGCGGCAACGTGAAACATGGATTTAATAACGAAGTCTGGGCTCGGGAGGACGTCTTGACTCTGGCGGCGGCAACGCCGAGCCGGCGCGGACATAGGCTGCAACGACCCAGGCGGCGCAGCGACTTCCGATTTAAACCACGACGCCACCGCCCCGGACAAAGGACGCCACGCGCGATGCCTACGAAGTCCTTCCGCTCGGCCCTCGGCGCCGTCATGGGTGCGCTCGCGGCGCTGACCCTGGCGCACGGCCCGGCCAAGGCGGACGACACCCTTAAGCTGGTTCTGGGCGGACAGACGCCGGAACTCATGAATACCCTCAATCTCACCGCCGAAGGCGCGGGCTTCTATAAACAGGAGCACCTGCAAGTCACATTGACCTTGGTCAAAGGCTCAGTTGAAGCCCGCACGACCTGTTCAGCGGGTGAGTTCGACATCTGCCCTATCGGCATCGAGCCGCTGGTCACCGACTTCTACAAGGGCATCCGCTTGAAGATGTTTCTCTCGCGGGCGGCCAAGTTCACCTATGTCTACGCTGTGCTGGAAAGCAGCCCGATCAATTCCCTCGCCGACTTCAAAGGCAAGACCATCGGCGTACACTCGTCAGACGGCGCCACGGCGATGGGCGCGACCATGTCGGGCCTGACGGTGGCGGGCGTGAAGCCCTCGGAGTACACCCTGGTGACCATCGGCAAGGACGACGACGCCATGGGCGCCTTGCTGTCCGGCCGGGTGAACGCTGCAGCCCTTCCCTATTATGAATTCATTCCCTACATCATCGCCGGCCAGAAGCTGCGCATCTTCGGCCACCCCGCTTTGCAGGACGTGACCAATTCCGGCTATGCGGTTTCTCCGGCCGTGATGGCCGCCAAGGGCGACGCGGTGAAGCGGTTCGCCCGGGCCATCGTCAAGGCTGATCTGCTGATCCGTTACAATCCCCGAGCCGCAGCGCGCGCCATCCTCGACGCCCTGGGCAAACCCTACGGCGAGGCCCAGTTGACCCGAAAAATCGCCCAACTGAACGCCTGGCAGGACTATCTGCCGGCCGGCAACCCACAGGGTAACCGGATCGGCGCGATCACAGAGGCGGGCATCCAGACCTACATCGATCTGATGGTGAGCGCGGGGGTGATCGCCAAACGAATTTCGGCTAGCGACGTCGTCACAGACCAATTCGTCGCGGCCGCCAACGATTTCGATCACGCAGCGTTCGAAACCTACGCCAAGTCGCTGCCCTAGTTAGTGCTGGAACCCATGAGCAAAGTCGCCAACCCGCCTGCCCAAGCCCGAATCGGCCCGATCCTTCTGAGCCCCGGCTACGGGATCAAAGAGGTCGTGTCGTTCCTGTTCGTCACCTGCATCTGCGTGAGCTTGAACGAATTCGCCAATGTGATGCTGCCCCTGGTCCTGACCCAGCAGCTTCACATCGAGTCGCACCAACAAGGGCTCGTGGTCGGAACCCTGGGCGCCGTGCAGCAGGCCGGCACACTGTTGTGCATCATGGCCTTCGGCGCATTGGCCGATATCTACGGCAGACGTCCGATGCTGCTGCTGACCCTGACCGGCTTCACCCTGTGCATGCTGGTCTATCCATTCATCGGGGCGGTGTTCGCCCTGTATGTGCTGCGGTTCGTCTGGGGCGTCTCCTTCAGCGGCTACAACGCCGGGGCGCCGACCATCGCCATGGACATTCCCGACAACCGTTCGCGCGGCAAATTCAACAGCATCGTACTGCTGGTGCCCTGGTTGTCCGCCTCCGCTTTCGTCTTGCTGACATCGCACCTGCCTAGCCAGTTTCGGGCGCTGGGCTTGACCCCGCACCTGTCGCTGATCCTGGCGTTCGGCTTGGTCGCGTTGTTTCCGCTGATTGGCCTCGGAACCACCAGGGCCTTCTTCAACGAGCCCAAGCGCGCACCCGCCATGCCCGGCCGGGCGCTCACCCGGATGAAGGAGATGTTTTCCAATCTGAAGGTAGTGCTGGAGTACGCGGGAAAGAACAGAAAGTTCGGCGTCATGCTGTTCATCGGCAGCGTGGTGCGCACTGACACGGTCATCACCGGCTCATTCCTGGCGCTTTGGATCGTCAACGCCGGGCACAGCAGTGGGGTGGACGCCATCACGGCCACCTTGACCGCCGGCACGGTCGCCTCCATCCGCTTTGTCGCTAAGGTCATCGGCGCGCCCCTGTTCGGTCTGATCACCGACAAGATCAACCGCGTCTTGATGATGCTGTTGTCCCTGGCCTTCATGACCTTCGCGTTCGGCTACATCGGCCTCATCACCAACGTCTTCGGTCAAGCCATGATGGTCGGCGCGGCGATTATCGGCTTTGCCGAGAGCGCCGAGGCGATTGCTTCCCAGTCCCTCATCGCCCAGGAAGCGCCGCCGCAGTTTCGCGGATCGTCCGTCGGTGTCTTCACCTTCCTCGGCACCCTCACCCTGATCGTCATCAACTTGGCCAGCGGCTATCTGTTCTACAAGGTCGGCTTCAACTCGCCCTTGCTGATGGAAGGCGTCTTCCACCTGGTGGTGCTGCTGATTTCCATCTGGCTGCTTCGTAAGAACGTGGCCCTGGGCAAACTATAACGAGGAAGAATTCCGGCGTGGTTTTGCCTTGGATCAAACGCGCCGCAGGCCGGGATTCGTTAGATTGAACGCGGTTGACGCAAGCTTGCGTCGACCCCGTTCTGCGGCCTCGCGCGACAGGTCGGGGGATGCTTGACACGCGTTTGACGCGACGCCTACCGTTGAAAACAAACAGTTTGGATGCTGGAAAATGGCCCGTAACGAACAGATGAAATTCGGCTTCGTCCTGCACGGCGTCGGCACCAATTGGTCCGATTGGCGCCATCCCGACGTGAAGATCGACGCCAGCACCGATTTCGCCTTTTACAAATATCAGGCTCAGTTGGCCGAGCGCGGCAAGATCGACTACCTTTTTGTGTCCGACAGCATCTCGATCAGCGAGAAGTCCAGCCCGCACGACTTGAACCGCTTCGAACCGATAACCCTGCTGTCGGCCCTCGCCGCCGTCACCGACCATATCGGCCTGGTCGGCACATTGACCGTGTCCTACAGCGAACCCTTCAACGTCGCCCGCCAGTTCGCCTCGCTTGATCAGATCAGCGGCGGACGGGCCGGTTGGAACGTGGTGACCTCCTGGCTGGACGGCACAGCCGAGAACTTCGGCAAGCTCGCCCTGCCGCCGCATGACGTCCGTTATAGGATCGCCGACGAGTACCTCGACGTCGCCGAAGGACTATGGGATTCCTGGGAGGCGGACGCCATCATCGGCGACAAGGCCAGCGGCAAGTTCATCAACCCCGACCGCCTGCACACGCTCAATCACCAGGGCGAATTCTTCAAGGTCAAGGGCCCCCTGAACATCAAGCGCACGCCCCAGGGCCATCCCGTCATCTTCCAGGCCGGAGCCTCAGAGGACGGCAAGAACTTCTCATCCCGCCGGGCCGACGCCATCTTCGTCAATTCCAACACCATGGAAGCAGCGATCGACTATTACGCGGACGTCAAGGGGCGAGTGGTCGCCGCCGGACGCAAGGCCGCCGAGGTGAAAATCTTACCGACCTACCGACCCATCATCGGCCGTACCGACGCGGAAGCGGAAGCCAAGTACAAACAACAGCAGGAACTGGTCTCGATTGAAAGCGCGCTCCAACTGCTGGGCCGCTCCCTCAACGATCACGACTTCAGCGTCTACGACCTGGACGCACCCTTCCCGGTGGAGGTGGCCCTCGCCGCGGGCATGGCGGGTCACCAGAGCAACACCATGCGCATCGTCAAGACCGCGCAGGACGAAGGGCTGACCCTCCGGCAAATGGCCCTTCGCAACGCCACGCCGCGTGGCCATTTCGTCGGCGGGCCGGAAAAGATCGTCGACGCTATGGAAGTCTGGTTCGAAGCCCATGCCTGCGACGGCTTCAACTTCTTCGAGTCCATGCCCGGGCAGTTGGAACTGTTCGTGGAGTTGATCGTCCCGCTGCTTCAGGCGCGGGGCCTATATCGGCGCGACTACGAAGCCAAGACCTTCAGGGGCAATCTGGGCCTGCCCGAACCCGAGAACCGCTATACAAAGGCCCGCAAGGAACAGCGCGCCGTCGAGAATGCCTGAGTCCTCGGAGGCGGCGACAGGCTCAGGCCAGGTCGCCGCCGTCGATGGGGATTGATGCGCCGGTGATGAACATCGCCTGATCCGACGCCAGGAAGGCCACCATGCCGGCCACGTCATCGGGCTGACCAATGCGGCCAAGGGGAATGTTGAGGCTGACCTCGTCGATCATGGCCTTGCGGCCCTCAGGCGTAAACGTCGACCAGCGTGGAAAGCCCGTCTCGATCGAGCCGGGACATATCGCATTCACGCGAATGCCCGCCGGACCCAGTTCCCGCGCCACGCTGCGCGCCATCATCGGCACTGCAGCCTTGCTGATATTGTAGAGCGGACAGCGCCCGCCCGCCTTCAGCGAGCCCGCCGAGGCCATGTAGATGATCGACGCGTGAGGCGCGCTCAGCTTCATCAGCGGGACGGCGTAGTGGGTCGCGAAGAAGTGGCTCTTCACATTGACGTCCATGACCTCGTCGAATTGGGCCTCGACCATGTCCAGGCCTATGGGTCCACGTATGCCGATGTTGGAGAACAGGACGTTCAGGCGGGCGTAGGTCTTCTCGATAAAGAGAAACATGGTCTTGAGCTGCGAGACCGAAGACCCGTCGATCTCATAGGAGATCGCCTCGCCTCCCGCCGCCTTGATCTCGTCGGCCGCGCGTTTGGCGGCATCCCCGTCGCGATCGGTGACCATGACGATGTGGCCCGCCGCCGCAAGCGCGCGTGAGGACGCTAGGCCCATGCCCGACCCGCCGCCGATGACCAGGGCGACCCGCTTTCTTTGATCCGACATGAGAATCCCCTTATCCGCCGCCCAGCCGCCAAGATCAGGCGTGGGTGCTGTCCAGAAGGCTGATGATGTCGGCGGTCAAGCCGGTCTCGCCGATCCGCGGGAAGACCCGCGAGAGACTGTTGTCGTGGGCATAGGCGCTGGGATCAGTCATGGCGTCGGTGGCCAGGGTGACATTGTAGCCCAGTTCGTGCGCGAAGCGGGCAGTGGACTCTACGCCGATGCTGGTGGCGATTCCGCAGATCACCACCTGGGTGACACCCGCCGTCTTGAGATAGGTGTCCAGGTCTGTGTTCGTGAAGGCGCCCCAGGTCTTCTTGGTCACGAGGTGATCCGACGGCTGTTTGTTCATCTCCGGGATGATGTGGTTCCAATCCTCCGCGCGCGGCGGAGCGCCGGCGGGGGGCGGCGGAATTTCGTTTCGGCCGCGGGCCTGGCCGCCGGCGTTGACCAGCACCACGGGCAGATTGTGTTTGCGGAAAGCCTCCGCCAACAGGGCCGCTTGCTTGGCGATCTCGATAGGCGGGGTGATGGTCGGGGCCGCCATGATGGCCTTCTGCAGATCGATCACGATCAGCGCCGTCTTGGGGTCAAGGGTGGTGACAGGCATGGAATCTCCCAGTGTACTTTGTGAGGGTCTGCAGCCCGATGGCGGCCCAAGCGGCGATAGCTAGGGCCCGTAACTGCGTCCGCGTGTGAAGCCTTTAATCAAGCCGGGCGACGGCCACAACCCCGCCGTTTGAGATCGCCGGAGCGAGGCGGTGGGCCTGTCGAGCGACGTCGCCATGGCCCAGGACGCAAGCTCGGGGCTGACTGAGCGCGCCGGGCCGACTCTGCTGCTCCAAAAACGAGCAGCGGAGTCGGCTAGGGGTTCAGGGCTTCGCCTTGGGCAGCGCGAAGCTATAGACCATATTGCCGGCGGCCACGGCGATGAACTGTTGTCCATTTACCGCATAGTTCATTGGCGACGCCGTGACCGGGACGCCCGTGCGAAAATTCCACAACAGCTTTCCGGTTTTGGCGTCCAGCGCCACTAACTGCCCTTCCGCACAGGCTACGAACACCAGCCCACCCCGCGTGCCAAGTACGCCCGAGGACGCCGAATTGCGCAAGGTTCGATACTGCCAGATCACCTTGCCCGTGCGGGTGTCGATCGCCTCGACGCCCTGATTGGCCAAGGGATCGGCGGGCTGCGCCCCGACGCCCCGCCCGACGTATTGCTTGCCACGCTCAGGCTTGGCTGGACCGCTCACCGCCAAGCTTACGCCGTCATTGTAGGCCACAAACAATAGTCCGCTGTCCTTGTCGTAGGACGGCGCCTGGAAGTTGGTCCCAGCCGATGGCCAGCCGGCCTGTCCCGTGGCGGTGGGGACGAATTTCGGATCCACGATGGGCCGGCCGTTGGCGTCAAAGCCCAGGTTCCAGGTTTGCCTCACGAAGGGGGTGGAGAACAGGAACTTCCCGTTGGTGCGGTCCAGCACATAGAACATGCCGTTGCGATCGGCGTGGATCACCAGCTTGCGTGGTTTCCCATCGATCACCTGGTCGGCCAGCACCATGTCCTCGGTGGAGTCCCAGTCATGCCCGTCGTTGGGGGTGAACTGGTAGTGCCACTTTAGCTTGCCGGTGTCCGCGTCCAGGGCCAGCACGCTGTCGGTATAGAGGTTGTCGCCCTTGCGCAGGTCCGGATTGAAGTCCGGGCCGGGGTTGCCGGTCGGCCAGATCAGGGTGTTGGTCTCAGCATCGTAGCTGCCCGTCAGCCAGGTGGGCGCCCCGCCGTATTTCCAGCTGTCCCCCGCCCAGGTGTCGCCCCCCGGCTCGCCCGGCGCGGGGACGGTGTAGAAGCGCCACAGCTTGTGGCCGTCGGCCGGGTCATAGGCTTCCAGATAGCCCCGGATGCCCATCTCACCGCCGGACATGCCCACGATCAGCTTGTCCTTCAGCGCCAGGGGCGCCCCAGTGATGGTGTAGCCGGCCATGGTGTCGCTGATATTCTTTTCCCACAGCTCGCGGCCCGTGTGGGCGTCCAGCGCGATCAGGTTGTTGTCCAAGGTGCCGAAGAACACCCGTCCGTCCAGCACCGCCACGCCCTTGTTGAACGGGTTGATCTGGTAAGGGTTCTTGACGTCCTGCTTGCGGTGAAAACGCCAGATCGGAAGGCCGCTGCGCGCGTCGAAGGCGGCCACGTCGCCGGGCGGGCCGGCGACGTACATCACGCCATCCACCACCAGGGGCGTGGCTTCCATCACCGTATCGCCCATCATCGGCGCAGCCCAGCGCGCCTGAAGCTGGGCCACGTTGGACGTGTTGATCTGGCTCAGCTCACTGAAGTGATGACCGGCGTAATCGCCCCAGTAGCTGGCCCAGTCCCCCGCCGCCGGCTTGGCGATGCGTTCGTAGGGCAGCACGGGCGCCGGAACGAGCTTGGCCGTCTGGGTCAGATCACGCGCCTTGTGGGCGGCCAGATAGGCCACCAGGTTCTCGATGTCTTCATGCGACAG
>JBEHYN010000008.1:0-71599 GCA_048498155.1 Pseudomonadota bacterium | reverse complement strand
TCCAGCACCAGGAAGGGGCATCCAAAACCACAGATCAGGGGGCTAATCTTCGACGCGAAAAACGCCCCTCAGGGGGACAACATTGCAGGCGATCTCACAGTCAGGATCAGGTCTGGCACTGAGGTTCTGCATGGGCTGGCTTTGATGGCCAGTGATCCAGGCGGGAGGCCAACGAGGAGGTGGACATGAACCCCCTCGCTCATTGACTGTTCGATCACGGCAAAGGTGGCGAGCCTGATGGCCCTTCTCCTTTTATATGCCCGACCGAACAGGGCTGTGTTGACCCTGTGAAGAACCTTCGAGATTTCGATAGATATAGTCAGCCGATCACACTTCCTTTTGGTCGTCAGCGTAATAAGCCAACGATCTGGGCAAGCTGATATGAACTGCAATACATCCTTGCAGCCGTCCTGTTCGAAAACTGTATTAAGATTAGCTGTCGTCAATCATCTGATCCCCCATCTAGTGTTGATGAGGATTAATATAGACCTGATGGCGTCGCACACAAGTGGAGCGCCCGTCGACTACTTGCCGAAATTAAGTAGTGACGAGCTAGGGGGGATAGCTTTTGAGCTGATTAGGCCTATTTGATGAAAATAAGTCTTTGAAGTTGCGTATTTTTTCTGACCAAATTTTTATGTGCCGGATTGTCGCACCCTCAAATTTATCTCTGAATCAACGATTTGAGCACTTCAAAGAGGGCGAATGGCGATGCCCGGCCTGGATTATGGCTCTATCAAAGGTGGCTAGCGGCGCATGCGGGCTTGGCCATGCCGCCGACAACGGCGCTCAGCCCCTGGAATGACTCAACACGAAGCGGGCGAAGGACATCAGGCGACCCCCGCTCGGATTCCCATCAAGGCGACGGGCGAGCGCACCTTTGAGGGCGGCATTCGTGGTCTGTGCGATCTGGCCTTGGCGATTTCGCTCTTTGTTCATTGTGGTGGCGCTCCGGACTGGCGATGCACGCCCGAAATTGGGCTCGCCTAGACCAGATATTTAGCGACACTCGGCACCACAAACGTCGTCGTGCGCTGCCTTTTTCGAAGGATTTTTAGGCCATAAATATTTGTTTTAACGGGGACTTTTAGCGAGTGTAAGTTTTCGTAATGCGGGGGTCAGGTGTTCGAGTCACCTAGGCGGCACCATCACCCCTACCCCAACCCCGCCAAACTCTCCGCCAGTTCCGCCTCGCGAAACGGCATGGTCAGTCGCGCAAGGTCAGGCGCCACGCTTTCGCTCTCGGTGTAGCCCGACACAATGCAGACCTTGACCCCAGGGCGGTCTGCATGGACGAGCCGCACTCGCGCGCACCAGCTCCTCGTCATCGACGAGAAGCGCGACTTCGGCCGACTTCACCGGCTGTGCTGGGTCTAGGCCTGCGGATGCGGACCCAGGGACGTCATCGCTGGTAGGCAGCCACCGCCGGGTCAACCACGCGGGCGGCGCGTCGAAGCCCCACTTGAATCCACAACCCGTTCATCCCCGCCCCCGGAGGACGAGTCCAGCTAAGCGGTCTTGATCAGGGCTCAAAGTCCCGGCCGTAGGCGCCGACCCCGTAAAGCTCGTCATATTCGCGGGGATGGGCGCTGTAATAGCGGAAGAAGGCGCCTTCGCCGTGGTCGGCGTCGTAGGCGGCCCGAGCGCGGTCATAGCTGGCCAGGCGATGACGATAGACGGTTTGTTGGTGCTCATATTGCGCCTGAGCGTCTTGGTATTGCTGCTGTTTGTTCTGATAGTCCTGCTGTTGTTGGACGAAGGCCGGATCAGTGCTCTGCGCGCGGGCCGCGCTTGCGCAGACGGCGAATGCGGAGATTGAGAGGATCAAGGCAGCCTTGGGTGTCATAGATGAACTCCTAAGTTGGCCCCGCCGATCTGCATGAGAAACGCGCCCGCGCGCTGACGGTTTCGCATCCGGATGTGGTTAAAGGAACCCAGCGCTTGACCGTCCGTTTTAGATCAGTTCGCGGCGACTTTCGGACTTCAGTCCAGACGATCCGCCGCACGGAATGGAGAACTGAAAATGACGTCTGCGAAAAAGTCCTTCGCCTTGGCCGCAGTTCTGGCCTTCGGCGCTTTGGCGGCAAGCGCGCAAAGCGCTTCGGCCTATGTGGTGTGCAACTCGAGCGGCGAATGCTGGCACACCGAGCGCCACTACCGGGCGCCGGCGCGCCTGCAATGGCACAATGACGACTACTATTTCCACCGCAGCTGGGACCACGACCATTGGCGCGATAGCCACGCGGGCCGCGGTTACTATCGCAACGGCGTGTGGATCACCTTCTGATCTGACTACGCTCAAAGTGCCGGCGGGGTGAAACCCCGTCGGCTCTTAAGTCGGACCTGATCTTATGGGGCTGACCGACTGATGAGCGCATCGCGTTCTGCCTCGGTCAATGGCCGCCAGCGGCCCTCCGGCAAGTCGCCCAGCGCAAGCGGGCCGATCCTGATGCGCAGGAGATCGACTACCTTTAGCCCGACCAGATCGCACATGCGCCGGATCTGACGGTTGCGGCCCTCGGTCAGAATGATAGTCAGGTCCTGGTCACCGGTGCGGCGCACCTGAGCTGGCTTGAGCTTGCGCCCGTCAAGCTCCAGGCCGTGACGCAGCAGGGTCATTTTGCCCTTATCGATCAACCCGCTTACCCGGACCTGATATTCCTTATCCAACAGCGAGTGCGGCCCGATTACCGCCTTGGCCAGCACCCCATCCTGCGACAGCAGGAGCAGGCCGCGCGAGTCCATGTCCAAGCGCCCCAGCGGCGCCAAGCCGCCCTCCAGGTCCGGTATGGCCACGAGTTCTGCGCTCCATTGGGTCTGAGGCGTGATCAGCCGCACCGCAGGGACCTGGCCGGGATCGGGCTGAGCCGAAACCACGCCCACGGGTTTATGGATCACGGCGCTGAAGCGGGCTGCTGCGACATCCTCCAGCATCAAGGTTTGGCCCGAAGCGATCTTGCGACCTGGGTCGGTGACGGTTTCACCGTCGATGCTGACCCTGCCCTGGGCAATCAGGGCCTCAGCCTCGCGCCGTGAGCAGACGCCGCTGTGCGCCAGCCAGCGGTTGACCCGCTGGGGCTCGGCCTCTTCATAGCGTCGCGTGAACGTCACAGGATTAGCGCCAGGCGTAGTTGAAGCTGATCGAGATGCGCTCGCCCTTGCCGCCCGTCGGCGGCACTTCATGCCGCAGCCAGCTTTCCCACAGGAACAGGGTCCCAGGCGCGGGGGTCAGGGTGACGAAGGTCTTGAGGTCCTCGGCTGCGTCAGAGCGGCGGGGCGGCGCCGCCATCATCATGGGCAGGCGTGGATCCTCCAGCTTCAATCCGGCCGCGCCGGCCGGGACGGCCACATAGACCGTGCCGGAGATCACAGCGTGCGGATGGATATGACCGCTGTGACCAAAGCCCGGCTTCAGGACGTTGGCCCACAGGCTGTCCAGCTTCAAACGGCCGCGCGCGCCGAGCTCGAGCGCCAGTTCCTTGGCGAAAGTCGCGACGTGGCGGTCCAGTCGGCTCTTGAGTACGCCAAACACCGTGGCGCGGGCGGGTAGATCGTCCAGGGAGGCATAGGAGGTGTAGCCGCCGTAGCCTTGCTCGCGGCACCAGGCCCGGCCCGCCATGTCTTCGTCCGCCAGCATCCGCACCGCCTCCTCCAGTTCCTGGTTAAAGGCGGGGAAGTCGGCGGCCTGCGACAGGCTGGCCTCATAAAGTCGGGTGGCGAACAGGGTGCGAAGCGCGCTCATCGCCGCGCCATAGCATAAGGCGGCGGCAAATGCCGCTTGACGATCCGGCAAGGCGGCCCTTTTCACCGCTTAGATTCAGGCGCGCGTTTCGCTAAGGATAGCGGCCATGACCGCAACCCAAACCGCCTTCACTATCTCCCGCACTTTCGACGCCCCGCGCGAGTTGGTGTTCAAGGTCTTTTCCCAGGCCGAGCATCTGGCCCGCTGGTGGGGCCCAGCCGGCTGGGAGTGGGTCAAGGGCGATATGGACTTCAGGCCCGGCGGGCAGCTGCACTATGGCCTGCGCATGCCGGGCGGGCCTGAGATGTGGGGCAAGTTCCTCTATCGAGAGATCGAGGCGCCCAAGCGGGTCGTATTCGTCAATGGCTTTTCCAACGCCGCCGGCGAATTGACCCGCCACCCCATGGCCCCGCTGTGGCCGCTGGAGGTGCTGAACGCGCTGACCTTGGAAGAGCAGGACGGGCGCACCCTCTTGACCCTGCGTGGGGAACCGCACAATGCGTCGCAAATCGAACGGCAGACCTTCGGTGCCGGCTTTGACAGCATGCGGATGGGCTTTGGTGGAACCTTCGACCAGCTTCAGGCCTATCTGGCTACCTTGTCGCCCGGCGCCGAGGGGTGAATGGAGACCGCATGAAACCTAGCCCAACCCAGCGCCTGTTCGCTCTGCTGTGCCTAACCGCTGCCTTGGCGGTCCAGCCGCCGCGCCTCGCCTCGGCGGCGCCGCCTGTGGTCCTGACGGCGGCTGACCAGGCCTCGGTGGATCGGGCCAACACCTATCTTCAGGGGCTCGATCATGTGAAGGGCCGGTTCGAGCAGACCAGCCCGCGCGGCGCCCTGTCCACCGGCGACATCTATGTCCAACGGCCGGGCAAGGCGCGCTTTGCCTATGATCCGCAATTCGGACTGTTGGTGGTGGCCGACGGCAAGACCATCACGGTGTATGATTCGCGGC
This sequence comes from Pseudomonadota bacterium, assembly GCA_048498155.1. Classification (GTDB taxonomy): domain Bacteria; phylum Pseudomonadota; class Alphaproteobacteria; order Caulobacterales; family Caulobacteraceae; genus BOG-938. Next base: position 66,902 of record JBEHYN010000008.1, on the reverse strand, counting down.
TCAAAGCCTTCAACCGGGGCCCGCTTAACGCCACGCCCCTGTCGATGCTGTTATCCCATGAAGTGCGCCTGGACCGCGATGTGGCGATCTTGCGGGTGGACCACTATCCGGACTATTTCGCCTTGACCTTGCGGGACCGGACGGGCCATGCGGAAGGGCGGATCGTGTTGTATTTTAACGCTAATCCAGTCAGCCTGCGCGGGTGGACCTTGATCGACGCTCAGGGCAAGCAGACCCAAATTCGGCTCCTGGGCCTGGACAATGCGGAGCTCGACCCCGGCCTGTTCGTCCTGCGCGACCCTCGACAAACCGCCGTCGCCCGATAGGTATTTTTCGCTCGTGACGTGTGTGTGGTGTTTTGACAACAATCAAGTCCGATCTAACAATGCCTTGACTTTTCAATAGAACGTGGCATATTTGGCACGCTTGCAGTGGACGGGTCGTTCGCTGCGGCTCCCGTGCCGGACTCTATCCCCTCCCGGCGGCGGTATGAGAGACCACTTTCCAACGCCCGGACGGTTCGCCGCCGGGCGTTTTTTTATGTGCATTTTTATTGCGCTAACGGCCTTCGGCCTGCTTGAGCGCGCCCTCAAGTAGCGAGCGCCAGCGCGCGTTAGGGCAAACAAGAATGCGCCTTGTTGCGCTAACGGCCCTCGGCCTGCTTGAGCGCGCCCTCAAGTAGCGAGCGCCGGCGAGCGTTAGGGCAAACAAGAATGCGCCCTAAAGCAGCGAGCGTTAGGGCGACAAAAATGCATTATTGGCGGCTCTTCCGCTCGCCGCTTAGAGCTCGGACTTCTAAAGTCCAATCATGCGCCTTCGAATCTGCACCTGGAATGTCAATTCCGTCCGTCTCCGCGCCGAGCAGGCCGCTCGCTTCGTCGCCGAGCAGGCGCCCGACGTGCTGTGCATGCAGGAGATCAAGTGCCAGGAGGCGGAGTTTCCCACCCAGGCCTTCATCGACATGGGCCTGCCCCATATCAAGATCTCGGGCCAGAAGGGCTGGCACGGCGTGGCCATCGCCTCGCGCCTGCCGATCGTGCCGGGACCGACGTTGGACGTCTGCCGCGAGGGGCACGCCCGCGTTGTGGGCGGGGTGATCGCTGGCGTCGAGGTGCAGAACTTCTATATCCCCGCCGGCGGCGACGAGCCGGACCGCGCCATCAACCCGAAATTTGATCACAAACTGGATTTCTACGAGCGCCTGACCGCCCTGATGTCTAATCGCGACCCCAAGGCGCCCCTGGTCGTGACAGGCGATCTGAACGTGGCGCCCGGTGAATACGACGTGTGGAACCACAAGTTCATGTCCAAGGTGGTCAGCCACACCCCCATCGAACTGGAAGCCTTCGCCAAATTGATGGCGTCGCTGGGTTTCATCGATATTGTACGCGAGGCCATCCCCGATCCGCAGAAGCTGTTTTCCTGGTGGAGCTACCGAGCGGCGGACTTCCGCATGTCCAATCGCGGCCTGAGGCTGGATCACCTTTTGCTCTCGCCGGGACTGCGCGAGGCGGCCTTGCGCCAGGGCGCAGCGGCGGCCCGCGTGCACGACGACGTTCGCGAATGGGAGCGGCCCTCGGACCACGCGCCTGTGAGCGTTGATTTGATGCTTTAGAGCCGGATGAGTTCGCATGCGAACTCTGAATCCGGCTCTACATTTTGAATTTAGAGCAAGATTCAGACATGAGGCGATTCAGCCTTATGTCATCTTGCTCTAAGGCTTCAGCCGATACCCGCCGGCCTCAGTCAGCAGCAACTTGGCGCTCGTGGGGTCCGGTTCGATCTTCTGGCGCAGGCGATAGACGTGGGTTTCCAGGGTGTGAGTGGTCACCCCGGCGTTGTAGCCCCACACCTCGCTCAGCAGGACATCGCGCGGCACGGCCTTCTCGCCTGAGCGATAGAGGTATTTCAGAATGCTGGTTTCCTTTTCCGTCAGGCGAATCTTCTTGCCTCGCTCATCGAGCAGGAGCTTGGCCGCCGGCCGGAATTCATAGGGGCCCAGGTGAAACACCGCGTCCTCGGACTGTTCGTGACTGCGCAGATGGGCCCGGATGCGCGCCAGTAGGACCGCGAAACGGAAGGGCTTGGTCACATAGTCGTTGGCGCCCGCTTCCAGGCCATTGATCGCGTCATCATCGCTGGCGGCGGCGGTCAACATGATGACAGGAGAGGTCACGCCCGCCGTCCGCATGCGCCGACACGCCTCGCGGCCGTCGATGTCGGGCAGGTCGACGTCCAGTAGGATCAGATCGGGGCGGATTTCGACCGCCCGCGCCACGCCGGATTCGCCGGTCTCGGCCTCGACCGTGGCGAACTCGTCGTCCAACTGCAGTTGCTCGGCCAGGGCGCCGCGCAGGTCCGCGTCGTCGTCGACAATCAGGAGTGTCTTGTGTTGCGCCATGCGCCGGACCATGCACCGCTGCGGGGGAACGCGCCAAGGCCAATCTTGCCCGGAATCGTCATGAATTTTACTGTCTGGCCCAAGCCTGCCTCATCCGATTGCGCTGTCCGTGAAGGGATAATGCGCATCGACGGTAAAGAGGTCCGCTGCGCCCTTGGCCGAGGCGGCGTGATCGCCGGCGTGGACAAGCGCGAAGGCGACGGATCAAGCCCAGCGGGGCTGTGGCCCATTCGCCGCGTGCTGTATCGACCGGACCGGGGGCCCGCACCGCAGACCGCCCTGCCCACGGCGCTGATCGGCCCTGAGGACGGCTGGTGCGACGATCCGGCGGACGCCCACTATAACCGCCCGATCAGGCATCCCTACCCGGCCAGCGCCGAGCATCTGTGGCGGCAGGACGGCGTCTACGACATCGTGGTGGTGTTGGGTCATAACGACGATCCGGTGGTTCCCGGCCGGGGCTCAGCCATCTTTCTACATCTGGCCCAGCCGGACTTTGGGCCGACAGAAGGGTGCGTGGCCCTTGCGCGAGATGACCTGGAGCGGCTGCTGGCCGTGGCCAAGCCCGGCGACGTCGTGAAAATCCAAGCCTCGCCGCCGCCGCCTAGGCCGGTCTAGACTGCGCCGCATGGCGATTGGGGTATTCGATTCGGGGGTCGGCGGCTTGTCGATCCATCGGGCTTTGGTGGAGCGGTTCCCCAAGGCCGATTTCATCTATCTGGCCGATCAAGCCCATGCGCCTTACGGCGCCTTGCCGGGCGAGCGCATCGTGGAGCTAACCCGCCAGGGCTGCGAGCGGCTGTTCACGGCGGGCGCTGACTTGGTGGTGCTGGGCTGTAACACCGCATCGGCCATAGCCTTGCGCCGACTGCAGCAAACCTGGCTGCCCGGCTTTCGAGCGGCGCGGGGACGCCCCGCCAATGTGCTCGGCATCATCGTGCCGACCATAGAGGCGGCCACCGGGCTGCCGTGGGCTCAGGCGCTGGAGTTTCCCCCGGAAAAGGCCCAAGCGCTCGAAGTCCTGGGCGTGTTCTGCACCCCTCAAACGGCGGCCAGCCGGGTCTATGAGATCGAGATCGACAAGCGTCGCGGCGATCTGGCTGTGTTTACCGAGCCATGCCCCAACCTGGCCCAAATGATAGAATCCGGCGCCGACGAGGCCGCCTTGGTCGCGCAGATCCGGGCGCACGTGGAGGCCCTGATCCGCCGGGTCGGGCGAGCGCCTGACCGCTGGGTCCTGGGCTGCACCCATTATGAGTTGGCGGGAAACCTATTTCGCGCCGCCTTGCCCCCAGGCGCGGCCCTGATCCACCAGCCCGGGGCCACAGCTGACGCGCTGGAGCGCTATCTGGCGGCCCACGGCGAATATGACATGGGCTCAGGCGCTGGCCGTCGCTTCCTCACCACCGGCGCGCCGGGCCCCCAAAGCGGCCTAGTTGAGGCCTTCTGGGGCGGACCAGTGCGGTTCGAAGCCGCTTAGGCCGTTGCCGCTTCCGCCGCCAACACTCGTGATACAGCGTTGACCACCGCCGCGATGCGGAAGGCCGTCTGTATCTGGGCGGCGGGAACCCTGCGCTTTTTCAGCTCCTCTTCGTGGGAGTCCAGACAGGCGCCGCAGCCGTTGATCGCCGACACCGCTAGGCTCCACAGCTCGAAATCGGTTTTGTCAGCCCCCGGATTGGCGATGATGTTCATGCGCAGCCGGGCAGGCAAGGTGCGGTACTCGCTGTTCTTCAGCAGGTGCAGGGTCCGGTAGTAGACATTATTCATGCCCATCATCGCCGCCGCCGCCTTGGCCGCGTTCGCCGCCTCTTCGGTCAGGCCCGCCGCCTGCGCCGCGCCGGCGATGGCCTGAACCGTTCGTCCCTCGCCCACGGCATAGGCGCTGGCGAGCAAGGCGCCCCACTTTTGCTGGTCGGTCAGCACGGTTTCGCCCGCCAGGGACGACAGATTCAAGCTGAGATCCTTGGCGTAAGCGGGCAGCAGGTCTCTTAGGGCGTCGATCGACACGGTCTTGCCTTTCTTTCAATGGGGCTGGAGGCGGCGCGGGGGAGGAAAAGCGCCGCCTCCACTTAGGGCCTGAAGGGGGTCAGGCCGCCAAGGTCTCACCGCCCACCGGGCGATTGCAGGCGCACAGCTCGTCGGTCTGCAGGGCGTCCAACACGCGCAGGGTGTCCTGCGGATTGCGGCCGACGTTCAGGTTGGTCACATAGACGTGCTGGATCACATTGAGCGGATCGACCACGAAGGTCGCCCGAAAGGCCACGCCTTCGGCCTCGTTCAGAACGCCCAGGGCCCGAGAAAAGCGCCCGCCGCTGTCGGCAAACTGCCAGATCGGCAGGCCGGTGAGATCCGGATGCTCACGCCGCCACCCGAGCTTGGAATGCTCATTGTCGGTCGAGCCGCCCAGAACCACCGTGTCCCGGTCCTCGAATTCGCGGCTGAGCGCAGCGAAGGCGGTGATCTCGGTCGGGCAGACGAAGGTGAAGTCCTTAGGATAAAAGAAGATGACCTTCCACTTGCCCGGAAAACTGTCCTGGTTCAGCGGCTCGAAGGCGCTGACCCCATCCTCTTCATGGCGGTTGAATTTCGGCTTCACGCCGATGATTTTGAAATCGGGCAGTTTATCGCCGACGGTCAACATGACTGAACTCCTGATATGGCACTGGGCCGCTGTAGGCCTGTGCAACACCAAGTAAGCGCTTCCGATCCACAATACGAATTGATAGTTTTTCGGTTATATATAGACCAGCTCTATTCGTTTTGGCGGCAGGGTTGTGCGTGTCACGCTGGCCACCACCGCGCCGCCGCAATATCTCGTGCCCGATCATCGCACGATGCGCTAAATTGAGGCGATGGACGCCCTGCTGCACCTGGACGCCGTGCTGACGCCCAACCGTTCTCTGCCCAAGAGCGGGCTCTATGTGCTGCTCGGCGGCTTGGCGTTTGTGAATCTGGCTGTAGGGGCCTTGATGGTGCTGGCTCTGCACGCGGCGCCGATCCCGATTTTTCTCGGGCTGGATTTCCTGGCCGTCACCTTGGCCTTCCGCGCCAGCTACCGTCAGGGCCGACAGGCCGAGCGGGTGCAGGTGACCGCCGATGAGGTCCGCGTGATGCACGAGATCGGCTCCACCCGCCGCACGATCTGGCGTTCGCCCACCGCCTTTACCCGGGTGGAATTGGGCGGCGAGGCCGAAGAGGCCCATGTACGCCTGGCCCTGTCGGGCCGCAGTCTGATCCTCGCGCGGCAACTCAGCCCCCAAGAGCGCAGTGATTTCGGGCAAATACTCCAGGCGGCCGTGCAGAGCGCCCGCGCCGAGCGTCACAGCGGCGCGACTGCCCCGTGAGTTTCAGCGAGCAAGAGGTCGAGCGCTACGCCCGCCATCTGGTCCTGCGCGAGATCGGCGGGCCGGGTCAGCAGACGCTGAAGGCCGCCAAGGTGCTGATCGTCGGCGCCGGTGGACTGGGCTCGCCCGCAGCGCTCTATCTGGCGGCGGCGGGCGTGGGCCAGATCGGCCTGGTGGATCCGGACACGGTGGCCTTGTCCAACCTGCAACGGCAGGTGCTCTACAGCGCCGCTGACGTGGGGCGGCCGAAGACTGAGGCGGCGGCGCAGCATCTGGCCGCCCTCAATCCAGACATCGGCCTGATCGCCATCAACCAGCCCTTGACCCCGGCCAACGCCGCCGATCTGGTTGCGCCTTACGATCTGGTGCTGGACGGCACCGACGATTTCGCCACGCGGTTCGCCGTCAACGACGCCTGCCTGGCCACGGGCAAGGTCCTGATTTCCGGCGCCATCGCCCGCTGGAGCGGCCAGGTCGGCATATTCCGCGGCGGGTTGACCCGCGGCAAGCCGCTGGAGCAGCGCCAACCCTGCTACCGGTGTCTCGTCCCCCACATCCCGCCCGAAGCCGAAACCTGCGCCCTGGTCGGCGTGGTCGGCGCCCTGGCCGGGGTGGTCGGCTCGATGATGGCCCTGGAGGCGATCAAGCTGATCACGGGCGCTGGGGAGGCGCTGACTGGGCGGCTGTGGCTATACGACGCGCTGGACGGCGAAAGCCGGACGGTGCGGCTGAGCGTTGATCCGGAGTGTCCGGCGTGCGGCGAGGGCTGACCCTACCCACCGCTCATCCCGGCGAAGGCCGGGATGAGCGGTGGAAAAGTAAGGCGCTCAGTCCGCCGTTGATCGCATGGTGGAATGATGTTTCGAAGGCCTGGTCCGGTCAAGGATCGGCTTTGCCGACCGCATCGCGGCGACGCGTAGCGGCGTCCTTGACGGGGCCGGGCCGTTCGAAAGCAGACTCGCCATGCGAGCGGCGGGGGGGCTGAGGATTCAGAATAAGGCATCCTTCCCCCTCGATGGGGGAGGGCGGGGATGGGGGTGGAGGCAAGAGGTTTCAGGAAGGGGAGCAGGAGGCGGCGCCGCCTCTTGCGACCATTTGGAGCCCACTGCGCGTCCACCCCCATCCCCAACCCTTCCCCCATCGAGGGGGAGGGGGAGCGCTTCTATTTTAAGCCTTGGTATCCACCGCCCCGCCGGCATCCGTCTCCGCCGCAGCGTAGCCATTGGCCGGCGCCTTCCCCGCCGCCGTCTTGGCCGCGACCACCACCATGGCCGGGCGCACCACGCGCCCATAAAGCTCAAAGCCGACCTGCACGGACTGAACCACCGAACCGGGGTCCACGTCGGGGGCCTCCTGCTCCATCATGGCCTGGTGCACATTGGGGTCGAACTTGGCGCCCTTGGCCGGGTCGATCTTTTTCAGGCCGTTGCGCTCGAACGCCTGGGCCAGTTCCTTGTCGGTCATTTCGATGCCGAGCACGAAGGTCTTGACCACCGGGTCCGCATCCTCGCGCGGCGCGTGCTGCAGGGCGCGCGACAGGTTGTCGGCCACGCCCAGCAGGTCGCGGGCGAATTTCTGGATGGCGAAGGCGCGCGCGTCATTGGCCTCGCGCTCGGCCCGGCGCTTGGTGTTCTCGGCCTCGGCGGCATAGCGCAGGGCCTGATCGCGCAGGGCGGCGTTTTCCGCCTGCAACGTCTCAAGCGCCTCGGCGACATCGAATTCCGCCTCTTCCTCCGAGATGCCGCCGTCGTCCGGCGCGAAATCATCGGTCATGGTCTGGTCCTCTTAAGTCTCAAGCATCCGCCCGAGCACCCGGGCGGTGTAGTCCACCAACGGGATAATGCGGGCATAGTTCAAACGCGCCGGTCCGATCACGCCGATCGCCCCGACCACCTTCTGTCGGCCGTTCATATAGGGCGCCGCGATCACAGCGGAACCCGACAAAGAAAAAAGCCGCGTTTCGGCGCCGATAAATATCCGCACGCCCTCCGCTTCGCGCACATCGTCCAGCAGCCCGATCAGCTGTTCCTTCTGCTCGAGGTCGTCGAACAGCATGCGCACCCGCTCCAGGTCTTCCAGGGCCGAACGATCATCCAGCAGGTTGGCGCGGCCGCGCACGATCAGGGCCCGGTCGGCGTCCTCGCCCCCGCCCCAGGCGGCCAAGCCATCCTCCACCAACCGGGCGGCCGTCGTGTCCAGTTCGCGCTTGGCGCGGTCCAGCTCCCCGCGAATCTCGGCCTTGGCTTCAAGAAGCGTGCGCCCGAGGATGCGGGAATTGAGGAAGTTGGAGGCCTCCTGCAGGGCCGAGGGCGTCATGCCGGCGGAGCGGCGCATCAGGCGGTTCTCCACCTGGCCGTCCTCGAACACCATCACGGCCAGGGCCTGATCGGGGCCCAGCGCCACAAACTCCACGTGCTTGACCCCAGCATCGCGCGCCGGCGCCATCACCACTCCGGCGCCGCCCGCCAGGCCCGACAACAGCGATGAAGCTTCGTCCAGGGCGTCCTGAAAGTTTCGCCCGCGCCCGGCCAGGCGCGTTTCGATCTGCTGGCGTTCATCGTCGCCCAGGTCGCCCACTTCCAGCAGGCCGTCCACGAACAGGCGCAGGCCCATATGGGTCGGCATGCGCCCGGAGCTGGAATGGGGCGCGCCCAAAAGGCCCAACTGCGCCAAGTCCTGCATGGTGTTGCGGATGGAGGCGGGCGACAGGGCAACGCCCCCGCGCGAAATGGTGCGCGAGCCCACCGGATCGCCCGTTTCCAGGTAGGATTCCACGATCCGGCGGAAAATATCCCTGGCGCGCTCGTCGAGCTGGCCCAGCGTGGGACCGATCGGGACGGGCGCGCCCGCGCCGGGGGAAAGGAAATTCGCCATGCGTCCCGAAGGAATTCCTTGAAAACTGGTCATGGACGTTGTGTCCAGCATTTAGGATAAGCGCCGCCTGCGCCCACGCAAGCCGCGCATTGCACCCTCTTAAACGCCCGAAAGAAGCTTTCCGCCATGCGTCCATCTGAACGAGCGCCCGATGCGCTGCGTCCCGTCACCCTGGAGGTCCAGGTCAACCGCTATGCGGAGGGCTCATGCCTGGTGTCCTTTGGCCACACCAAGGTGCTGGTCACCGCCAGCGTGGAAGAGGGCGTGCCCGGATTTCTGCGCGGCAAGGGCCAGGGTTGGGTCACCGCCGAATACGGCATGCTGCCCCGCGCCACCCACACCCGGGGCCGGCGCGAGGCGGCTTCGGGCAAGCAAACGGGCCGCACCCAGGAGATTCAGCGCCTGATCGGCCGCTCCATGCGCGCGATCATCGACCTGAAAGCCCTAGGCGAACGGCAGATCACCATCGACTGCGACGTGGTCCAGGCCGACGGCGGCACCCGCACGGCGGCCATCACCGGCGCCTGGGTCGCCCTGCGCCTAGCCACGCGCTATTTGTTGACCGAAGGCGTGATCAAAACTGACCCGATCCTGGACCAAGTGGCGGCGGTGTCCTGCGGCGTGCACCAAGGCGTTGCGGTGCTGGACCTGGACTATGAGGAGGACTCCGACGCTGAGGCCGACTCCAACTTCGTCCTGACCGGTTCGGGCGATATCGTGGAGCTCCAGGCGACGGGGGAGAAGCGCGGGTTTTCCAGATCGGAGTTTGAGGCTTTGTTTGATTTGGCCCGCAAGGGGGTGGGTGAGTTGCTGGAACTGCAGAGGGCGGCGACGGCTTAACGGCCTCCTCCCATCGCCAAGGAAACCGGGGAACGAGCGGAAAGTAAATTAGTCCGCCTCGTCCTCATGCTTTTGCAAAACGAGATCCCCCCGACTGCCGATGGTCCCCGGCGGGGCCTTCGCCTTGTCCGTAAACATCCCAAAGAGTTGCCCATACCACCCATAAATGGCGCGGTTAACGAACCAGCCGCCCACGGTTACCAGAACCAGTCCTATGGCGAAAATGCCGAGCTCGACAGCCCCCATCCGGTTAGTAACATCGGCAATAATTGTCGAGGCGATGATCAGGGCGAAACCTAAGGGGAAGAGAAGCGCAAGCTTTCCGTTCGACCTGTTCTTCATTAAGCCCCCCATCCTAAATTCACGACCCGCGTCGTGATCCCGTTCCGGCCCGATCAGCGGTCATCAGCTTCCGCTCATTCCCCGCCGTTGTTCGCATGATGGAATGATTTTTCGAAGGCCGGGTCCAGTCAAGGACGGCGCATAGCGCCGCCGCGTAGCGGTGGCCTTCGGCCATCCTTGACGGGGCCGGGCCCTTCGAAAGCAGACTCGCCGTGCGATCAATGGGGCGGTGGCGGCGGGTTCAGAATAAGGAGCCCCTTCCCCCTTGATGGGGGAAGGGAGTCAGAGCCTTAACCCGCTCACCGTGTGGTCCCGCTCCAGCGTCACCAAAATATCCGCCCTGCCCGGCATTTCGGACAAGATCCACTCAGTCAGGCGTTGATAATGCGCCAGAAACACGCGCAGCTCGTCGGGGGTCATGATTTTGCGCCCGTCGTTCAGGCCGCCTTGGGCCTTCAGCTTGTCGCCTAGCTTCTTTTCCTGCAGGGACCGCCACTCGAACACGGCGTCGAAATCGGGCGCCTTGAGCATCAAGAGGCTGTCGATCCGGGCAAAGAGCGCGGCATAGTCGCTGCCCAGGCGGTCATTGACGTAACGGCGCCAGACTCCGTCCGGGTCACGCGTGCGCTCCAGGTCGTTGATCGGTTCGGCCAACAGCGCCTCGGCCTGGGGCTTGCCGCCCACGCACCAGCCCTCGAACAGCACCACATCCACCGCCCCGTCCAGCGGGCGCCAGGCGTCGAGCGGGGCCAGGGTGTCGGCCGCCTTGTCGAAATGGGGCATGCGCACGTCGCCGGGCGGGCTCTTTCCGGTCAGCACATCGAGCACCTGATGGCCCAGGGCCACATCGTGGGTGCCGGGGGGGCCGCGGGTGATGAACAGGGGGTGGACCTCGGCCGCCAGGGCCTGGCGCCGTTCCTTGCTCAAGTACAGGTCGTCGATGGCCAGGACTTCAGCCTTCAGCCCGCCCTCCTGCAACAGACCCTTGAGGAAGGCCGCCAAGGTGGTCTTTCCGCTGGCCTGGGTGCCGCACAGGCCCACGACGATGGGTTTGCCGGCCTTGGCGCGCAGGGCAGTCAGGTGGGCGGCTATCGGCCGGTGGACCGCCGTGACGATCTCGGCGTAGGACTCCGGCAGAACGTGCTCGGCCATCAGGCTGCGGACAGCTTCGCTCATGGGCAGGCGCCGGCCTTAGGTGCGAACCGCGCGGCGGCGGCGTAGAACAAGGTCAATGGAGCCTCCCGGAGGAAGATCGATATGCCGCTGAACCTGCCGCGCGGCAAGCGCATCGTGGCCGCCACCCATAATCCCGGCAAGGCGCGCGAGCTGGCGGCCCTGTTGGAGGGGCGCTTCGACGTGGTCGCGGCAGGCGCCCTGGGTCTGGACGAGCCGGATGAGACGGAATCGACCTTTGTCGGCAACGCCCTGCTCAAGGCGCGCGCCGCCGCGAAGGCCAGCGGCCTGATCGCCCTGGCTGACGATTCCGGCCTGTCGGTCGCCGCGCTGGACGGCGCGCCGGGCATTTTTTCCGCTCGCTGGGCTGGGCCGGACAAGGATTTCGCCGCCGCCATCGACAAGGTGGCCGAGCGCTTCGAGGAAACCGGATCGGACGACGCAAGCGCCTGGTTCACCTGCGCCCTGGCCGTGGCCTGGCCGGATGAGGGACCCTGCGTGGTGGTGGAAGGGCGCGTGGACGGGACCCTGACCTTCCCGCCCAGGGGAACGCGCGGCTTTGGCTATGACCCGATCTTTGTCCCCGCCGGCGGCGGCCTGACCTTCGGTGAGATGGAGCCCCAGGCCAAGGACGCCATCAGCCACCGCGCCCTGGCCTTCGCCAAGTTGAAGGCGGCCCTGTTTGACTAGAACCCATGGGCATTTAGATCATTCGGTCCAACATTCCCTCCCGCTCATCCCCGCGGAAGCGGGGACCCAGGACTTTCCAGTCCAGCGCCGCCGGTCGCGGTACTCACTGGGTTCCCACTTCCGCGGGAATGAGCGGATAACAGAGCGGTCATAGCCAATGTCGCTTGGCTCAAACCCCGCTCCGCTCGGCCTCTACGTCCATTGGCCCTATTGCGCGCGCATCTGCCCCTATTGCGACTTCAATGTCGCCCTGGACCGGCGAACGGGGGAATCCGCGGCCTTGGGCGAGGCGATCCTGGCCGACCTGCGGGCTCAGGCGCGAATGATCGGCCCCCGCCGCCTGGTGTCGATATTCTTTGGCGGCGGCACGCCCTCCCTGGCCGATCCGGCCTGGATTGCGCGGCTGATCGACGAGGCCAAGGCGTTGTGGCCCGCAGAAAGCAACCTTGAGATCACCCTGGAGGCCAACCCCACCGACGCGGAAGCCGGGCGTTTCGCCGCCTTCGCCCAGGCGGGGGTCAACCGCCTGTCCCTGGGTGTTCAGGCCCTGGACGACGCGTCCCTCAAGTTCCTAGGCCGCAACCACGGCGCGGCGGAGGCCCGCCGGGCGGCGGAGTTGGCCGGCAAGGCCTTTGAGCGCTTGTCGTTGGACCTGATCTACGCCCTGCCGGGCCAATCCGCCGCCGCCTGGACCGCAACGCTTCGCGAGGCCCTGGCGCTCGGACCCGAACACGTCTCGCCCTATCAGCTGACCATCGAGCCAGGCACGGCTTTTGACCGCGCGGTTCGGCGCAAATCCTTCGCCCCCGCCGAGCCCGATCTGGCGGCCGAGCTCTACGAAGTCACCCAGGCGGTGCTCAGCGCGGCGGGCTTTGACGCCTATGAGGTCTCCAACCACGCGCGCGGGATCGCCGCGCGCAGTCGGCACAACCTCGTCTACTGGCGAGGCGAGGACTATCTGGGCGTCGGCCCCGGAGCCCATGGGCGGATCACCGGGGCGGCCGGGCGGGCAGCGACGCAGACCTTCCCCAAGATCGACGATTATCTGGCGGTGGTGCGGGCGGTCGGCCACGGCCTGGAGGGCCGCGACACCCTCACCGAGCAGGAGGCCGCCGAAGAGCGCCTGCTCATGGGTCTGCGCATCGACGAGGGCGTGCTTCGGACCGATCTTGCGCCCCTGCCCATGAGCGCCCTTTCCGATCTGGTCCAAGCCGGCCTTATCCAAGCAAACGAGGCCCGCCTTTACGCGACCCCGGCCGGGCGCCTCGTACTGGACCGCGTGATTGCCGAGCTGGCCGCCTCGGACTAGCCTTCGTCCAACAACAAGTTCGAGGAAACGCCATGAAGACGACCCTGGCCGCCCTGGCCGCCAGCCTGCTCGCCGCGTCGGTCGCCAACGCCGCGTCCGGCAAGATCGTGCGCATCGACCACGCCATCCGCATTGAATCCGCCGCCGTGGCGCCGACGCCGGGCGGGGCCAAGATCTATGTACGCGAAGTGGTCTCGTCCAAGGTCAAGGGCTCCGGGCGCGGGGTGGTGCTGTTCGTCCATGGCGCGGGCACGCCCGCCGAAGTCGCCTTTGACGTGCCCTACAGGGACTTCAGCTGGATGGCCTATCTGGCTCGAGCCGGATTTGACGTGTTTTCCATGGACATGGAGGGCTATGGCCGCTCCAGCCGCCCAGCGCCCATGAATGATCCGTGCAACCTGTCACGCGAGCAACAGGCGCAAATGATCCCGGCCAGGCTGCCGGCCCCTTGCGAGGCGTCGTTCAAGGGCCCGATCACCACCATTCAGTCCGATTGGACCGACATCGACGTGGTGGTCGATCACCTGCGCGCGCAGAAACATGTGAAGCGGGTGGTCCTGATCGGATGGTCCCAGGGCGGACCGCGCGCGGGCGGCTATACCGCCCAGCATCCGGACAAGGTTTCCCGCCTGGTTCTGCTGGCGCCGGCCCTCACCCGCGAAGGGGGCGACATTCGTCCGGCCAATACGCCGCCCATGGACTTTCAGTCCCAGGCCGACTTCAAGGCCAAGTGGGACATGCAGGCGCCCTGCCCGGGTCAGTACGCGCCGGAAACGGCGGCGGCGATCTGGACTGAGTTGCGCAATTCCGATCCGGAAGGGGCCTCCTGGGGCCCCGGCGGACGGCGCGCGCCCCACGTGCCGAGTTGGGGATTTGACCGGGCCGTGGTCGGCAAGATGACCACGCCGGTCCTGCTGGCTTCGGGCCAGTACGACGGACAGGTGCCGCAGGAACGGGTGCGCGCGATCTACGCCGCCCTGGCCTCCCACGACAAGGTGTTCATCGACCTGGCCTGCTCCTCGCACAACGCCATGTGGGAGAAGAACCATCTGCTGCTGTTCAAAGCCTCGCGCGAATGGCTGACCAAAGGAACGGTGGACGGGCGTTCCGTGGGCGAGCTGAGGAAGGGCTATTAGCGCGCCCGTCTGAGCGTCAGGTTCAGCCGCCCGCCACCGGGAACCACGGTGGAGGAGCCCTCGATCACCCGGTCTATGCCATGAAAGGCCAGGCGCGCGGGGCCAGTCAGCAGGCAGATATCGCCTGAGGAGAGCTTGAGCGAACGGGTCGGATCGCTGCGCTTGAGGCCGCCGATGCGGAACATCGCGCTGTCTCCCAGGGAAATCGAAAGCACAGGCACGGAAAAGTCCTGTTCGTCGCGGTCCTGGTGTAGGCCCATACGCGCGCCGTCTCGATACAGATTGACGAGGCAGGCGTCAGGATCGGGCGCGCCCGGCGCCAAGCGCCGCCACAGCTCAGCAAGGATGGGCGGCATTGGCGGCCAGGGCCTTCCGGTCGAAGGATGGCTCGCCACATAGCGATATCCCTTCGCGTCGCTGGTCCAGGACCATGGCCCGAGCCCCGTGATGGCCACCGACATTCGACGCCCGCCGGGCACGGCCGGGCTGTAAAACGGCGCGTCCCGGACCAGGGCCATAACCGATGCGGCTAGGGCCTCCTGCTCGTCCCGGTCCAGGGCTGCGGGATGAAATTGAAATCCGTCGATCAAGCCGCCAATGTCAGTCCGGGTCCGGGTCCACGCAAGAGGCGCGGCCCCCAAGGTGGCAATCAGTTGGGTTGAATCGGCCTGCGGGCTTGCGTTGGGCGCCCAGTTTCCCATATGCGGCCCTGTAGGAGGACGTGTCCTCAAGGCTATCGGAGGCGCCTTAAGCCTCTTCATTTTTGGAGACCCGATCGAACCGGGGAACGGCAGATGGATCGGCGCTTGCTTCAAGGCCGCCCGTTCGTTCGCCCGTAGGGAGCGACAGATCTCATGAGCAAAATTATCGGTATCGACCTTGGCACGACCAATTCGTGCGTTGCGATCATGGACGGCAAGCTGCCGAAGGTGATTGAGAACGCTGAAGGCTCGCGCACAACCCCCTCGGTGGTGGGCCTGCTCGACGACGGCGAGCGCGTGGTCGGTCAGCCGGCCAAGCGCCAGGCGGTGACCAACCCGACCAACACCTTCTTCGCCATCAAACGCCTGATCGGTCGTCAATTCGATGACCCGGTGGTGGCCAAGGACAAGGGCATGGTGCCCTATGAAATCGTCAAGGGCCCGAATGGCGACGCCTGGGTGCGCGCCAACGGCAAGGACTATTCGCCCCAGCAGATTTCCGCCTTCATCCTGCAAAAAATGAAGGAGGCCGCCGAGGCCCACCTCGGCGAAAAGGTCGAAAAGGCGGTCATTACCGTTCCGGCCTATTTCAACGACGCTCAACGCCAAGCGACCAAGGACGCGGGCAAGATCGCCGGACTTGAAGTCCTGCGGATCATCAATGAGCCCACGGCGGCGGCCCTGGCCTATGGCCTGGAAAAGAACGACGGCAAGAAGATCGCCGTCTATGACCTGGGCGGCGGCACCTTCGACGTCTCGATCCTGGAGATCGGCGACGGCGTGTTCGAGGTGAAGGCCACCAACGGCGACACCTTCCTGGGCGGTGAAGACTTCGACCTGCGTCTGGTCGACTTCCTGGCCGACGAGTTCAAGAAGGAGACCTCGGTCGATCTTCGCAAGGACAAGCTGGCCCTTCAGCGCCTGAAGGAAGAGGCCGAAAAAGCCAAGAAGGAGCTGTCTTCGGTTCCTGCGTACGAGGTCAACCTGCCGTTCATTTCCATGAATTCGTCGGGCCCGCTGCACCTGAACGTGAAGCTGACCCGCGCTAAGCTGGAATCCCTGGTCGACGACCTGATCAGCCGCACCATCGGCCCCTGCGAGCAGGCGCTGAAGGACGCGGGCATCAAGAAATCGGAAATCGACGAGGTGGTGCTGGTCGGCGGCATGACCCGCATGCCCAAGGTGCAGGAGGCGGTGAAGGCCTTTTTCGGCCGCGAGCCGCACAAGGGCGTGAACCCTGACGAAGTGGTCGCCCTGGGCGCCGCCGTCCAGGCGGGCGTGCTGCAAGGCGACGTCAAGGACGTGCTGCTGCTGGACGTCACGCCGCTGACACTCGGCATCGAGACCCTGGGCGGGGTGTTCACCCCCCTGATCGAGCGCAACACCACTATCCCTACCAAGCGCAGCCAGACCTTCTCCACCGCCGATGACAACCAGTCGGCCGTGACCATCCGCGTGTTCCAGGGCGAGCGTCCCATGGCGCACGACAACAAGATGCTGGGCCAGTTCGACCTAGTGGGCATTCCCCCCGCGCCGCGCGGGGTGCCCCAGGTGGAGGTGACCTTCGACATCGACGCCAACGGCATTGTGCACGTGACGGCCAAGGACAAGGCGACCGCCAAGGAACAGTCGATCCGCATCCAGGCCAACGGCGGGCTGTCGGACGCCGACATCGACCAGATGGTCAAGGACGCCCAGGCCCACGCCGACGACGACAAGAAGCGCAAGGCCGTGGTTGAGGCCAAGAACCACGCCGACGCCCTGATCCATTCCAGCGAAAAGTCGCTGGCGGAATTCGGCGACAAGGTGTCCGAAGCCGAGAAGGGCGCGATCGAGCAGGCCATCGCCGATCTCAAGTCGGTCGTTGACGGCGAGGACGCAGAGGCCATCACGGCCAAGACCCAGGCCCTGTCTCAAGCCGCGATGAAGCTCGGCGAGGCCATGTACAAGGCCCAGGCCGGCGCGGCTGAAGGTGAGGCCGGAGCGTCCGCCGCCGCCGAAGAAGGCGTCGTTGACGCTGAATTTGAGGAAGTGGACGACCACAAGGCCTGATTTGCGCCTGGCAAAGCCCCTCTCGTCTCGGCGAGAGGGGCTTTGACCGCCCAATCCCTTGCCGCCGGCGCCGCAACGCTCCAGGTAAACGTTGCAGGACCGCTCCATTGAAGAGGACCCAGGTTTGACCGCGCGTTGCTACTACGAGATCCTTGAGGTCGAGCGCACGGCCGGCGACGGCGAGCTGAAAAGCGCCTTCCGCAAGCTCGCCATGCAACACCACCCGGACCGCAATTCGGGCGACAAGAGCGCCGAGGCGCGCTTCAAGGAGTTGAACGAGGCCTATTCCATCCTGTCCGACCCACAAAAGCGGGCGGCCTACGACCGGTTCGGCCATGCGGGCGTCAATGGTCAGGGCCCCGGCGGCGGCGGCCAGCCGTTCGGCGACGTGAATGACATCTTCAACGGTGTGTTCGGCGACGTTTTCGGCGAAATGTTCAACGCCGGCCGCCGCTCCTCTGGACCCCAGCGCGGCCAGGACCTGCGCTATGACCTGGAAATCACTCTGGAACAGGCCTACGGCGGCGCCGAGGTCGAAATCGCCATCCCGGCGGCCTTGACCTGCGAGGCCTGCCAAGGCTCCGGGGCCAAGCCGGGAACCTCCGCCACCCGTTGCCAGACTTGCGGCGGGGCGGGCCGCGTAAGGGCCAGCCAGGGCTTCTTCTCAATCGAACGCACCTGCCCTCGCTGCGGCGGGGCCGGAGAGATGCTGACCGACCCCTGCGCCACATGCCACGGCCACGGCCAGGTGCGCCAGCAGCGCAAGCTTCAGGTTCGCATTCCCGCCGGCGTGGACGACGGCTCGCGCATCCGCCTGGCGGGCGAGGGCGACGCGGGCGGGCGCGGCGGACCGCGCGGGGACCTCTACATCTTCCTGTCGGTCCTGCCGCACGAGCTGTTCGAGCGCAATGGACTGGATCTGCACTGCACCGTGCCGGTGCCCATGGCCACCGCGGCCCTGGGCGGAGAAATCGAGGCGCCCTGCCTGATGGCCGCCGACGGCTCGGCGGCCGACTGCCGCGCCGTGGTCAAGGTGCCCGAGGGCGCCCAGAACGGCCGGACAATCCTTTTGAAGGGGAAGTGCATTCCTTCTTTGCGCTCGCGCGAGCGCGGCGATCTGGTGGTGGAGCTGTATGTCGAGACGCCCACTCGCCTGACCGCCCGCCAAAAGGAGCTCATGCGCGAACTGGCCGAAACCTGCGGCGCCCACCACCATCCCCGCTCTGCCGGCTTCTTTGACAAGGCCAAACGCTTCTGGGACGACATCACCGGGTGTGAGGCTTAATTCACCCTATTGTGGATTGTGGCGCTCGCTCTCTATTGACCGTCACCCTCGGAAAACGCACAGCGTTTGTCCGAGGACCCAGCAGCTCCAGGCGTTCCGCTTGCTGGGTCCCCGGGCTCGCTCTTCGAGCGCCCCGAGGATGACGTTTTTGGTTTTTGCGGGATTTCGAGCCCATGACCTCCGCCCCCGCCATCCTCGTCGCCGGCGGCGCCGGTTATATCGGCGCCCAGACTTGCAAGGCTCTGAGGGCGGCAGGCTTCCTGCCGGTGACCCTGGACAACCTGTCCACCGGCTACGCCCCTGCGGTCAAATGGGGGCCTCTGGAGCGGGGCGACCTGCGCGATCGGGACCTGGTGCGGGGGCTCGTCGCCAAGTACGATATCAAGGCCGCCCTTCATTTCGCCGCCTACAGCCTGGTGGGCGAAAGCGTGCGCGACCCGGCCAAGTACTATGACAACAATGTGGGGGCGGCGACCGCCTTCGCCGACGCCCTGATCGGCGCCGAGGTCAAGGCTCTGGTCTTCTCATCGACAGCTGCGGTCTATGGAACGCCCGCGGTTTCGCCGATCCCGGAAAGCCACCCCACCGTTCCGATCAATCCCTACGGCGCCTCAAAGCTGGCCTTCGAGGGCGCCTTGCGCTGGCTGGGCGAGGCCCATCCCTTCGCCTGGACCGCCCTGCGCTATTTCAACGCCGCCGGAGCCGACCCGGACGGCGAGGTCGGCGAAAGCCACGACCCGGAAACCCACCTGATCCCCCTGCTGTGTCAGGCCACCCTGGGCAAGGGGCCGCCCCTGACCGTGTTCGGCCAGGACTATGACACCCCCGACGGGACCCCGATCCGCGACTACATCCATGTGGTCGACTTGGCCCGCGCGCACGTCCTGGCCATCGATCGGCTGCTGGACGGCGGTCGCAGCGGGGTGTTCAACGTCGGCACGGGCGAAGGCTGCACAGTAATGCAGATCCTCGATGCCGCCGAACGGGTGCTGGGCCGGAAGGTCCCCTATACGGTCGGCCCGCGCCGAGCCGGCGATCCGCCCTCCCTGGTCGCCGACTCCTCGCGCCTGAAAGCCGCGTTCGGCTGGAAGCCGACCCGCTCGGACCTCGACTCCATCATCGCCGACGCTGCGCGCTGGCAAAGAGAACGGACGTATTGAACGCCCTACCCTTTCGAGCGTGAGGAGAAGGCCGCTCCGAGCTTTGTCTCTAATTGCACCCTGTCCAACCCCTCGATCTCAAGCGTCTTGATCCGCGCGGATTCGCCCGACGCGATAGTGACGGCAGACTTCGCCACTCCCAAAGACTTGGCGATCAGCTTGATCAGGGCGGCGTTGGCCAGGCCTCCGGCAGGCGGGGCGGAGACGCGGATCTTCAGAAAGGGCCGGCCAGATGCATCGGCGGCCCACCCGTCAATGCCGTCACGTCCGCCGCGCGGTGTCAGTCGAATGCGCAGGCTGGCGCGCGTAGCTCAGACTCCCCCGCCGGACGCCAGGCCGATCAGGAAGCCGATCAGGGCGCTCCACAGGTAGATCTTGATGCCCTGCAGCACGATCAGGGCGATCAGCGGCGAAATGTCGATGCCGCCCAGCGGAGGAATGACCTTCTGCAGGGGGCGCAGGATCGGCGCGCAGATCGCGTCCAACATGCGGCTCAACTGATAGACGAAGCGGTTGCGCAAATTGACCACATCGAACGCCACCAGCCAGCTGAGGATGGCGTTGACCACAATGGCCAGGATCAGCAGGCCCAGGATGGCGTCGCCGATATAGCCGATGAACTGTAGGATAGGGACCATGGTCCGTCTTGCCCCGGCTGGACGCTCCAGGTGGCGTCGTCAGCCCATCTAAATGAATTCGCCGCCTTGTGGATACGGCTTCGTTTGATGAAACGCGGTGATCGGCGCTTGGTTCTGCGGCGCCGGGTCGCCTGCATCCTTGACAGCCGAAGGGCCCGGACCTTATCTGCGCCCCTTCCTGGGGGCCGTAGCTCAGTTGGTAGAGCGCCTCGTTCGCAATGAGGAGGTCAGCGGTTCGATTCCGCTCGGCTCCACCAGGAACATTTCCGCTTAACCGCGCCTAATCGCCCGCTTCAATTCCGCTGGCTTGATCCCGCCGAGCGCGAACAGAAGCGCGCCGTAGAGCGGCAGGGCCAGGGCGCAGACCAGCGCCACCGCCGGCTCCTTGGCGTGAAGCGGTCCTACTGCCATGAAGCGCACGGCGTGCTCGATCAGGAGCCTTTCATGCGAGGCGAACGCTAGAGCCAGCCCTAAAATCACGCTTGCGGCGGCGATGCGAGCGATCCTCGCCAGCGCGGCGGGGGAAATCGTGTAGTGGCCTCGCCTCGCCAGCGCCCCCAGCATCAGGAACACGCTGAGCCATGACGCCGCGCTGGTGGCGGCGGCTATGCCTTGGAAGCCGATGGTCAGGAACAGCCCTACGCCCAAGGCGATGTTGACCATGACCTGGAGCATGGCGAACTGCATGGGCGTCTTGGTGTCCTGGCGCGCGTAGAAGGCGCGGTTGATGATCTGCATCAGCACAAAGGCCGGCGCGCCCCAGCCGTACTGGAACAGGGCCTGGGCGGTCTGGTGGGAGTCAAAGACGTTGAAGGCGCCCCGAGTAAAAAGCCCGTCGATGATGAAGAAGGGCATGGCCACCAAGGCGGCGGCGGCCGGCAGGGTCAGGGCCAGGGCGAAGGTGATCGCCTCGTCCAGGGCCGCCTGTCCGCCCGCCTGGTCCTCGGCGGCGGCGGCCTTGGACAGGCGCGGCAGCAAAGCGACGCCGATGGCGACGCCCACCAGCCCTACCGGCAGCTGATAAAGCCGGTCGGCCGCGTTCAGCCATGAGCGGGCGCCGGCCACCTGCGACGCCAGGATGCCGGAAATGAAGATATTGATCTGAAAGGCGCTGGCCGACAGGGCGCCGGGCACGGCCTTGCCGATCAGAGCGCGAATCTCAGGGCTCAGAGTGGGCCAGCACAGGCGCACGCGCGAACCGGACTTATGGACGCCCCACCACAGCAGGCCCACCTGGCATAGGCCCGCGGCCACCACGCCGAAGGAGGCCCATTGGGCCGCTGCGATGGCGTTGGTCTGCGGTAGGACGAAGATCAGCATGACTAGGTTCAGCAAGGCCGGGGCCGCAGCCGAGACAATGAAGCGGCCGTGGGAGTTCAACACCCCCGACAGGTGGGCATAGATCGCCATGCAGGGCAGATAGGGCATGGTGATTTGCGTCAGCAGCACCGCCAGCTTGAACTTGAGCGGGTCATGGGCGTAGCCCGGATTGATCGCATACATCAGCCAAGGCATGGCCAGCTGGGCGGCGATGGTCAGGGCGATGGTCATGGCCGCGAGGCCCGCCATGGCCTCCTCGGCCAGCTTGTCGGCCACCTCCGGCCCATGCTGGTGCAGGGCGCGGACATAGGCCGGCTGAAACGCCGCCGCGAAGGCGCCTTCGCCGAAGATTCGTCGGAACAGGTTGGGGAAGGCCAGGGCGGTGTAGAAGGCGTCCGCCGCCGGGCCGGCGCTGGCCCCCATGCGGTAGCTGATCACCAGATCGCGCAGAAAGCCCATGAACCGGCTGACCAGGGTCAAGCTGGAATTGACCATGGACGAGCGGATCAGGCCTGAACCCTTGGGCGCGCGACCCTGGGCGTCGCCTGCCGGATCAGCGATCAGCTCGGTGGTGGTCTGGTCTGGCGGTTCTGCGGGGCTCACCGGGCGGCCCTACGCCTGGGCGCGCGGACGGTCAAGAAACTCTCCCCGCCAGGGTCCTAATGGCAGGGGATTCCGTCAAGCTTGCGCTGGTAGGCGGCCAGCAGGCTGAGATAGGGCGGCAGAAAGGTGTGCAGGATCACCGGCTTGCCGTCGGACGACGTTCCAGACACACCTGCGCGCACCTCGAAGTGCATGTGAATCGTGGTGGCTGTGCCGCCAAAGTTATTGGACGCCTTGCCCAGTTGGTCACCCGTGTTGACCGATGAGCCCTCATGCACCGCCAGCTGGTCCATCTGCATATGCAGGTAGCGATACAACCTGTGGGGCGGGGCCGCCGCCGTCAGGGTGACCGTGTAGCTGCCGATATCGGTGATAATGCCGCTTTCCACCGCCACCACCCAGTGCGCCGCCTTCTGGCAGGTGGCCGGGCGAATATCCTGGCCCTGGTGGCCCTTTCCGCTGACGCACAGGGGGCTGGAATAGCCGCGGGTTTCACAGAAATTATCGCGCCAGGGCAGGCTGTAGTTGGAGCTGTCGCACTGGCTGGGCTTGCCCGGCGGACCCTGGCCGCCACCCGGGTCATAGACCTGGGAATTGGCGAATGCAGCCTCCTGCATGGGGAAGCAGATGCCGGGCGCCCAGATGGTCCGGTCCAGATAGCCCGAGCCGGAACCCGGGATCAGGTCACCAGCGGCATGGTGGGTAAAGCTTGCGCCGTCCGTCGCGGGCGGTTCGGGGGCGGGCGTGCCGCCGACGGGCAGGCTCTCATCGGGCAGTTGCTCGGCGCCGCCATCGGAAATCGGTTCGTCCGAAACATCCGGCGGGGCGAGCGTGGACGACGGCGCTGCGTCGGAGGCGGGCGGCGCGGCGGAAGACGAGGAGGCGGATGCGGAGGTGTCGCCCGGTTGCGGCGAGCAGGCCGAGGCGGACAGCATCGCCAGGGCCAAGGCTGGGATAAGGATTTGGGCGCGGCGCATCGGTCAGTAGCCCAGGCCGGCGGCCTTGCGCGCCGCCGCGCCCATCACCAGCAAACTGCTCTTGGCGGTCACCGCGCGCACGAAAGCCTCGTTGCGGCACTTGGGATCTGCCGGCGAATTGCAGCGGACCTCGACCGTGTAAAGGACGCCGTAGCGGACGAAACTGGCGAGTTGGCCGTCCACCGTGCGTTGAACGAAAAACTGATCGGGTCCTTGGGCGGCCAGGTTCAGGGGGGTGGACACTGGGACGGTGGACGCGGTCCCGGTCATAGACACCCGCCCGCCCGGCGTATTGGCCGTGACTGTATAGTAGTCGCCAAACGAATAGAGGCGCGCCCCGGCCATCAGTTCAGCGTCGGCGGGCAGAAGGATCGGCAGGGCCGTGCGGTCCACCGCCGCCTGATCCAGGCGGGAAGCCGCCGCCTGGCCGGCCGCCAGTGTGCGCTTTTGGAAAGCCAAGGCCGTGCGCCAGTCCACGCCGCCGGACGGCGTTTTTGCTGGCGGCGGGGCGGCCTGGTTGAGGATGGCGGCGCGTTGGGCCGCAGTCAGGCGAGGTTGCGGGGTCGACGTACGCTGCGCGCCGGCGTCCGCGGCGAGCAGCAACGAGAACAGGACGGCCAAACCCAGTGGTCTGATCTGCATCGGGGCCTCCCTAGGCGAGGCCACCATGGCGCGAAAATGGCTGGCCGTTAAGCCTGTGCGTGCGCTGGGCGGCGCAATCTTGCCTTACGCCCCTGAAATAGGCGCTCAGGCGCGCGTTTTCAGCGCCCGACGCTGGCCCTAGCCCGTTCCAAGCGGGGTCGCCCGCCGGTGGGGGCGGTTTCATCGTCGTTGAGGGCCTTAAGCAGGGCGCCCTTCAGGGCGTTGACCTTGCGCCCGTCCGACAGCTTGCCCGCACCGTCGTGCACGTAAAAGGCGTCCACCGCCCGTTCGCCGTAGTTATCGATATGGGCCGATTGGATGGATAGGCCCGCCTCCGACAGGGTCCGCGCCAGGGCGGCCAGTAAGCCTGGCCGGTCGCGTCCGGAGGCTTCCACCACGGTGGCGTCCTCCGCCGTGTCGTTGTCGATCGCCACGGTGGGCGCGATGGAAAAGGCGGCGGCCCGGCCCAGATCAGCGGTGCGCGCGGGCTCCAGCGACAGGCTCTCGCCCCGGCCGGCCGCCTCCAAGCCGATGGTCAAGCGTTCGATCAGGCGGGGGCTGTCACAGCCGAAGGGCGCGCCGGTGGCGTCCTGCACATGGAACACGTCCAGGGCCTGGCCGGTCTTGGAGGTGTAGACCTTGGCCGCCACCACATTGGCTCCCAGTCCCGACAGGGCCGAGGCCATGTCGGCGAACAGGCCGCGACGGTCCCTAGCGGTCACGGCTACTTCGGTGGCGTTGTATTCCGGGCGAAGACGGGCGAAGGCGGCCGCGCCGCCCGCCTGGCCCCCGCGCTGGATCAGTCCAGCGTGCTGCACGAGGTCGGACAAGGGAAAACCGGTGAAATAGGCGTCCTCCATCGCGGGCGCCCAGGCGGAGGCGGCGGGCGCCGCAGCGATCAACTTCTCGCGCGCCTCGCCCGCCGCCTGGCGCTGGCTGCGACGGAAGGCAGCGGCGGGGTCTGACCCACGCCCGCCCCTGAATAGGGCTTCGGTGGAATGGAACAGTTCACGCAGAAGCTGGCCCTTCCAGCCGTTCCACACGCCCGGGCCCACCGCGCGGATGTCGGAGGTGGTCAGGACCAGCAGTTGGCGCAGGCGTTCGGGGTTTTCCACGATCCGGGCGAAGGCGGCCACCGTGCGCGGGTCGGCCACGTCGCGCTTCTGGGCGAAGTCGCTCATCACCAGGTGATGCTCCACCAACCAGGCGATGGCCTCAACCCGCTCATGCTCCAGCCCGATGCGCTCGCACACCGCGCGGGCCGAGCGGGCTCCGGCCTTTTCCTGGCCGCCCGCGCCGCCCTTGCCGGTGTCGTGCAGCAGCATGGCCAGGAACAGGGCTTCCTTGTCGGCGATCAGCGGCCAGGTCGCCACCGACAGCGGGTGGTCCTCCATCAGGCGGCCAGCAGCGATGTCGGCCATGACGCCCACGGCCCGCAAGGTGTGCTCATCCACCGTGTAAGAGTGGTACATGTTGAACTGCATCTGGGCCACGATGCGGCCGAATTCGGGGATGTAGCGGCCCAGCAGGCCGGAATCGTTCATCAAGGTCAGAACGCTGTAGGTGTGCTTGCCCCGGGCCAACACATCGAGGAAGGCGGCGGCGGCGGCGGGATCGCGCCGCACCTTGGGCGTGATCAGATGCAGCGACCGAGTGACCGCCGTGAAGGCGTCAGGATGCAGGTCCAGGCCCCGTCGGTCGGCGATCACGAACAGGCGCAGCAGGTTGATCGGGTCCTGTTGAAAGATCTGCACGCCGTCGACATTCAGCCGCGCGCCATCCTCGAAAAAACCTGGCGCATCCAGCGGCTTGCGCGACGAGCGGCGCGGACCCAGCAGGCGCGAGAGGCCTCGCGGCTCAATCTTGGACTGCTCGGCCTCCAGCTTGGCGCTGAAGGCGCGGGTCAAGGCGCCCACCTCCTTGGCGATGAGGAAGTAACGCCGCATGAAGCGCTCCACCGCCGGAGCGTCGCCTCGGTCGCCGTAACCCATGCGACGGGCCAGTTCGGGCTGCAGATCAAAGCTCAGCCGCTCTTCGGGGCGGCCGGTGATGAAATGGAGATGGCAGCGCACCGCCCATAAAAAATCGAAGGCCTGGATGAACAGGCGCACCTCGCGCTTGTCGAACAGGTCCAGCTGCACCACGCCGTTGCGCAGCTCGCCGTTCTTGTCCTTGGGCGGATGGGTGTATTGGGCGATCCAGAACAGGGTGTGCAGATCGCGCAGGCCGCCCTTGCCTTCCTTGACGTTTGGCTCGACCAGATAGCGCGAGGCGCCGGCGCGGGCGTGCCGTTCGTCGCGCTCCTTCAGCTTAGCGGCAACGAATTCGGCGGCCGTGCCCTTGACCACTTCTTCGCGAAACCGCCGCTGCAACGCCTCGGCCAGGTGCTCGTCGCCCGTCAGCCTGCGCGCCTCTAGGATCGAGGTGCGGATCGTAAAGTCTTCGCGCGACAGCTTCATGCACTCTTCGATGGTGCGCGAGGCGTGGCCAACCTTAAAGCCCAGGTCCCACAGGGCGTAGAGCATGAATTCGATCACGCTTTCGGTGTGGGCGGTGGGCTTGTAGGGCCGCAGGAACAGCAGATCGATGTCGGAATAGGGCGCCAATGCCCCCCGTCCGTAGCCGCCCACCGCCATCAGGGCCATCCGCTCGCCCTCGGTCGGATTGCGGGCGCGGAAAACGTGGACCGTGGTGAAGTCGTACAGGGCGCAGATGACCTGATCGGTCACGCCGGACAGCAGCGTCGCGGTCTCGATCCCACCGGCCCCGCCCTCCAGCCGCTCCTTGGCGATCATGCGCCCGCGAAACAGGGCCGCGCGCAGCACATCCAGCGCCCGGCGGCGCTGTTCGGCCGGATCGCCCAGGGCGTCCAGCGCCGCCGCGGTCAGCTGCGAACGCAGTCGCTCGCCATCGACGACGTATTCCAGACGGGTCGGGCGCAGACGTGCGGGAGGCATGCGGATTAGATAGTTTGCTTCGCGGCTTTTTGCGAGCGCGCCTTAGGTTTGGCGGATGAAACGGGCGACGAAAAACCCGTCCGCGCCGCCCTCCGCATGGAATGGTAGAATCCGAAGCAGGCCATCGGCGGTGACACTGGCTTCCGGCGCCCCGCCTTCGCCGGGCGAGATGGGCTCCAGGCGAAAGTCCGGATGGCGTTTGAGGAAGGGCTGGACCTGACCTTCGCCCTCTTCCGGCTCGATGGAGCAGACGCTGTACACCAGTCGCCCGCCAGGCTTCACCCGCCGGGTTGCCGAATCCAGCAGCCGCGCCTGAACCTGCGCCAGCTTTGGGATTTCGCTGGGCTTGGCGGCCCACAGCACGTCCGGCTGGCGGCGGAAGGCGCCGGTGGCCGTGCAGGGCGCATCCAGCAGCACGGCGTCGAATAGGCGCTCGTCCGCCCAAACGGCGGCGTCGGCGGTGACCAATTCCGCGGTTAGGCCGATCCTTTGCAGGTTCTGGATGATCCGGGCCTGCCGTTGGGGCGAACGGTCCAGGGCCGTGACCAGGGCGCCGGCGGCGGCCAACTGCAGGGTCTTGCCGCCGGGTGCGGCGCACATATCGAGCGCGGTTTGCTCCGGCTGGACATGAAGCAGGCGCGCGGGGATGGCTGCGGAGAGGTCCTGCACCCACCATTGCCCTTCGGCGAAGCCCGGCCACTCCGCCAGGTCGCCTTTCAACCCAGCGCGCAGGCTGCCGCCGGGCAAGATCCGGCCGTTCAGCGCCTCGGCCAAGCCGGCCGCATCGGCCGTCTCGCGCAGGGTCAGGTCGCTCAGCGGCTCGTCAGCGATGGCGGCGGCGATACGCAGGGCGCTGTCCTGGCCATAGGCGGCGCGCCAGCGGGCCATCAGCCAGTCCGGCGCCAGGCGCCCAACCTCCAGAGCCGGGGCGCCGTCGCGGGCTAAACCCCGCAGGACCGCGTTGACCAAGCCCTTGAACTGACGCCCATCCTTGCGCGCGCTGATCAGCTCGACGCTGGTGTTGACCACCGCGAAATCGGGGACGTCCATGAAGAACAGCTGGGCGGCGCCCAAACGCAAAAGGCCCAGCACCGCGTCCGGCGGCGGCTTTTTCAATTTGGTTTCCAGGGCCTGATCGATCTGACCCAGCCGTCGCAGGGTCAGCATGACCAGAGCGCGGGCAAATGCTCGCCCGCGTGGCTCCAGCCGACTGAACGGCGGCCGGACCAGGGCCTCGTCCAGGCCGCCGCGATGATCCAGGGCTGCCAGAAGCACCTCCAGAGCGGCCGCCCGCGAGGGCAGGCCGGCTGAGTCGATCAGGTCGGTACTCACGCCGCAGTCCTTTGGGCGTCGCCCCTCAGGGTTTGCGCCAAAAGCCGGCCCTCGATATCGCGGCTGGAGCCGGCGCGCCAAGCCACCACGATGCGGCGACTGGGATGGCCGACGGCCATGGGACGCACCGTCACCGGGGCGGAGTCGGCCAGTCCGGCCTCCAGCGCCATAGCCGGCAGCAGGGAGACGCCTAGGCCTGAGCCCACCATCTGCACCAGGGTGTGCAACGAGGTGGCCGCGAACAGGCTTTCCTCGGACGAGGCCTTGGGCGGGGTCAGGCCGCACACCTCAAGCGCCTGATCACGCAGACAATGGCCGTCCTCCAGCAAGATCAGGCCCTCTTGCAGCATGGAGACCGTCGCGGCGGCTTGGCCGCTCATGGGGTGATTGGCCGGGGCCATGGCCAAAAGTTCGTCCTCGCCCACCAGCTCATAGTCCAGGCCCGCCACGTCGTAGGGTAGGGCGATCAGGGCCGCATCCAGAGAGCCCGCCTTGAGCAATTCAATCAGGCGGTGCGTCAAGTCCTCGCGCAGGAACAGCTTCAAGCGGGGAAAGCGCTCACGCAGCAGCGGCAGGGCTTTGGGCAACAGAAAGGGCGCGATGGTCGGGATGACCCCCAGGCGAAAGCGCCCGGTCAGGGCTTGGCCCGCGCTCTTGGCCGCCTGCACCATGTCCTCAGCGCGGGCCAGGATATCGGCGGCGCGGCGCACGGCTTCTTCGCCCACGGCGGTGAGGATCACGCCGGAGCGCGCCCGGTCCACGACCGGCGCGCCCAATATCCGCTCCAGCTCGTGGATCCCCGCCGACAGGGTCGGCTGCGTGACATAGGCCGCTTCGGCCGCCCGGCTGAACGATCCGTGCTCGGCCAGGAGCTTGAGGTATTGAAGTTGGCGCAGGGTGGGGAGCATGGGTCGGATATAGGCGCGGCCTATCGGAAGCGCAAAGCCTATCGATTTGATTTTGGTGGACGCCGCCTTCCCCCTTCGCACCGGAAGGGTTCTAATGGGTCATGCCCGCAATCAAACCCTCCGCTAAAGCCGAAGCCGCCCGCGTTCAGGCGATCTTTGATCGGTTCGCCGCAGCGACAGACCATCCCAAGACCGAGCTGAACTATTCCGGCCCCTTCACCCTGGTGGTGGCCGTCGCCCTGTCGGCCCAGGCCACGGACAAGTCGGTCAACAAGGCGACCGAACGCCTGTTCAAGGTCGCCGACACCCCGGCCAAGATGGCGGCGCTGGGGGTCGAGGGCCTGACGCCCTACATCCAGTCCATCGGCCTTTACCGCACCAAGGCCAAGAACGTGGTCGCCCTCTCGCGCATCTTGCTGGAACAGCACCAGGGTCAGGTTCCCCTGGACCGGCAGGCGCTCCAGGCCCTGCCTGGCGTGGGGCGCAAGACCGCCAGCGTGGTGCTCAATGAGCTGGACATTGAACCGGCCATCGCCGTGGACACCCACGTGTTCCGCGTGGCCCACCGCCTGCACATCGCCGACGGCTCCACCCCCGACAAGGTCGAGGCGCAGCTCATGGCCGTTGTGCCCCAGCCCTACCTGACCCGCGCCCACCACTGGCTGATCCTGCACGGCCGCTATGTCTGCGTAGCCCGCCAGCCCCGCTGCGAAGCCTGCACGATCAACGACCTATGCCCCAGCCGGGAGCTTTATATCGGAGTATGAGGGACTAGCCGCGCGGCTTCAGTCCGATCATGCCCTGGCCGGGGTCATAGAGCACCGAGAAGGCGAAGTAGGGCATGATGCCCACGAAAAGGCGTGGGCTGCGCGCTTGGGGCCGGGCCTCAGAAGCGAAGTGCGAGGCCTGTTCGCGATGGCCCACAACGAAGTCGGAACCGAGAACCCTCTTGCCGTCGCTGAAAACGATCTGGGCCGGCGTCTCGTTGGGCCAGATCGTCTGACGCGAAGGGCCGACCAGATTGATGCCCGGCGCTCCGGTGTCCATCAGGGTCGGACCACAAATGCGCTGCTTGGTCTGGAGATTCAGAAGGCAGCCCGGCGCCGCGTCGTGCAGCCCGCCATGCTGGCCGCTGAAGCTCGGGTCGAGTTGGACCATCATATAGCCGGAGGTCTCCGCCTCGGTCGGGTTGAGGATCAACCGGCCTTCAGCGGGCCGCCCTGGCCGGGGCAGCTCAATGATCCACCGCTTGGCGCCGATCCGCTCCAATGGATTGGGCGCGGCGTCGTCGCTCATGTTCACGCCGATGATGGCCTTGAATCCTTCGCCAGGCAGGCCGTCTCCCTGAATGCCGTACTGCGCCAAAGGCACACGGAGCGCCGGGCAATTGGGCTTTGCCGCCACGCAGCCCACGAAATGGACCAATTGCAACGGTGATCGGCCAGACAGCTCACCGATTGATATCGCGCCATGACCGATAATCCCGTCGAGCTTGACGCCCGAGTCGTAGCTGTAGGTAACCTCCCCACCGTCCGTCGCCGCATCGGCCGCCGCCAGCACGTTGGG
Source organism: Pseudomonadota bacterium (assembly GCA_048498155.1). Lineage (GTDB taxonomy): Bacteria > Pseudomonadota > Alphaproteobacteria > Caulobacterales > Caulobacteraceae > BOG-938. The sequence continues at coordinate 36,649 of JBEHYN010000008.1, read as the reverse complement.
CAGCACCCGCAAGCCGGTCGAACCGGAGTCCAGCCCCGCCTTGATGGCGGTCGCGCCCACGGTGATCGGAATAGTGTAGCGGCGCGTCCCGCTCGACAGGTCGACTTCGCGGATCGGAACCTCTGTGCGAACGCCGCCGGGCGGCAGGTCCGCAAGGCCGTTGGCTCCGCCGACCAGCGCCGCCGCCAGTCCGACAGCAAGAATCCAAGCTCGTGCCCGCACCATGCACACGCCTCCCGTTTCCCTCGCCGACTAGACGGCATTTGGGCCGGTGGACTATGGCGCCGCTCCGCGGATCTTGGCCACCCCTCGCGCAGACTGTCCGCGCATGACGGGCTGACCTCCGGGCCCAACCGGTCTATACCCCGCGCGACCTCTAGCCCTGCGGACGCCCCATGCCTGAGCTTTACGACGTCGCCGCCATCGGCAACGCCATTGTCGATGTTATCGCGCCATCCAGCGACGACTTCCTGGCCGACGAGGGTCTGCCCAAGGGCGGCATGATGTTGATCGACGAGGCGCGGGCCGAGCAGCTTTACGGCCGCATGGCCGCGGGCATTGAGGCTTCGGGCGGTTCGGCCGCCAATTCCATGGCGGGCGTGGCCAGCCTGGGCGGGCGGGCGGCCTATGTCGGCAAGGTGGCGGCAGACAGCCTGGGCCAAGTGTTCGCCCACGACATCGGGGCCATCGGCGTGACCTATGACACCCCGCCTCTGGCTTCCGGCGCAGCGACGGCCCGCTGCCTGATCAATGTCACCCCCGACGGCCAGCGCACCATGGCGACCTTCCTGGGCGCCTCGGTGCATCTGACGCCTGACGATGTGGACATGGCTCTGATCGAGGGGGCTAAGATCACCTATCTGGAGGGCTATCTGTTCGATCCGCCCCAGGCGCGGCGCGCTTTCGCCAAGGCGGCGGGCTTGGCGCGGGCCTCGGGCCGGCTGATCGCCCTGTCTCTGTCGGACGCATTCGTGGTCGACCGTCACCGCGAGGCCCTGCTGGGCTTCATCGACAGCGAGGTGGATGTGCTGTTGGCCAATGAATCCGAGCTGACATCCTTGTTCCAGACCGATGACTTCGACGCCGCCGCCCGCGCCCTGCGCGGCCGAGCCAGGCTGGCCGCGATCACCCGGGGCGAAAAGGGCTCGGTGGTGCTGGCGGGAGATGAGATTCTGAGCGTGGACCCGGCGCCGGTCGAAAAAGTCGTGGACACCACCGGCGCAGGCGACCAATACGCGGCAGGGTTTCTCCTTGGCTTGGCGACGGGCCGGCCCTTGGCCATCTGCGGACGGCTGGGCTCTCTGGCCGCCGCCGAGGTGATTTCCCACTATGGCCCCCGGCCCCAAGTCTCCCTTAAGGATTTGGCGCTCAAGGCCGGGTTATAGAGGGGCGTCATGGCCAACCGCACCGCAGAAGTCATCCGCGAGACCAAGGAAACCCGCATTCGCGTGCGGATCGACCTGGACGGAACCGGCAAAACCGATATCAGCACCGGCGTCGGCTTCTTCGACCACATGCTGGAGTCCTTCGGGCGGCACGGCGGTTTTGACCTGACGGTGAAGACCGAGGGCGACCTGCACATCGACATGCACCACACGGTGGAAGACACCGGCATCGTCATCGGCCAGGCCTTTAAGCAGGCGGCGGACGGCTTCAAGGGGGTGCGTCGGTTCGCCAGCGCCTATATCCCCATGGATGAGACCCTGACGCGCTGCGCCCTGGATCTGTCCAACCGGCCCTATCTGATCTGGAACGTGAAATTCCACCGGCCCAAGGTCGGGGACATGGACACTGAGCTGTTCAAGGAGTTCCACCAGGCCTTCGCCATGCACGGCGGGGTATGCCTGCACCTTGAGACCCTCTACGGCGACAACAGCCACCACATCGCCGAAAGCGGCTTCAAGGCCCTCGCCCGCGCCCTGCGCGAGGCGGTGGAGCTGGACCCCAAGACCCAAGGCGCCGCGCCCTCGACCAAGGGCGTGCTCTGATCCGCCATGTCCACCGTCGCACTGATCGATTACGGCTCAGGCAACCTGCGCTCGGCTGAAAAGGCGCTGGTTGAGGCCGCGCGTCGGTCCGGCGGCGACTGGCGGGTGGACGTGACCCATGATCCCGACCGCGTTGCGAGCGCCGACCGGCTGGTATTGCCGGGCGTGGGCGCTTTTGCCGCCTGCTGGAGCCTGTTGCACGGTCATTCGGGGCTGGTGGAGGCCATGACCGAGGCGGTCAAGGGCCGCGGCGCGCCGTTCCTGGGCGTGTGCGTCGGCCTGCAGCTCCTCGCCACGCGCGGCCTAGAGTTCGGCGAAACCCCTGGTCTGGACTGGATTCCCGGCGAAGTGCGTCGGCTGCAACCGACCGATCACGCCCTGAAGGTGCCGCACATGGGCTGGAACGCCCTACAGGTTCAGCGCGCTCACCCGGTTCTAGGCGGTGACAGCGCTGAAGGCGCGCACATGTACTTCACCCATTCCTACGCCATGTACGCGGCCGATCCGGCCGATGTCATCGCCTGGACCGACCATGGCGGCCCGGTGGTGGCCGCGGTCGCCCGGGACAATGTGGCGGGGGTTCAATTCCACCCTGAAAAGTCCCAAGGCCGGGGCCTGAGGCTGCTCGGGGATTTTCTGGAGTGGCGGCCGTGATCCTCTATCCCGCGATCGATCTAAAGGACGGCCAGTGCGTGCGCCTACTGCATGGCGACATGGACAAGGCCACGGTGTTCAACGCCAGCCCGGCCAACCAGGCCGAACAGTTCGCCGCAGCCGGCTTTGACTGGCTGCATGTGGTGGACCTGAACGGCGCCATTGAGGGCCGCGCGGTCAATGCCGCCGCCGTGGCTGAGATTCTGGAAGCGGTGTCGCTACCGGTTCAACTGGGCGGCGGCGTGCGCACCCTAGAGGCCATCGAAAACTGGCTGGAGGCCGGCGTCAGCCGCGTGGTGCTCGGCACCGTGGCCGTGCGTGACCCGGCTCTGGTCAAGCGGGCGGCCAATCAATACGCCGAGCAGATCGCCGTGGCGGTCGACGTCAAGGACGGCAAGGTCGCGGTGGAAGGCTGGGTCGAAACCTCCGAACTCAGCCCAATCGAGCTGGGCCGCCGGTTCGAGGACGCGGGCGTGGCCGCCCTGATCATCACCGACATCAGCCGCGACGGCGCCCTGACCGGAGTCAATGTCGATGCGGTCGGCGCCCTGGCCGACGCGGTGTCCATTCCGGTGATCGCCTCCGGCGGGGTGGCCTCGGTGCGCGACATCGAGTTGCTCAAGGCGCGTCCGGGCGCCCGCATCGCCGGCGCCATCCTGGGCCGCGCGCTCTATACCGGCGCCCTGCGCCCCGCCGAGGCCCTTGCCGCCGCCCGCAAGGCCGCGCCCGCAGGGGTCGCTTAGGTGCTGAAAGTCCGCGTCATTCCCTGCCTCGACGTCAAGGACGGCCGGGTGGTCAAGGGCGTGCAGTTCCTGGAGTTGCGCGACGCCGGCGATCCGGTGGAGCAAGCCCGGGCCTATGACGCAGCCGGGGCGGACGAGCTGATGTTCCTCGACATTACCGCCAGCCACGAGGGCCGGGGCGCTATTCTCGACGTCATCGCCCGAACGGCGGACGTCTGTTTCATGCCGCTGGGCGTAGGCGGCGGCGTACGGACGGTTGAGGACGCCCGGCGCATCCTGCGCGCGGGCGCCGACAAGGTCTCGATCAACACCGCCGCGGTCGAAACGCCCGAACTGATCAGCGCGGCGGCCGACGCCTTCGGCGCCCAGGCGGTGGTCCTGGCTATCGACGCCAAGCACGCAGCCGCCAGGGACGGCTGGGAGGTTTTCACCTACGGCGGACGCAAGGGAACGGGGATGGACGTGGTCGACTGGGCGGTGCGGGGGGTGGAGTTGGGCGCGGGCGAAATCCTGCTCACCTCCATGGACCGCGACGGCGCCAAGTCGGGCTACGATGTGTCCCTGCTGCGGGCGGTGTCCGAGGCGGTCAGCGTGCCGGTGATCGCCTCCGGTGGCGCGGGATCGGCCGGACACCTGGTCGAAGCGGTGAAAGAGGGCGGCGCGGACGCGGTCTTGGCCGCCTCGATCTTCCACTTCGGCGAGATCAGCGTGGGCGAGGCCAAACAGGCCATGCTGGACGCAGGCCTTCCGGTGCGGTTGAGTTAGATTTAAACCCCGCTCATCCCCGCGAAGGCGGGGATCCAGGCTTTTTGTTGGGCCCCCGCCAAGCTGGACAGTCCTGGGTCCCCCGCCTCCACGGGGGATGAGCGGATGAAAAGGATGACCCGCTTGAGCCGTTTTTCCGAAGTCCTCGACCGCCTGGCCGCCGTGATCGAGGCGCGAAAGGGCGCTGACCCCGAAAGCTCCTATACCGCCATGCTTTTGAGCGAGGGCGTCGAGCGCCAAGCCAAGAAATTCGGCGAGGAGGCGGTGGAAACGGTAATCGCCGCCGCGTCCCACGATAAAAGCGCCGTCGCCGCCGAAAGCGCCGACCTGATCTACCACTGGCTGGTGTTGCTGGCCGGGTCGGGCGTCGACCTGGACAAGGTCGCCGCCAAGCTGGAAGCGCGCGAAGGCCGCTCGGGCCTGGACGAGAAGGCGTCGCGGTCCATTTAGTTTCCGCTCGTCTCGGCGAAGGCCGGGATGAGCGGATTATGTACGTGGCCGCTTCAGGGCCACATAGATCGCGCCCTCGCCGCCGTGGCGGCGGTGGGCGAAGGACCAGCCGGCGACGACCGGGCGCAGGGACGGGTCGGCGAGCCAGTCGGGCGTGTGGCGGCGCAGGACGCCGTCGCCGCGTGAGCCCTTGCCGGTAATGACCAGCACGGCCCGCTCGCCCTGAGATTGGGCCTGGCTCAAAAAGCCCAGCAGGGCGACCCGCGCCCGGTCCTGATCCATGCCGTGCAGATCGAGCGTTCGGTCGATGGGGTCGCGTTCGCGCACGATGCGGCGTTTGCGGCCTGGCTCGATGTCGGCGGGGGCGGAAACGGCGGGACCGGGTCTGGCCTTAGACCGCGCGGTCGGGCCCGGCGGGGCGGTTGCAGCCACTGGCGCAAGTGACGGTTGGGCCTGGGTTTGCGGGGGTTCGGCGGGGGTGGAGCGTCCCGCGGCGGGGCGGACCGTGGCGGCGACTATGGCCCAGAGCCTCAGCTCCTCCGGCCGCAGACCGCGTTTCATGGACGCGGATGGACCGGCGCGGCGCGCGGGGGAGGGCCCTGGGCCAAAATGGACAGGTCGACCACCGGCATGAAGGCCACCATCTTCAACCTGTGACGCACCCGGCCCGCCTCCACCCCGGCGCTTTGGCCCAGGCCCGTATAGAGATCGGCGCGAACATCGCCCTTGATCGCCCCGCCGGTGTCGAGCGCCACGGTCAGGCGCCGGTAGACGGGAAAGGCCCCCGTCAAGGCGGGGGCTTCGGCGCTGATCCAATAAAGAGCGCCGTAGGCGTGTTTGGAGGGGTCGACGGCGATGGCCCTGCCGGGGGTGAGGGCTGCGCCCGCAGCGCCGACCGGCTGTTGGCCGTCGTCGGGCTCGAGGCTGAAGAAGGTGTAGCGGGGGTTCAGGCGCATGATCGCCTCGGCCTCCGGTCCCCGATGATCAGCCAGCCAGGACCGGATCGCGTCGCCGGAGGTATTGGCGTCCTGTAACAGTCCCTTATCGCGCATGGGAGTGGCGATCCCGATGAAAGGACGCCCGTTGCCGGCGGCGAACAGCGCCTTTTGACGTTCGCCGTCGGGGAATGTCAGCACGCCCGAGCCCTGGATCTGTAGGAAGAACAGATCCTCCGGCTTCATCCAGGCCAGGGGCTTCTTGTCGGGCGTCTTTTCGATGATGGCGCGCGCCGGATAGGGCTCAAATTTGCCCTCGCGCACCCGGCCGGTGACCTTCTTGCCCTGGAACTGCGGATCGAAAGGACTGAGGTCCAAAATAACCATATCGTCGGGTTTGGCCCTCACAGGCGCGGTGAAGGCGCCCCCGCGCACCTTTCGCGCCGGGTATTCAGGCGCAAAATAGCCCGTCAGCAGCCCCTCGTCGGCCACGGGCTGAAGGCTGAAGTTGGTTTCCAGAAAGGCGCGGGAGATGACATCGTCTTGAGGGCCCAGATCGCGGGCGCGCAGGCAGACTTCGCGCCAGGCCGCGTCCCGGGCCACGCCGCATCCGTCGCGAAAGGCGTCCAGCGCGGCAGCGTGGTCCTCCTGCTCCCATCCGGCGAGGTCGACGAACTGTAGGGGCGGTTCAAAGGACTGCGCGGGGGGCGGGGACGCGGGCCGCGCCGCGGGCGCCTCGGTTGTCACAGCGGGCCGAGAAGGCGCGGATGCGACTTGAAGTTTGGGCGCCGGTGGGCCGGCGCAAGCCTCAAGGGCCAGGACGGCGAAGGTCAGGGCCAGAGCGCACCAAGCCCCCCGCATGGACCTAAGCCTGGGCGGCTTCGACGCGGACCAGAATCCAGTTCGGTTCGCGGCTGGAAAGCGGGCGCTCGAAGGTCCACAGCTCGGCGGTGCGGCGGTCGTCGACCGCTTCGCCCTCCGGCCCCTTGGACCGGCTACGGAATTCGCCCAAAAACCGCACTTTGATGCGGGCGAGGTCTTTGTCCGTCTGGGAGTCTTCCACATCAGCGCGCACCGGGTGCAAGAACTCGACGTTTTCGCTGCGACCCTGGGCCTCGCGTTCGTCGATGGCGGACTCAAAGCCCGCCATGACCTCCGCCGAAACCAGCGAGCGCAGCGCCGCGCGGTCTCCGGCCGTGAAGGCCCGCACGATGGACTCGTAAGCGGCGCGGGCGTTTTGCAAGAAATGGTCGAGGTCGAACGCCGGGTCGCGGGCGCGCACGGCCCCCAGGCCCCCTAAGGCCACCTCGTCCACCGGCGAGCGGCCGGCGATCACGCCAACCACGACCGGGCGGCGAGCCAGCTCCGGCTGGTCTTCCGGCTGTCGCCCCACCTTACGGCCCAGCACAGCGTAGAGCTGGTAGAGGACCACGGCGGCCAGGGCGGCGAAGATAAGAAGTTCGAGAACTTGCACGGCTGATCCCGGTTGGCTGCTCTTCCAATATAGGACGCTCAACCCCGTCCGCCAGGTCCCGCCGTTGCGCGCCCATGGCGCGCATGTTAGCAGCCCCGCCTTATCGCCGATAAATCCTAGACGGGGGCTTAACACCGTCTACGACGGCGCAAGGGATAATACCATGACTGACGCCGCGCCCGATTTCATCTTTGCGGACCCTGAGCCCGCCGCCCAACCGCCCGCCATCCGGATTTTGGCCCAGTACGTTCGAGACCTGTCCTTTGAGAATCCCCGGGCGCCGGATTCGTTGCAGCCCGACGCGCCCCGTCCGCAGATCGAGTTGGGCGTCGAGCTGAACGCCCGTGGACGCCCCGACGCCTTGTTCGAGCTGGATCTGAAGCTGAATGTGGTCGCTCAACGCGACGAAGCGGTGGTGTTTCAGCTGGAGCTGGTGTTTGGCGGGCTGTTCCAAGTGACCGGGGTGGCGGAAGCCGATCTTGAGCAGGTCTTGCTCATTGAGTGCCCCCGCTATCTGTTCCCCTTCGCGCGCCGGATGGTCACTGACCTCACGGCCGACGGCGGTTTTCCGCCCATGATGCTGGAGCCAATCGATTTCGCTGCGGTCTATGTCGCCCGAAAAAGGGCGGAAGTGGGCGAGACCGGCAACGCCTAGAGCCTTCAGGGTCAAATGGAATCTTCTGACCCGTTGAAAAAGGCTATAAATCAAATGGTTAGGGCGCGTTCCGGCGCGAAACTGCGTACACTTTCGCCAAACGTGATCTAGGGCGTGACCAAGCCCAGCTTAAGCCACAAGGCCTTGTCCTTAAGGTTGACCTGAACGAACGCGGCGTGGGCCGCGCGTTCATCGTCTGTGGAACGGGGCGCCAGCGGGCGCGGCCGCGCGCCATATTCAGCTTGGACTGCCTGGGCGACGGCGGACTGCACGACTTGCGGCGCCAGCTCCAGTCCCCGCTCGCGGCCGCCGCGAAGCTCCAGATAAACTTCGGCCAGGAGGCGGGCGTCGATCAGGGCGCCGTGCTTTTCCCGCTCGGCCAGGGAAATCTTGAAGCGCTTACAGAGGGCGTCCAGAGAATTGTACATGCCCGGGAAGCGCTTTTGGGCCAGACCCAGTGTGTCCAGCCAGCGCAGCTCGTGCAGGGTGTCGCGCCCTACGCGCTCCAGCTCGAAATTGACGAAGCCACGGTCAAAGCCGGCGTTATGCGCCACGATCACAGCGTCGCCGACAAAGTCGATAAACGCCTCGCAAACATCCGGTTCATGAAATCTCGGCTTGTCGGCCAGGAACTTAGCCGAGAGGCCATGCACCCGTTCCGCCTCAATGGGCATGTCCCGCTCGGGATTGACGTATCGGTGGAAGGTCCGCCCCGTCGGCAGAAGGTCCTGCAGTTCGATGCAGGCGATTTCCACCAGACGGTCGCCCCGACGGGGGTCCAGTCCAGTGGTTTCGGTGTCCAGGACGATTTCGCGGGCCATGATCTTGTGATGGCGCCGTTCGCCCCCGCAAATCAAGCGCGGCGGCGCGGGGGTGTCCAGCCGGAGGCGGTGACGATCTGAAGCACCCGGTTCACTTCGGCGCGGGCATCGTCCAGGCCCGTTGAGGTATCGATGACAAAGTCCGCCCGGGCGCGTTTGTCCGCATCGGGAATCTGGCGAGCCAGGATCATCGCCAGCTTTTCAGGACTCATGCCCGGCCGCGCCAGAGCCCGGCGGCGCTGAACGTCCTGTGGCGCGGAAACCACCACGATCGCGTCAACCGCGTCCTGGGCGCCGACCTCGAACAGCAAGGGCATGTCCAGCACCACCACCTTGGCGGCCTCAGCGCGGGCGCGGTCCAGAAACGCGGCGCGACGGGCTCGGACAAGCGGATGGACTATCGCCTCCAGCCGCTTCAGTCCGGCTGGTTCGGCGGCCACGGCGGCGGCCAGGCGCGTTCTATCCACCGCTCCATCGCCGACTGCGCCCGGAAAGGCCCGCTGAACCAGCTCCACCGCGCCGCCGCCCCTGGCATACAGAGTAGCGACCTCGGCGTCGGCGTCATAAATGGGGACGCCGGCCTGACGAAACAGGCTCGCGGTGGTCGACTTGCCCATGCCGATCGATCCGGTCAGGCCCAGGATGATCATGGGGGCGCCTCAAGGGCGGCCAGCGCCAGCGTCCGGTAGTTTTCGGGCGGCGGCGCATCGAAGAACGCCTCAAATGAGGGCGCGGCTTGGCCGATGAGCATTTCCACGCCGTCGACTGTCTTCCATCCCATACGTTGGGCGTCAGCGAGGAAGCCCGGCGCATTATAGACCATGTCCAGCGCCACGCCTGGGCCGCTGGGCGGCGGCCATTGCAGCATGGGGCTGGGCGTGCCGCCCAGACCCATGCTGGTGGCGTTTATGACGACTTCCGTGCCCGGGGATATCTTGGGGTTGGCCCAGGGTTGGGTGGCGACGCCGAACGCCTTGGCCAAGGCTTGCGCCTTTTCGTCGGTTCGATTGGCAATAATGATATGGGTATTGCCCTGCGCTACAAAGGCGGCGACAGCGCCTCGAGCGGCGCCGCTGGCGCCAAGGATTTCCACCCGGCAGGTCTTGGGGTCAAAGTCCGGTATTTTGATCCTGAACGCTTCGAGCAGGCCATGGCCATCCGTGTTGCGGGCTTCAACCATGCCGTCCGGCCGAAACAGCAGCACATTGGCCGCGCCGGCGCGGGATGCGGCGTCGTTGGCGACGTCGGCTAGGGCTAGGGCGTCTTCCTTGTGCGGAATCGTGACGTTGACCCCACGCAGTATCCCGCCGCCGCGGTGACGTTCGACAAACGCCTTCAGGGCGTCAGGCGCCACGTCGAAGGCGTCGTAGCTTGCGTCAAGGCCCCTGGCCGCAATCCAGGCCCGGTGGATGCGCGGGCTTAGCGAATGGCTGATGGGGTGGCCGATCACCCCCGCGCGCATCGGTCCCGTGCTCATGAGGGAAGCGCCCCCTGCAGCCGTAGGTAGTCGAGCACGCCGAGTAGGGGCAGGCCAAGCACAGCGAAGTAGTCCCCCTCGATCCGACTGAACAGTTGCGCTCCCTCGCCTTCCAGCGCGTAGCCGCCGACGCAAGACAGCGCCGCGTCGGCGTTTCGCTGCAAATAGCCATCCAGGAATATGTCCGAGAACGGGCGCATGGTCATGGTGGGGCTGGACAGGGTCCGCCAGACGGCCACGCCATCTCGGGCAATAACCACTGCGCTGTGGAGACTGTGGGTCTTGCCCCGCAGGGTCGTCAACCTTTGACGCGCCCCGTCCAAATCTTCGGCCTTGTCGACCAGGACGCCATCGAAATCCAGCGTCTGGTCCGCGCCGATCACCAACCCCGGCTGGCGGCGCGAGACCTTGATCGCCTTAGCTTCAGCCAAGGCGTCGGCAATGTCGCGCGGGCCGTGGCCTTCGGCCAGCAAGGCCTGTTTGACCGCGAGCTCGTCCACGCCGGCCGACTGGGTGGTGAATGTCACACCGGCGGCTGTCAGCAGTTGGGCGCGAGCGACGCTCTGCGACGCCAGAGTGATTGGGCTGGACATGCTCTAGCCCGCCGTCTGGGGTTTGCTGCGCGCGGCGTTGAGCAAGTTGATCACGGCCGCAGCGGTTTCCTCGACCGAGCGGCGGCTGACGTCAATCACCGGCCAGCCCTGGCGCTCAAACAGGCGACGCGCGCGGATGATCTCCTCGCGCACGGAATCGCCTTCGATATAGCTGCTTTCACGCTGCTCGTTGAGGCTGAGGAGGCGGTTGCGGCGAATCTGGATCAAGCGGTCCGGCGATAGGATTAGCCCCACGACAATGGGGCGGCGCAGATTGAATAGCTGCGGCGGCGGTTCCGCACCGGGAACCAGCGGTACATTGGCGGCCCGCACGCCGCGGTGGGCCAAGTAGATGCAGGTAGGTGTTTTTGACGTACGGCTGACCCCGACCAGCACCACATCGGCCTGTTCAAGATCCGGCGTCTGCTGCCCGTCATCGTGGGCCATAGCGTAATTGAGCGCCTCAATCCGTTCGAAATAATCCGCATCCAGCGCGTGTTGTGCTCCGACCCGCTTGGAGAGGGTCGCGCCGAGATAGCGGGCGAGGGTAGAAACGAGCGGATCGAGGGCCGCTACGCAGGCCAGGTCCAGTTCACGGCAACCGCGCTCAAGCCCCGCTCGCAGTTCCTTGTCGACAATGGTGTGCATCACCACGCCGGGAGCGTCTTCAATTTCGCGCAGAACCCGTTCCAGCTGCCGTTCGGAGCGCATCAGGGCGTAGATGTGCTCGATGGGCAGGACGTTGTCGAAACGGGCGCACACCGCCTTGGCCATGGCGTTCAAGGTCTCGCCGGTGGAGTCCGAGACCAGGTGTATGTGGAAATAGGTGGCGAAACGCGGGGGGGTGGTCATGGGCTGCGATGGTTGCCTTGGCCACAAACCGGGGCCGGGGGAATAACGTTAACAAATGTTTAACAAACACCCCGCCAACGGGGGACGAACAGACGGCGAAAAGGCTCCGCACGCCTCATGCGCGGTCAGCGGGGACAAGCGGGCGGGTTATCCGCCAAGTTTCCCCGTCGGCCAAGCCTGTGGAATGGATTGCCCCGACCTTGGGCGAGTTTTGGGGACATATGTTATCGGCAAAACGCTCTACAGGCCGGGCGACGTCCAATGGCTGGCTGGGTTGGGCCATCGCGCCTTGTCCCCGTTATTCACAGGCGCCGAAGTTGAAGGGTAGGGCGCTGCACGGCATGGGATAAGCCTGTTAGCGCCCCGCTCGAGCGTGTTCCATCCCCGTCTTGGGCCGCCATACTTCTACCGTCTCAAAAATCTTAATCTTCTATTAAGTATGTAGGGCGCCTTGAGCCGGACCACATAGCCGGACTAAGGAGCAGCGCCATGAGCCCAGTCTCCCCGCCCCGCCTGCTCTCCGTCCTTTCGGGACAGGCCGCCGATCGACCTCCTGTCTGGTTCATGCGCCAGGCCGGCCGGTTCTTGCCGGAATATCGCGTTCTGCGAGCCCAGGCGCCCGACTTCATCGCCTTTTGCCACAATCCAAATATGGCGGCCGAGGCGACCTTGCAGCCCATGCGCCGGTTCCCGTTGGATGCAGCCATCGTGTTTGCCGATATTTTGCTGATTCCGCGCGCCCTGGGTCAGGATGTCTGGTTCGAAGCGGGCGAGGGACCCAGGCTGGGTGAATTGCCGTCCAATCCGGCCCTGGCTTCCAAGATTGAGACATCCACCAAAGCTTTGTCGAGTGTGGGCGAGACCCTGTCGCTGGTGCGGGCCGCGCTGGAGCCAGAGCGGGCGCTGATCGGCTTTGCCGGTGGGCCGTGGACGGTAGCCACCTATATGATCGAAGGCCGGTCCAGCGACCGCAGCGCCTCGCGCACCTTGGCCTATACCGACCCGGACAGGGTGGATGGCTTGCTGGAAGTTTTGGTGGAGGCCACCTCGCGCTATCTGGCCATGCAGGCTTCGGCCGGGGCGCAGGTGTTGAAACTGTTCGAATCCTGGGCGGAGGGCCTGTCCGAGCCGCTGTTCGAACGCCTGGTGATCCGGCCCCACGCAGCGATCATCAAGCGATTGCGCGAATTGGGGGTCAGTGCGCCGGTGATCGGCTTTCCACGAGGCGCCGGCGCGCTGGTTCAGATCTATGCGGACAAGGTCTCCAGCGACGCCGTTGCGTTGGATGTGCAGGCGAGTGCGGCTCAAGGCCTGGCCATTCAGGCCAAAAAGCCGATTCAAGGCGCGCTGGACCCCCTTCTCCTCCGCGCAGGGGGCAAGGAACTGGATCGCCGGACTGATGAACTGCTCAGCCAGTGGGGAGCGGGACCCTACATCTTCAATCTGGGCCACGGCATATTGCCCGACACGCCGATTGAGCACGTGGCGCGCACGGTTGAACGGGTAACACTTTGGAACACCAGGACGTGAGCGACAGTGCGCCGAAGCGCCGGCTGGCGGTTGTGCTATTCAACCTAGGGGGTCCTGATCGACCGTCGGCCGTGCGCCCGTTCCTGTTCAATCTGTTCTCAGATCGGGCCATTATCGGCTTGCCCGGCCCGATCAGGTTGGCGCTTGCGGCGCTGGTGTCGACCTTGCGGGCCAAGAGCGCAAAGGCCAACTACGCCAGGCTCGGTGGCGGCTCTCCCCTGAAACCGGAAACGGAGGCCCAGGCCCAGGCCCTGCAGGCCAGGCTGGACCAGGTGATGCCGCAGACCGAGGCCAAGGTTTTCATCGCCATGCGCTATTGGAAGCCCCTGACGCGGGACGCCGCCGCGCAGGTGGCGGCTTTCGCCCCTGACGAAATCGTTGTTCTGCCGCTCTATCCGCAGTTCTCCACAACGACTACCGCCTCCTCCCTGAAAGCTTGGCGCGAGGCCTACAAAGGGTCAGGACGGGTTCGGGCGGTGTGTTGCTACCCAACGCACGACGCGCTGATCCGGGCCCACGCCGGGCGCATCTTGCAGGTCTGGCGCGAAGCGGGATCGCCCTGGCCGATACGCCTGCTGTTTTCCGCCCATGGTCTGCCGCTATCGGTGGTGGCCAAGGGCGATCCCTATCAGGCCCAGGTGGAAGCCACCGCCGTGGGGGTGCTCGAGCGTCTGCGCGCGGACACAGGGCGCGATTGGGACTGGCGGGTATGTTATCAGAGCCGCGTCGGGCCAATGAAGTGGCTGCGCCCCTACACCATCCACGCCATCGAGGACGCCGGGGCCGAAGGCATGGGCGTTTTGATCTCGCCCATCGCGTTTGTCTCGGAACACATTGAGACCCTGGTGGAATTGGACCACGACTATGCCGGCTTGGCCGACCAGGTGGGCTGCCCCACCTATCTGCGTGCGCCTGCGCTAGGGATAGAGCAAAGCTTTGTCGACGGCCTAGGGCAACTGGTGCAAATAGCCCTTGCGGGACCGTGCGCGACCTTGCCGGCCGGCCCGTGGCGGTGCGGCGAGGGTTGGCGAAGCTGCCCCCGAACGAAGGACGCGGCGGCATGAACGGTTTGTACGAAGCGATCAGCGGACAGTACGAACTCATCCGCGGCCTGCACATCATTGCGGTTATCGCCTGGATGGCCGGCCTTTTGTATCTGCCGCGTATTTTCGCCTACCATACCCGCGCCACGGCGGGCTCGGAGATGGACCTGACCTTCCAGACCATGGAAGCCAAGCTCATGAGCATAATCATGAACCCGGCCATGGTCATTGCCTGGGCCCTGGGCCTGGCCCTAATCTACATCCGCACGGCCGCCGGCCATGACCTGGGCCTGGTGCTCAAGCCCTGGATGCTGACCAAGCTTGCGGGGGTGGTTTTCCAGACCGTCTGGCACCATTTCCTGGCCAAGAACCGCAAGGCCTTCGCCAAGCACAAGAACACCCATAGCGAGCGGTTCTGGCGCATGGTCAACGAGCTGCCCTTTCTGGTAGCGGTTGTCATGGTCCTGGCGGTCACTACCGAATTCGGCGGCTGACCAGGCCCAGACGTCCCTCGGTGCTTGACCTGGGGCCGTGGCTGTGGTTCCGCTGGTGGAGGTCCGGTTCGCCGGACTCCCGCCCCTGAAGGACCCCGCGCGTGGCGCGGCGCGGTCCGACCCTCCCCCTCTGCGGTTTGGTTCTCAGGCCGCACCTGTATTCGGGCTGAGCAGCCCGGTTTTCCAATGGCCCTAAGGGCCGCCAGACGCCGCCGATGCGCGGCGAATTATAGAGTCCATTCATGACAGACGATTCCGAGATTCTGATCGACACGACGGCCGAAGAGGCCGGCGATGACGCGGGGGCCTCCGCCATCGCCACCATGGGCCTCCAGCGCATGTCGCTGCAGGAGCTCAAGGAGAAATCCCCCACCGATCTGCTTGCCTTCGCCGAGGCGCTCGAGATCGAGAACGCGAACGCCATGCGCAAGCAGGACATGATGTTCGCCATCCTCAAGGCCCTGGCCGAAGAGGGGGTCGAGATCTCCGGCAGCGGCACCATGGAAGTTCTGCCCGATGGGTTTGGCTTCCTGCGCTCGCCGGAAGCCAATTACCTGTCCGGCCCGGACGACATCTACGTCAGCCCATCGCAAATCCGTAAATTCGGCCTGCGCACAGGAGATTCGGTGGAGGGCGGCGTCCGCGCGCCGCGCGAGGGCGAGCGTTATTTCGCCTTGGTCAAGGTCGACACTATCAATTTCGAGAACCCGGAGAATGTCCGGCACAAGGTCCACTTCGACAACCTGACCCCACTGTATCCCGAACAACGACTGAGCATGGAGATTGAGGATCCGACGCTGAAGGACCGTTCCGGTCGGATCATCGATATCGTCGCCCCGCTCGGCAAAGGCCAGCGCTGCCTGATCGTGGCGCCGCCCCGGGTGGGCAAGACGGTAATGCTGCAGAACATTGCCAAGTCCATCGCCGCCAACCACCCTGAATGCTACCTGATCGTGTTGCTGATCGATGAACGGCCCGAGGAAGTCACCGACATGCAGCGCACGGTGAAGGGTGAGGTGATCTCCTCCACCTTCGACGAGCCGGCGACGCGCCACGTGCAGGTGGCTGAGATGGTTATCGAGAAAGCTAAGCGGCTGGTCGAACATAAGCGCGACGTGGTCATCCTGCTGGATTCGGTCACGCGCCTAGGCCGCGCCTACAACACCGTGGTGCCCTCTTCAGGCAAGGTG
The DNA here is from genome assembly GCA_048498155.1 of Pseudomonadota bacterium. Taxonomy (GTDB): domain Bacteria; phylum Pseudomonadota; class Alphaproteobacteria; order Caulobacterales; family Caulobacteraceae; genus BOG-938. The sequence goes on along the minus strand of JBEHYN010000008.1, from coordinate 20,985 downwards.
CTGACCGGCGGTGTGGACGCTAACGCCCTGCAACGCCCGAAGCGCTTCTTCGGCGCGGCGCGGAATATCGAAGAAGGCGGCTCGCTGACCATTATCGCCACGGCTTTGATCGATACGGGCTCGCGAATGGACGAAGTGATCTTTGAAGAGTTCAAGGGCACCGGTAACTCGGAAATCATCCTGGACCGCAAGGTCGCGGACAAGCGGGTGTTCCCAGCCATCGACATCCTTAAGTCCGGCACCCGTAAGGAAGAATTGATCACGCCGAAGGATGTGTTGCAGAAGACATACGTGCTTCGCCGCATCCTGAATCCGATGGGCGCGCAAGATGCGATCGAGTTCCTGTTAGATAAACTACGACAAACAAAAAATAACGGTGAGTTCTTCCAGTCCATGAATACTTGATATTCAGAGGCAAAAGAGAATTAGATGTGATTCTTATTTACCACATCAATAAGACGCGCTCCTCCAGGGCCATTTGGATGGCTGAAGAAATGGGACTGGCCTATGAGGCGGTCTCAACGGCCTTTCCCGCCGATGCGGAGTACCTCAAGATCAATCCGCTGGGCACCCTGCCGGCCATGGTCGACGGGGACGTGAAGATCTTCGAGTCGGTGGCCATTATTGACTACTTTGCCCGCCGCTATGGGCCCACGCCCCTGGCTTTGGAGCCAGGCCAGCCGGGTTTCGGCGACTATCTACAGTTCCTGCATATGGGCGAGGCCACCCTAGCCGCGCCACTGACCTATTTGCTTCACGCCCGCTTCTTTGGACCGGTCGGGGCCAAGGACGAGTGGACCGCGGGCGATATCCGGAAAACCTTCGCCGATCGCCTGAGGCTGGTGTCTGAGCGACTGAAAAGCGCGCCTTATATGGCCGGCGATCAATTCACCGCAGCGGATATTTCCGTCGGCTACGCCCTGTTTATGGGCCGCGCGATCAAGGCCGCTGAATCCTACGATGATTTAGTAACAGACTACTTGAATCGGCTGCTGGCGCGCCCCGCCTGTCCGGCGGCCATGAAGACCTGACGTTTCACGTGAAACGCTCTTCATCGGGCGTGAACTAGGGGATTAACAGGGTCGCGCCGGTGGTTCGGCGTCCCTCGAGCGCCCGGTGCGCGTCGGCGATATCGTCCAAAGCGAAAGTTTGACCGATCCGGGGGGTGATCGCGCCCGACTGGATGGCGGCAAACACAGCGGCGGCGCTGGCGTCCAACTCCTCAGTCGTGACGATAAAGTCCACCAGGGTCGGCCGAGTCAGAATTAGCGATCCTCCGCGCATAAGGCGGAGCGGGTCAATCGGCGGCGCGGGACCTGAGGCGTTGCCGAAAGCCACCAGCCAGCCTCGCCGAGCCAGACTATCAATAGAGCCATCGAATGTGTCTTTGCCCACGGAATCAAAGACAACCGCGACCCCCTGGCCGTTCGTCAGCGCCCGAACGCGTTCGGCTACGTTGTCTTCGCGATAAAGAACCAATTCGTCGGCGCCAAACGCCTGGGCCAGGGCGGCCTTTTCGGGCGAGCCGGCCGTGCCGATCACCCGGGCTCCGAGCGCCTTGGCCCACTGCACCAGCAGGCTGCCGACGCCCCCCGCCGCGGCGTGAACCAGCACGCTCTGCCCGGCCTGGACCTTGAAGCAACGATGCAAGAGGAACTCTGCGGTCATGCCCTTGAGCATTACGGCGGCCGCCACCTCATCGCTGATCCCGTCCGGCACTCGGACGGCCCGGTCAGCGGGGTAGGATCGAGCTTGGGCATAGGCGCCGAAGCCGCCGGCATAGGCTGCACGGTCGCCGACCCGAAAGCGCGTAACCCCCTGCCCCACAGCCTCCACAACGCCCGACCCCTCTGAACCGAGCACGCAGGGCAGGGGCGCGGGATAAAGACCGGTGCGGAAATAGGTGTCGATGAAGTTCAGACCAATAGCCCCATGGCGGATCAGAATTTCACCGGGCCCTGGCGCAAGGACCTCCCGATCAACAACGCGCAACACCTCCGGCCCGCCGATCTTATCGAATTCAACCACCCGCATCGGCCAGACTCCACGTTTGAACACGCAATTTAGTGAGCTAGCGGCCAAATGCGATAGAGCTTGGTCGGGATCGGACGATATAGGCGGTTGAACCCGGCCCCCCGTGCGGCGATGCTTAGGAGTCGCCGGCAGGGCGACGCGATTTGAGGAACGATGGCATGAAGGTCACGATCGAGGTGGACTGCACACCGCTGGAGGCGCGGTCGTTTTTTGGCCTCCCGGACGTGACGATCCTGAACGACCATCTTGTGCAGGAAATGAAAAGCCGGATGGACGCCAACATCAATATGCTCCAGCCCGAGGAGCTTATGCGCAGCTGGATGACCTTCGGCGGACAGGCCCAGGAACAGTTCATGCGCATGATGCTCGCGGCGACCAGCGGCAAGGTCTGATATGCAGGACACCATCTTCGCCCTGGCCACTGCGCCCGGGCGAGCGGCGGTGGCGGTGATGCGGATATCAGGTCCGGAAAGCGCCGGGGTGCTGCGGCGCCTAGCCGGAGCCATGCCGGCGCCACGCCGCGCCGCGTTGAGGCGGCTACGCCGGGGTCGGGAAATTCTCGATCAAGCTCTGGTGCTGTGGCTACCGGGTCCCGGGAGTTTCACGGGGGAAGATAGCGCGGAATTGCATCTGCACGGCGGACAAGCGACGGTCGAGGCCGTCAGCCGAGCCTTGGGCGAACTGGGTTTGCGCCTGGCTGAGCCCGGCGAATTCTCCCGGCGCGCCTTTCAGCACGGAAAGCTGGATCTGACACAGGCGGAAGCTATTGCCGATCTGGTGGACGCGGAGACCGACAGCCAAAGGCGCCAAGCCCTTGGACAGTTGGGGGGGGAGCTTTCGGCGCGCTACCTGGCCTGGCGCCGGCGGCTGATCGAGGCCTTGGCCCGGCTGGAAGCGGCGGTGGACTTTCCAGACGAGGATTTGCCCGAGACGTTGGACCGTGAGATCGGCGGCAAGATCGCCGCCCTGGCCGACGATCTGGAAGCAGCCTTGGCGGATGAACATCGCGGCGAGCGGGTCCGGGAAGGTTACCGGATCGCGCTGATCGGCGCGCCGAACGCCGGAAAGTCCAGTCTGCTGAACCGTTTGGCCGGGCGAGAGGCTGCGATTGTGACGGACCGTCCGGGCACCACGCGCGACGTGATCGAAGTTCCCGTGATTATCGGCGGCTTTAAGGCGCTCTATGCCGACATGGCCGGCATCCGGGAGACAGACGATCCTATCGAGGTGGAGGGCGTGCGCCGGGCGCGGGCCTGGGCCAAGACGGCCGATTTGCGGGTTTGGGTGGTTGACGGATCGGGCGGCCCCGGGCCGGGAGGCGAGGCCGCAGCCCTCATGGCCAAGGGCGACCTCGTGGTGCTGAACAAGGCGGATCGCCCGGAGGGTCCGGCGGCGGCGGCGGCCATGAAGGCGGCTGAGCGCGAATGCGCCGGTGTCGTTCGCGCGTGTGCGGTGGCCGATGGAGGGGTGCGGGATCTGGCTGATGCCATATCCGCCAAGGTGCAGGGCCTATGCGCCCCCGCTGATTTTCCCGCCGTGACCCGGCTGCGCCATCGTCGGCGCCTGGAGGAGGCCGCTCAGGCCCTTCGGCGCGGTGGTTTGGCCCTGGGGCGCTCGCCAGAACTGGCTGCGGAGGACTTAAGGCATGCGGCCACGGCGCTGGGGCGGATTGCGGGCCGGATTGATCCGGAGGAGGTGCTGGGCGAGGTGTTTTCCAGCTTCTGCATTGGCAAGTAGTCTCGAGTGTTTCACGTGAAACACCGCCGGGCGGACTGTGGCCCACCCACTTTACACACCGACCGTCTCCGGTCGTGCCTCGACCACCCATGGCGTTTGCGTTATAGATGAGGTCTTCCGCCGCCCCCGCATTCGGGGGCGTTTCTGTTCGGACCTGCTATGGCTAAGGCCAATTCCTGGGATGTGATCGTGATTGGCGGCGGACACGCCGGCTGCGAAGCTGCAGCCGCATCCGCCCGCTTCGGCGCGCGCACCTTGTTGCTGACCCACCGGCGGGACACGATAGGTGAAATGTCCTGCAATCCGGCCATCGGCGGCTTGGGCAAAGGACATTTGGTACGCGAAATCGACGCTCTGGACGGCCTGATGGGTCGAATGGCCGACGCAGCGGGGATCCAGTTTCGTCTGCTCAATCGATCTAAGGGACCTGCCGTGCGTGGACCCCGCGCACAAATTGACCGCGCCCGCTATCGTCGGGCCATGCAGGCGGCCCTGGCCGAACAGCCCAACCTGGACATCCTGGCCGACGCGGCTGAGGACGTGACCTTGACCGATGGCCGCGTGAACGGCGTGATCGGCGCCACGGGGCGGCATTACCCGGCCGGGGCAGTGGTTCTGACGACCGGCACGTTTCTGAAGGGTGTCATCCATTTGGGCGAAACCCGCACGCCCGCCGGACGGGTCGGCGAGGCCCCATCCATCGGTCTAGCCGAGCGGCTATATGGCCTGGGGCTGAAGATGGGTCGGCTGAAGACGGGCACGCCCGCGCGCTTGGATGGGCGGACCATCGCCTGGGATAGGCTGGAGATGCAGCCAGGCGATAAGCCGCCGACGCCCTTTTCGTTTCTGACCGAGGCGGTCACCACGCCGCAGATCGCCTGCGGCGTGACCTACACGACAGCGGAAACACACCGGATCATTGCCGAACACCTTGGGGAATCAGCCGTCTATGGCGGCCGGACGACCGGCGTCGGGCCGCGCTATTGTCCATCCATCGAGGACAAGGTGGTTCGCTTCGCTGACAAAACGAGCCACCAGATCTTCCTGGAGCCGGAGGGGCTGGATGACGACACCGTCTATCCCAACGGGGTGTCCACCTCTGTGTCCGAACAAACCCAGGCTCTGTTCCTCCGTACAATTCCCGGCCTTGAACAGGTCTCCATCAAACGGTTTGGCTACGCCATCGAGTACGACTACGTCGACCCGCGCGAGCTCTCGCCCACACTGGAGGTCAAGCGCGTCCCTGGTCTCTATCTCGCTGGGCAGATCAACGGCACCACCGGCTATGAAGAGGCCGGCGCCCAGGGCCTGATGGCCGGGCTGAACGCGGCGCGGGCATGCTCTGGCGCTCTAGCGGCGGTGTTTGGCCGTGATCAGGCCTATATAGGCGTCATGATCGATGACCTAGTCACGCGCGGGGTGAGCGAGCCCTACCGCATGTTCACTAGCCGGGCTGAATTCCGTCTGACCCTACGCGCCGATAACGCTGATCAACGCCTGACCAGCGCGGGCCTGGGCCTGGGCGTCGTCGGCTCTAGCAGAGCCGGGGCGTTTCACGTGAAACAATCCGCCCTCGATATAGCCCGCACAGAGGCCAAAGGACTGGTGCTGACCCCAGCCCAGGCCGAGAAAGCGGGCCTCAAGGTCAATGCGGATGGGGTTCGCCGAGATTTGACCCAGCTGTTGGCCTACCCAGCTATCGGCTGGCCCGAGTTGGAGCGCGTTTGGCCCCAAATCGCAGCCTGGGCGCCCGCGGCCCGCGAACAGATCGAAATTGACGCCGCCTACGCCGGCTATCTGGACCGCCAAGAAGCCGAGGCCATTGCTTTCCGCCGCGACGAGGACCTCGCCCTGAGCCTTGATCTTGACTACGCCGCCGTGCCCGGCCTTTCCAACGAGGCGCGCGAAAAGCTCTCGACGATCCGGCCCATGACCCTTGGGCAGGCCTCCCGCATCGAGGGCATCACGCCCGGCGCCCTTACCGCCCTATTGTCTCATGTCCGCCGCGCCGGTCCGCGTGCGGCCTGAGTCCCCGCACGAGAATGGGCCTGACTTTTCCGGCCCGCCAACCGACGCCGTCCAACTGCAGGCGGTGCTTGGCGCAACCCCAAGGCAAATGGCTGACCTGGAGGCCTTTCGGGCCCTTTTGGGCCAATGGAACGAGGGCATGAACCTGGTCGGACCATCAGCCATGGCCGATTTCTGGCCCCGTCACGTCTATGACAGCGCGCAACTGCTCGCCCTGGCCCCCGAAGCGCGTATCTGGGCCGACATTGGCGCCGGCGCCGGCTTTCCTGGGGTGGTGCTGGCCATACTCCTGAAGGACACGCCAGGCGCGCGGGTGCATCTGGTGGAGAGCATGACCAAGCGATGCCGCTTTCTGCATGCCGTTGTCGACCAACTCGCCCTGCCCGCAGAGGTGCACAACGCTCGCGCCGAAAACCTCAAACTTAAGGTGGATGTGGTTTGCGCCCGCGCCTGCGCCCCCCTTGTCCGACTTTTAGGCTATACTCGGCCCTACCTGACCTGTGGCGCTACGGGCCTGTTCCTCAAGGGACAAGATGTAGTATCTGAGTTGACGGAAGCCGCTAAATATTGGAATTTCGAGGCACACCTAACGACAAGCCTCAGTCATCCCGAGGGTCGAGTTCTGCAGGTGAAGGGGCTCAAACGTGTTCGTACAGTCTGACCAGGCGCTCCGCGTTCTGTCCGTCTCCAACCAGAAAGGCGGGGTGGGTAAGACCACGACCGCGATCAATCTCGCCACCGCCCTGGCCGCCATCGGTGAGCGCGTGCTGATCCTGGACCTGGATCCCCAGGGCAATGCCTCCACCGGTCTGGGCGTGACCCGGCAAAAACGCGCCGTCACGGTCTATGACGTGTTGATGGGCGAGGCGGCGCTGGTCGATGCGATCATGCCGACGGCCGTGCCGGGCCTCAGCATTGTACCGTCCGATGCGGATCTGTCCGGCATCGAACTGGAGCTGGGCCACGCGGCGGGGCGCTCGTTCCGCTTACGCGAGGCGCTGGTCGCCTTGCGCGAAGACACCGGCGCGGACCGCTACACCTATGTCCTGATCGACTGCCCGCCGTCGCTAAATCTGTTGACTGTCAACGCCATGTCGGCGGCCGATGCGGTGCTGGTGCCTCTGCAGTGTGAGTTTTTCGCTCTGGAGGGCCTGACGCAGCTGATGCGCACGGTGGAGCTCGTACGCGGCAGCCTGAACCCCTCACTTGAAATTCAGGGCGTCGTTCTGACCATGTATGACCGGCGCAACGCTCTGTCGGAGCAGGTCGCGCAGGATGTGCGCGTGCATTTCGGCGATAAGGTCTATCAGACCGTGATCCCGCGCAATGTGCGGGTGTCCGAAGCGCCGTCCTTCGGCAAGCCTGTCTTGATCTACGATCTGAAATGCGCCGGCAGCCAGGCCTACTTGAAGCTGGCGCGCGAATTGGTTGGGCGCGAACGCGCGCGCCGCCAAGCCGCTTAAGGAATTAGATCATGGCGGCGGAAGGTAGACGCGGATTGGGCCGGGGGCTTTCGGCCCTGCTGGGCGAACAGGCGGCGGAGGTGGCGGTCGACGAAGTCGCCGCTGCGGCTTTTTCGCCCCAGGGTGGGACCAATTTGATTCCCATCGAGCTGCTGCACGCCAATCCAGACCAGCCGCGCAAGACCTTTGATGAGACTGAGCTTGAAGAGCTGGCCCAGTCCATCCGCGCTCGGGGTGTGATTCAGCCGCTGCTCGCGCGTCCCTCGCCCGGCCGGCCCGGCGAGTATGAGATCGTGGCCGGAGAGCGCCGTTGGCGTGCGGCCCAACGCGCGGGTCTACGAGAATTGCCTGCCGTGATCCGCGCCCTCGACGATTCCGAGGTGTTGCAGATCGCCATCGTCGAGAACGTCCAGCGCGCGGACCTCAACCCGGTCGAGGAGGCCCTCGCCTACCGCGCCCTGATCGACCAGTACGGCCATACCCAGGAGGAGGTCGCCGAGGCTGTGGGCAAGAGCCGTAGCCACGTGGCCAACACCATGCGGCTGCTGGGTTTGCCCGGAGAGGTGCAAGGCCATGTGCTGCATGGTCGCCTCACGGCCGGACACGCCCGCGCCCTGGCCACCTCGGCCGATCCTACGGGTCTCGCCCAACGGGTGATCGAGGGCGGCCTCAACGTTCGCGATACTGAAGCGCTGGCGCGCAAAGCCGCCGGCGGCGAGACACGCGCCCGCTCAGCGCCGATCCCTCGAGGCAAGGACGCCGACACCCTGGCCCTGGAAAACGACTTGGCCGAGATGCTGGGCCTTGAGGTGGAAATCGTTGATCGGGGCGGATCCGGCGAGCTTCGGGTTCGCTACGCCAGCCTTGAGCAGCTCGACGAGATTTGCCGACGGTTGAGCAAGGCCTGACGTCACCGCAGGCCCAAGGGCTGCTAAAATAACACCATATATATCAATGTGCTGTGCGCGAAGATTTCAAAATTGCCGCTGTCGCGCATTTGGCCCGGAATGTCATGCCAAGGTAGGCCCTCGTGCGGCTCAGAGCTCCCTAAAATTACCCACCATGAGCAGCGGCGCGTAGGCCGTAGCGTGTCGAGAGCTTAAAGCCCGAGCCTGCGCGCCCGGCCGGCGATGGTCAGGGCCAGCCGCTCGGCGATCAACCGATCGGGCGATCCGGCCGTTTTGCACAGCCGGTCCGCGTTCAACACGTCAGGCTGGATGTCGTCCAGTAAAGCCAGGCTCCACGCGCGAGCCTGACGGAGGAATTCCCGCTCATTTTTCCAAAACACGCCCGACGCCTTGGCGGCCTCTTGCACCCCGGCCCCGGATTTCACCAGGGTGAGCGTCCGCCGAAGCCGGCCCAGATGCATGCCCATGGCGCGAACCGCCGCCGGGCCGCTTTCGCCCTCAGCCGCAGCGCGCCGAAGCCCCGCCTGAGCGGCGGCCAGGCGCCCCCCGAAAGCGTCGGAAGCTGCGTCGGCCAGGGAGGCCTCCGGCTCAACGCCCAAAAAGTCATCCAGGTCTGCCGGACCAGCGGTCGCGCCGCTGCCTGGGCCCAGAAACAGGGCCAGTCGCTCAATTTCCCGCCGAGCCACCCCCCGCTCGTGCGGCAGGCGGCGCACGAACAGATCCAGAGCCTCTCCCGTCAGCCCGACACCGTCCTTAGCCAGGCCCTCGCGCACCAGTCGCGCCACATCTCCGGTTTCGTCCTCGTAACAAGCGATGGCGACCGCCGCGCCGCTCTTTTCCGCCTCGGCCGTTTTTCGCAGGGCGGAGTCGCGGCCCAGGGCTCCGGCCTCAATCAGGAAAAATGCCGCAGGGTTCAGCTCCCCGGCCAAATGAGCCTTCAGCGCTTCCGCAGCCGCCTTATCGACAGTCGCCTTGTCGCCTAACCTCAGGCGGACGAGCCTCCGCCCCCCCATCATCGAGAGGGCGGACAGTTCGTCGTATAGGCGCGCCGGCGCGGAATCGACGTCGGATTCGGCCACAAGCGCCACATCGAACGGATCCTCCGGCCGCACGGCGATCTTTGCGGCCAGTTCATCGGCTCGCTCGTGCACAATGGCGCGGTCGCGTCCGTAAATCAGGGCCGCGCGCGCCTGGCTCCCCGGCGCGGCCAAGAACCGCTCGACCTCGGCCCGTTTCGACAGGATCAAGGCGAGGCCGCACCGTCGGCGACCGGGCCGGTGCCGTTGTAGTCCGGCAATTCCATCACGTCGGGATTGGCTGCGTGCGCGGCGCGTTCGCGCGGAGTCTCGACCTTTTCTGCTCCCGGAACGCCGATGAAGTCCGAGTTGAGCGGGACCTGAGGCGCGGTGACCGTGCCATTGGGGCGAGGGCTGGCGAAATAGGTGGCCAGATCAAGCCGGATGCGCTGGGCGGCCGACTCGGCGGCCCGGCGTTCGGCGTCCAACTCGTCGGCCACACTGGCGTAGGGCTGATTAGCTGTGTTGTAGGTGGCGTTGACCGACACGGCGCCCTTGGTCACCAAGGCGTTGGTCTTGATGTCCGTCAACCGGTAGTTCGCCGTCAGGTCCACCTCGTATTCGGTGGCGACATTGTTGATATTGATGCCGCGGCCCACGCGGACATCGTTCAGGCTCATATTCAGGCGATAGAGCGCTGGGGCGCCGAAGTCGCGGCCCAATTCATTGTCCAGGGCCTGACCGATGAGATAGCCCGTCCGCCCATCCGGCCGGGAGACCTCGATGGCCGAGAGCTGGGGCGTCACGCCGGGAACGGCGTAGAGGGGCGTAAAGCCGCATCCGCCCAGGCCCAAAAGCCCTATTGCGGCGGCGCCGAGCCAGAAGTGGCGGTGCGTGAGCTTCATCCTGCGACGATATTGACGATGCGGTCCTTGACCACAATGATCTTTCTCACGCTAAGGCCCTCCAATCGCCGCGTCACCTCTTCGTCGGCCAGAATCAGCTTTTCCACTTCGGCCGGCTCCAGGCCCGCGGCGACCCGGATCTCGCAGCGGCGCTTGCCATTGATTTGCACCGGCAGCACGACTTCGTCGTCCGCCGCCAGCGCCGGATCATGTATGGGCCAGGGCGCCCGCACAACCAACCCCTCCCCGCCAATGCGCGCCCAGCTCTCCTCTGCCAGATGCGGCGTGAACGGGGCGATGAGGCGGGCCAGGACACCGAGCGCCTCCCGACGCGCGGCCAAGCCGCCCGGTCCGGCCCCATCGGCGGGCAACACCTTGAGTACATTGAGAAATTCATACAGGCGCGCGATACCGCTGTTGAAGCGGAAGCCATCGATGCTCTCGGTCACACCCTTGATCAGGCGGTGGGTGGCCTGGCGCAGAGCCCTGGCCCGGCCATCGTCGTCGTTGTGGGCCTCGCCCGCCGCTTCAGGCTGGCTGTCGAATTCCGCCCAGACCCGATTGACGAACCGGAAGGCGCCCTCGACACCGCCGGTGCTCCATTGCACGTCTCGCTCGGGCGGAGAGTCGCTCATCACAAAGAGGCGGGCGGCGTCGACCCCGTATTGGTCGAAGATGTCCTCGGGCGCGACCGTGTTCTTTTTCGACTTGGACATTTTTTCCACGCCGCCAACGACGACAGGCTGACCCGTGGTCGCCTCGACCAAATGTCCGTTCCGCGCTTCCACCTCCCCGGGCGACACCCAGCGTCCATCGCTGTCGACGCGATAGGTCTCGTGGGTGACCATGCCCTGGGTGAACAGCCCCGCGAAGGGCTCGGCCACCGACAACAGGCCCTCGTCCTTCAGGGCCCGGGTGATGAAGCGGGCGTACAGCAGGTGCAGGACCGCATGCTCGACGCCCCCCACATACTGGTCCACCGGCAGCCAAGCATCGGCTGCGGCCTTGTCGATGGGCGCCGCCGCCTTGGGGTCGGTGAACCTCGCGAAATACCAGGAACTGTCCACAAAGGTGTCAAGAGTGTCGGTTTCCCGTTCAGCCGCCCCGCCGCAGGCCGGGCAGGCGACGTGCCGCCAGGTCGGATGCCGCAACAGGGGATTGCCTGGCCGGTCAAAGGTCACGTCGTCCGGCAGGATCACCGGCAACTGATCGGTTGGAACAGGTTGGGGGCCGCATTTGTCGCAATAGATCACCGGGATCGGGCAGCCCCAGTAGCGTTGGCGCGAAACGCCCCAGTCGCGAAGCCGGTAGACCGTGGCGCCCTGACCCAGGCCCGCAGCCTCGATACGAGCAATGACCTCGGCCTTGGCCGCTTCGATGTCCATTCCATTCAGGAAATCAGACCTGAACAAGCGGCCAGGGCCGGTATAGGCCTCATCGGTTATGGCGAAGCTCTCGGGGTCGGCGCCCGGCGGCAGCACCACCGGGCGCACCGGCAGATCATATTTTCGGGCAAAATCCAGATCGCGCTGGTCATGCGCCGGACAGGCGAAGATCGCGCCCGCGCCGTAATCCATCAGAATGAAATTAGCGATGTAGACCTTCAGCCGCCAATTCGGATCGAAGGGATGCTGCACCCACAGCCCGGTGTCGAAACCCAGCTTTTCGCCGGTCTCAATATCCGCCTCCGAAGCCCCGCCCTGTCGACATCGGGCAATGAAGGCGGCGGCGTCCTGGTGATAGTCAGCCACCTGTTGGGCCAGGGGGTGGTCGGGCGCCACACCGACAAAGCTTGCGCCAAACAGAGTGTCCGGCCGGGTGGTGTAGACCTCCAGGCCCTCGCTGAATCCGGTCGGCGTGTAGCCGGCGAACTTGAAGCGGAATCGTAGGCCCCTGGAACGTCCGATCCAGTTTTCCTGCATCAGCCGCACCTTGTCCGGCCAGCGATCCAGAAGGCCCAACCCCTCGATCAGATCATCAGCATAGTCGGTGATGCGCAAGAACCACTGAGTCAGCTTGCGCTTTTCCACCGCAGCGCCCGAGCGCCACCCGCGTCCGTCGATCACCTGCTCATTGGCCAGAACGGTGTTATCCACCGGGTCCCAGTTGACCACGCCCTCCTTGCGATAGGCCAGGTCGCGCTTCCACAACATCAGGAACCAGCGCTGCTGCTGGCCATAATAATCCGGGTCGCAGGTGGCCAGTTCGCGCGACCAGTCGATCGACAGGCCCAGGCGCTTCAGCTCGGCGCGCATGCTGGCGATATTGTCGTAGGTCCAGCCCTTGGGATGCACGCCCCGTTCCATGGCGGCGTTTTCCGCCGGCATCCCGAAGGCGTCCCAGCCCATGGGGTGCAGAACATTGAACCCTCGGGCCCGCTTGTAGCGCGCCACCACGTCGCCCAGAGCGTAATTGCGCACATGACCCATGTGGATGCGCCCCGAGGGATAGGGGAACATCTCCAGCACATAGTAACGCTGGCGCGGGTCGTCGAGGCCGCCTGCGACGAACGCATTCGTCCGGTCCCAGACGGCGCGCCACTTGGGCTCGGATTCCTTCGGATTGTAACGGGCCATGCGGACTAACGACCCCTTGTGCAGAATTGTCGGAGCCGAATCCGGCAGGGGTCGCCGAGTCCGGACCTAAGGGGTGGATCCGCGCCGCGAATCCGCCCGAATGCCTCAGCGAATGTTAGACAGACGAAGCTGGCGCGCCCGGGTCAGGATCGCGTTCTCGATGTCGGTGTCGGTCTGGCCCGCAGTGGGCGCGTCCTTCCACCCGGCTCCGTCCTTCACCTGCTTGTAGACGGTGACGTTGAGGCCATCAGCGCGCAGGCGCGTGTCGAGGATGTAAACCGTGGCCTTGAACCGCTCGTCGGGCTTTTCAGGATTGGCGTACCAGTCGGTGATCACCACTCCGCCGTAGGGATCAGCCGAGGTCAGGGGCATGAAAGCCAGGGTGTCCAGGGTGGCCCGCCACAGATAGGCGTTGACGCCGATGGCAACCTTGGGATCGTCGGGCTGCGCAGCAGCCCTGCCGAAGCCGAACGGATGGAATCCGCCTTGCGAATAGGGTTGGACCCCGCTCTTGGGCCCGCCCATGCAACCGCCGAGAGCCACAAGGCTCAGGGCCGCAAGCGCCGCCATCGATCCGCGCACCAAGGCCATTGTTGCTCGCTCCGCTCCGTTTTTCACGCGTCGACATCTCAGGGCGGACCCGCCGCATATACGGCGGCGCCCCAACCTCAGACAGGGGCTCTATAGCACGCGACGTGGCGCTCAAAAGAGGAATCGCGTTGCCCTGAGGCCACAGGCCACGCGTAAAGGCTTATTTTATGGGTCATGACAGAGACTGCCATTGACCTGGACGTTCTTGAGACTTTAATCGCAGACGTAAAGGTTGAGACGCGCAGGGATGACTCTGCGTCCAATTGGGCATGAGAAGCGTTTAAGGGCTATGATGGCGGGCAGGCCGATCATTGCTGTGATTTCGGCGTTGGTTCTTTCGGGAGCCACGGCGTCGATGGCGCGCGCCCAGGAAACCAAGCCCGATCCCGGCGTGACCCTGACTGACCGCAATCTATGGGGCCCCCAGCAACAAGCGCACAAATCCTTTCAATGGGATGCGGGCAAAAGCCGTTGGGGCCTGAAGTTCGACGTGGATCAATCGCCCCTGCGTAACGGAACGTGGCAGGACGTTCAGGCCGGCGCTTACTTCAAGGTTACCCCCTCGCTCAGCATCGGCGGCGGCGTCGCTCTGCGCGATCAAGCCTTGACGGCGGCCAATCCCAATCAGGCCAATCCCCAGACGCTCCCCGGCGTGCCGACCAACGTGCCGCGCGTACGGCTGGAAACCGCCTTCAAATTCTGAGGCTAAAGGCCCCGACGGCCGCAAGACCCGCTGCGCCCGAACTTAGCAGCCGAGGGGCCGTGCGCCCGTCGACCCCGCCCAAGGCGTAGACCGGCATTCGCGCGCGCCGAACAAGCGCGGCAAACCGAACAGGCCCCAGGGGCTTGCCCGCCGAAGGACTGGAACTGGCAAACACCGCCGAGACCAGCACCGCGTCGCAGCCCGCTAGCCGCGCGCGGCGGATGGCGGGCTCGCTGTGAGCCGCTGCGGTGATCAGCAGCCCAGGTCGCCGCCAACGCCGGGCGCTCGCCGCCAGGCGTTCAGGCAGATGCACCCCCGTTCCTCTGAGCAGCGGCCGCCCCGATCCGATCAGCAGGGTCAGCGCCCGCGTCTGGGCGATCCGGCGCAGGGTTTGCGCCGTCGATGTCGCCAGAGGCGCCCCGAAAGAGCGATAGATGACTCCGGCGCCCCGGGGCAGGCGGAGCGCAAGATCCGACGGATCGGGTGTGCGCTGGGGTTCGGTGACCGCAAACAGCGGCGGCAGCCTGGCCTTTGACGCGCCCTGGGGCTTTGCGCGAGCGTAAAGGCGGCTTAGCGTCCACGCCGTCGCCAACAACCGATCTCGTCCCGCCGCCAAATGACCCCTCCCCCGTTTGATCCCGCCACGGCCCTGGCCGATATCCTGGGCAGGATCGCCCGCGCGGCCCGCGCGGCGGGACGCGATCCGGCGGATGTGACCCTGACGGCGGTCTCCAAGCAACAGCCTTGGGAGCATATCGCCCCGGTCCTGGCCGCCGGGCAGCGGGTATTTGGGGAAAATCGCGTGCAGGAGGCCCAGGGGCGCTGGGACGGACGGTATGAGGGCCTGGAGCTGCGCCTGATTGGACCCCTGCAAACCAACAAGGCGCGCGAGGCCATCGGCCTATTTCAAGTCATCGAAACCCTCGACCGGACCCGCCTAGCGCAAAGCCTGGCCGAGGAAATTCAACGGCTGGGGCGAGCGCCCCGGCTGTATGTTCAGGTCAATACCGGCGAGGAGCCGCAGAAGGCCGGCGTGACGCCGCTTGAAGTGGACGGCTTCCTCGCCGCCGCGCGCAGGGATTTCGGCCTGAGCATCGAAGGGCTGATGTGCATTCCGCCCCAAGCCGAGCCCTCAGCGCCGCATTTCGCCCTGCTGGCCCAGCTCGCCGCGCGCAACGGCCTGACAAGGCTTTCGATGGGCATGAGCGCCGATTTCGAGACCGCAATCCGCTTCGGCGCCACCTCTGTCAGGGTCGGCTCAGCCCTGTTCGGCGCGCGTTAGCGCACCCGCCAGGCGCCACTGCCACAGGCAGATCGCGGGGGTGACAACAAGCTCCATGATCAGTGCGGCCTGCATGGCGCTGTCCGGCGGCCCGACCCGCCGAAGACTTACCAGTCGGCCCAGGCCGCCGACCATCACCAGCCAAGTGAGCAGACGCACCTGGTGTCCGCGCCGCTCTATGCCCGGTATCAAGCCCCAGAAGGCCAGACCGACGGCGAGAAGCAGTCCCGAAAGATAACTGAAGTGGCTGTCGAGCGAGGCGTCGACGGCGCCGCGGCCGGCCATAGCCGGTCCGAGGATAATTCCAGCCAGTCCGGCGCCGACCGGAACCAGTCCGCCGAGCGCCACGGTGATCTGCAGCGGCGTCTTGGCCGAGAATGTGAGGACAGGGCCTGTGCGGAGACTGGTCATGCCCTTAAACGAACAACGGGGCCAATTGGATCGATCCGCCCGCCCGTTTCGGGCGGGCTTGTTTTAGGCCGCCTTGCCGATAGGTTCGAAGGCCAGGCTGGCTTCGAAATCCACCAGGATGTCAGCTAGCTCCTCATAGCTCGGCTTGGCCCGCTGCCCGGCCGGGAAGCGAAAACGCCAGAAGCTCACCACGTGCTGGACAGCGGCGAGGCGTTCACCCAACTCGTAGAACAGCGTGGGGGCCTTAATGAGAAAGTCGCGAAACGTGCCCGGCTGGCCATTCCTTGTCAGGTCGCCATAGGCGTCGTCGTAAACTTTCAGGGTGGTTCGCACGGTGTCGCAGGCGCCGGTGATGCACTTGATCAGCCGAGTCTTGCACGCGGCGATGGTGGCCCGAGCTTCCCCATCGGCCGGACCAACGGCCTTGACGTTCATGATTTCATCCAGAATCGGGCGAACGTGCGGGGCGAGTTCACCCATGCACCACTTGTAATAGATAAAGCCCTTCCAACAGAAAATTCCCTCGTCGAAGGCGGCCTTGTCCAGGCCCAGGCCCAGCCGTAGAGGTTCCATTTCTGCATCGCCCGCGTCGGCCAGGATCTTCTGCGCCAGCCTGGACGTCTTTTGGTTAGTGGCCGCGTCCAGATCGTCGAACGATATGCCGATCAGCGGGGTGATTTCGCGGCGCACGAACTCAAACATCTTCAGCATGTCTGCGTCGGTTATGTCGAAATAGCACCGGGCGGGGTTATACCCGCTCTTTTTCAGGCGCTCGCGCATGAGGAACGGGTCCAGCGAGGGCAGGGAGTCCAGCAGATCGAGCAGTTCGATGTCGGCTTGGTTGGCCGGAGAGAGCGCGCCGAGGATATCGTCCAACACCTCGGCATATCCGCGCTGCCCGACAAAGAACCAGCGCGCGCCTGAGCGCAGGTCGCTGATATCGATGGGCAGGATGATCTTGGTGGCGTTGCTTCGCGCCTCCGAAAACAGGTCCCGTTCGTTAGGCCGAAGCCGATGCTTGACAACGAAGCAGCGGTTTAGCACCGGGCTGCGGAACAGGGGATTGAGCCGATAGGCCTCCTCGGCCCCATGCTTTTGCCAGACCATCACCAAGTTCAGGGTCCGCGCGGTTGAAGCGTTGGTCTGAAGACTGATGAGGCTGCGGACCGATCGGCCCGCCGGCGCCGGGCGCTGTGCTTTGGCCATATATTTTACGTCGCCCCCACGATCAAACACTCGGCGTGACTGGATTCCCTTATCCCACCGGGCGCCGACGATGCGACGACGACCCGGTTTGTCCGACGAGAGCCAAGACGAATTCAGCCACGGGACTGGTTAATGGACGGACAATGCCCGACGGTCGCGTCGTCTAATTCTTGGTCAACGCCTTGAGCCGATAAAGGGCGTCCATCGCCTCACGCGGAGACATCCCGTCCAGATCCAGGGCCGCCAGGGCCTTGTCGAGCTCGCTCGGCCCGGCGAAGGGCGCCGATGTTGGCTCGGCGGCGGCCGCGAACAGAGGCAGGTCATTCAAGCGCGCGGGCGAGGCGGTTTGATCCTCCAACCGTTCCAACACCTGGCGCGCGCGCGCGACCACGGCGGGAGGAACGCCCGCCAGCCTAGCGACCTGCACCCCATAGGATCGGTCCGCCGGCCCCTTTTGGGCTTCATGCAGAAACACCAGATCGCCGTTCCACTCCTTGGCTTTCAGGGACAGGTTGCAGACGTGGGCCAGACGATCCTCCAGCCGCGCTAGCTCATGATAGTGGGTGGCGAACAGGGCGCGGCAGCGGTTGACGTCGTGCAGCGCCTCCGCGCAGGCCCAGGCGATGGCCAGGCCGTCATAGGTGGCCGTGCCCCTGCCGATTTCGTCCAGAATCACCAGGGATCTGGGCGTGGCCTGGGTCAGGATGGCGGCCGTCTCCACCATTTCGGCCATGAAGGTGGAGCGTCCTCGCGCCAGATCATCTCCCGCACCCACCCGGCTGAATAGCCGATCAACCACGCCGAGCCTCAGGCGCCGAGCGGGCACGAAGCTGCCTGCCTGGGCCAGCACGGCCAACAGGGCGTTTTGGCGCAGGAAGGTCGATTTGCCCGCCATGTTGGGCCCGGTGACGATGGCTAGGCGCGCGCCGGCTTCGCCCGCGCCGTCCAGGCGGCAGTCGTTCGGCGTATAGGGTGCTCCGGCCCGGCGAACGGCGGCCTCAACCACAGGATGGCGCGCACCCTCCGCGTCGAAGGCTAGGGAGCGATCGATATGCGGACGGCTTGCCTGCTCATCATTGGCCCATTCCGCTAGTCCGCAGGCCACGTCGAGCCTGGCGAGAGCCTGGGCCGCCGACTGAATGTCGCCGGCCAAGTCGCGGGCCCGCGCGACCCAGGCTTCAAAGATTTCCGCCTCCATGGCCAGGGCGCGTTCGGCGGCCTGGGCGATGCGGGCGTCCAGATCCGCCAGCTCCACAGTGGTGAAGCGCACCTGGTTGGCCAGGGTTTGGCGGTGAATGAACAGGGCGTTGAGCGGGGCGGCGAACAGGGGCTCGGCCTGTTTGGCGGTGACCTCCACAAAATAGCCGAGTACGGCGTTGTGGCGGATTCGTAGGGGCGCCCCGGATTGCGCCTGGAGGCTCTGTTCCAGTTGGGCGACCACCTTGCGGCTGTCGTCGCGCAGGGCCAGCGCCTGATCGAGCGGCGGACTGATTCCGGCCGCGACAAAGCCGCCGTCGCGCGCCTGGGCCGGCAGTTCGGGGTTCAGCCCGTCAGTCAGGACGCGCAGGAATTCGGCGAGCGCGGGATGCTCGTCGGCTGCCAGGGCCTGAACCGGCGCGGCCACCTCAAGGGGAGGCCCGCCGCCCAGGTCTCGGTCGGCCCCGATCAGAGCCGCCAGGTCCACGCCGCATTGCAGGGCGCATTTCAATGCGCCTAGGTCCCGTGGGCCACCGCGCCCCAAGGCCAGACGGGAAAAGGACCGGGCCGGATCACCCGATCCCTTCAGCAGACGCCGCACGCCCTCGCGCGTCGAACGGCGTTCCAAAAACCATTGCACCGCATCTAGCCGCGCCTCGATAGACTCTGGATCGAGCAGGGGCCGGGCCAGGCGGGCGGCCAAAAGGCGCGCGCCGCCAGAGGTAACGGTCCGGTCAATCGCCGCCAAAAGCGAGCCTTCCCGGCCACCGCCTTGGCTGCGTTCGATTTCCAGACTGGAGCGGGTGGCCGGGTCGATGGCCATCACGTCGGCCTCGCCCGCCCGTCGCGGAGGGCCAAGCGCAGGAAGGCGGCCGGCTTGCGTCGTTTCCAAGTGAGCCGCGATCAGGCCCAGCGCCGAAACCTCGGCCCCGGACAGGGCGCCGAAACCGTCCAGGGTGTCCACGCCATAGAGGCGCTTCAGTCGGGCTTCGGCCGCCTGGGGCTCGGCCAGGGCCTGGGCCATGGGCTGGATCGCGCCGCTTTGGGACTTGAAGGCCGCCGCCAGCAACTCGTCGGCGAACAGCCGGTCGGGCACGAGGATTTCCGACGGCTGCAGGGCTGCCAGAGCCGCGGCTACCCCCGCGCGGCCGACGCTGATGCAGTCGACCTCGCCGGTGGAGATGTCCACGCTGGCCACCGCCGCCTGGCCGGCGCGCACGGCCACCGCCGCCAGGCGGTTCGAGCCGCGCGCGTCCAGCAGTCCGTCTTCGGTCAGGGTGCCCGGAGTCACCACCCGCACCACATCGCGCCGCACCACCGACTTGGAGCCGCGCTTGCGCGCTTCTGCGGGGTCCTCCATCTGCTCGCACACGGCGACCTTGAAGCCCGCACGGATCAGCTTGGCTAGATAGGCCTCGGCTGCATGGACCGGCACGCCCGCCATGGGAATGTCCTGGCCGGCATGCTTGCCGCGCGCAGTCAGGGCTATGCCAAGGGCGCTAGACGCCTTGACCGCGTCTTCGAAGAACAGCTCGTAGAAATCGCCCATGCGGAAGAACACCAGGGCGTCGGGCTGACGCGCCTTGGCCTCGAAGAACTGGGCCATCACCGGGGTGGCGGCGGCCAAGTCTACGGCGGGGGTGGCGATGGGATCAGTCACGGCGTTCATCTAGCGGAACGCTAGCCAGAGTCTGAGCTTCAAGCCAGAGTCTAAGCTTCAAGAAAGGGCCGGGCGCTGGTATGGGCGTCAAGCTTGTTGATGGAAATGCCCATGCACGACCTTGCCCAGCCCCGGCACGATTGGACCCTCGGCCAGATCGAGGCCCTGTTCGACCTGCCCTTCACCGAATTGGTGTTCCAGGCCGCCGCTGTTCACCGCGCCTGGTTTGACCCCGCCGAGGTCCAGCGCTCCCAGCTTTTGTCGATCAAGACCGGCGGTTGCGCCGAGGACTGCGGCTATTGCAGCCAGTCGGCCCACTTCGACACCGGGCTAAAGGCCTCGCGCCTGATGGCGGCCCAGGCGGTGATCGAGGAGGCCAGGGCGGCTAAGGCCTCCGGAGCCCAGCGCTTCTGCATGGGCGCGGCCTGGCGTGAGCTGAAGGACCGCGACGTGCCGGAACTGGCGGCCATGATCTCGGGCGTCAAGGCGCTGGGCCTGGAGACCTGCGCTACCTTGGGCATGTTGACCGGCGATCAGGCCAAGGCGCTCAAGACGGCGGGGCTAGATTACTACAATCACAACCTGGACACCGGCGCGGACTACTACGCTCAGGTCGTCTCGACCCGCACCTATCAGGACCGGCTGGACACCCTGGCCCATGTGCGCGCGGCGGGGGTTTCGGTGTGCTGCGGCGGGATCATCGGCATGGGCGAGGCGCGCAAGGACCGCGCCGGACTGTTGCTGGCCTTGGCCAACCTGCCCGAACACCCCGACAGCCTGCCGATCAATGGTCTTGTGCCGATTGAAGGCACGCCGCTCGGCGACCGGGTGCTTAAGTCGGGCGAGGTTGACGGGTTGGAGTTCGTGCGCACGGTGGCGGCGGCGCGGCTGGTCTGCCCCAAGGCGGTGGTGCGCCTGTCGGCCGGCCGCGAGGCCATGAGCCGTGAGCTCCAAGCCCTGTGCTTCCTGGCCGGCGCCAATTCCATCTTCGTGGGCAGCCGCCTTCTGACCACGCCCAATCCCGAGATGGACGCCGACGACCAGCTGTTCGCGGACTTGGGCCTGCGGCCAATGGCCTCTATTGCTCCACCGCGTGCGGGGGAGCTGGCAGCGAAGCTGACTGAGGGGGCATAGTGCGCCTGCACGCCCCCTCCGGCCCTCTGGGCCACCTCCCACGCTGGCGGGAGCTTTGCGATAGTCGCTGCCCGACGCCCTGGTCTTGATGGATATGGGCCTGGTGTGACGCTTAGGGCGGGCGTCTGGCTGTG
>JBEHYN010000007.1:0-75884 GCA_048498155.1 Pseudomonadota bacterium | reverse complement strand
GAACTCGCGGCTGAAGCGCCGCTTCTCAGGGTCGGACATACATTCTCCTTACGAGAACTGTCCCCTAATTTCCCTGTCTCATTTTAGGGGTGCACTCCAAGTTTCTGTCCCCTTCATGCCTTAATCCAGTTGCCAAAAATACAAAATATTGTATAAATCCACCCAATGAGCGACGCCCACAAAGCCATCAATTTTTGCGGCGGCGCCCTGGATGATCTGCGCGCCTTTCCCGACTCCGCGCGACGTGATGCGGGCTATGAGTTGGACAAGGTGCAGAACGGCCGCGATCCAAGCGATTGGAAGCCGATGAATGCGGTGGGGGCGGGCGTAAGGGAAATTCGGATTCGGGACGTAAGCGGTGCGTTCCGGGTCCTCTACGTGGCGAAATTCGCCGAGACTGTCTATGTGCTGCATTGTTTTCAGAAGAAGATGCAGGCGACTGGCAAGAGCGATCTCGACCTCGCGGCTAAACGATATCGGGATTTGTTGAAGGCGTTGAACTCATGAGCACCGACAGTTTCGCCAGCGTCTGGGACGCGATTGAAGACACTCCGGAGCAGGCTGAGAACATGAAACTCCGGTCGGCGCTGATGATGGCGCTCGAGGACCATATCCGCAGTCAGGGCTGGACTCAGGCGCAGGCGGCGCGCCGGCTCGGCGTGACGCAGCCGCGAGTCTCAGACCTGTTGCGCGGGAAAATCCACCTGTTCGGCCTCGACACCCTGGTGAACATGGTTGTCGCGGCGGGGCTGCATATTGAGATGAATATCGCCAAGGTGGCCTGATCCGCTAGGCTGGTTTCTTGTGGCTGTTTCCATGCTAGAATGAAGTCCGTGAAGCCCGAACCGTCCATATTCGACCAGGTCGATGAGGAGGCCGACGCCCGGCGGCACGCCGAGGCTTTGGCGGACATTGAGGCGGGGCGCCTTATTCCGAATGCCGATGTTTGCGCTTGGCTTGAAACCTGGGGCACGCCCGACGAGAAGCCAGCTCCGCCATCGTGGTTCAAGTAGTCTGGACGCGCGGCGCGGCCTCCGAGCTTCGCGCGATCCGCGCCTATATCGCCCAATTCAGCCCCCTGGCGGCCCAGCGGCTGGCCGCCCGGCTTGTGAGCGCGGCCCGCAGCCTTGAAACATCACCAGATCGGGGGCGGCCTGTTAGCCTTGGCCGCCGCGAATTGGCGATTATCCCGCCATATCTCATCCGCTATGCCCACGCAGATGATCGAGTCCTGATCCTGGAAATCCGTCACGGCGCGCGCGAACCGGATTGATTTGGGGCGATAGCTCACCGCCGCTAGCTAATAAGCATGGAAATCGCCAACCGACGCGCGGTCGCGACCAAGCGGACCCCGCTGGCGTCGCAGGGCAGGCCTAATATCTCTTGCGCCAAAACCACCTATCAAAGCGCTTGAGGAGCGTGGGCGGCGTCGGTGGGGGAGCGGGGGGAAAGAGCTCCAAGGGTCGGTCCTTGCCCATGATGACCGTGGGGACAAGACCGAGCGGCGCCGATGTCACGCCGGTTCGTAGATACTCGTCGAGGTCAAGCAGGCGTTTCTTGGCGATAATCATGGTCTGGCTCAAAGTCCCGCCCTGGCCGTACCAGATGTCCTCAATTTCCCAAGCGCGAGCTAACCGGGGACGAATCCTGGCGTAATCCACCCCCTGGCTAAAAGACACATAGGGCGGCTTGACGCCCGGAATAATCATTCGCTCTGTCTGATCGGTCCAGAATTCGATGGCGAACCAAGGGCGATTGGAGCTCCACCAATATATATGGATTTCGTCGGCAAACTCGCCGCGCCGTCGCGAATAGGTATTGGCTTGTGATTTGGCGTCGTGCGCGAGGGGCTTGCGGTTCAATTTGAACCCCAGTTCAGCCATGAAGGGGACCAACTGGATTTTCACCGCGCTGCGGAGCGTCTTGTGCCGCTCCGCTAATTCTTTCATCCGGCCGGGCCAGAAAATTTCAAACAACCCCCCAATGATAGGGTGAGCCCAAGAAATCGTGTACGCCCACAAAACCGCCAGGAGAGCGTAAGTCCAAAAAGTCATCTGCGCACATTTCGGTTGGAACTCGCCTGACTGGTCGAAACGCCCAGCAGACCGCCTATCCCTTTCGCGACGTCTTGCGGCAGCCAGTGATGGATATTCAGCGCCAGGTGCTCCTGTCCCGCCCTGCTCGCCCAGGTTGTCACAACGGGGCTGCACGTTGAGATGATCATCGCCAAGGTGTCCTGACCAGCGTCTGACGATCCAAACTGTCGTTGGACTGAGCCGATGGCGTGCTGCGCCTTCACAAAGGACCTCAGTGATCGGCGCTTATGTCCCCAAAATCCCTGGTCGCCGCTCGGCAAGTCTAACAAATCGTTCTCCAAAACCACCTGCGGAAGCGCTTGAGGAGAGCGGACAGATTGGTCGGTGGAGCGGGTAGAAAAAACTCCAAAGGCCGGTCCTGGCCCATGACGACCATGGAAACCAAGCTGAGTGGAGCCGATGTGACGCCGGTGCGGAGATACTCATCCAGATCAAGCAGGCGTTTCTTGGCGGTGATCATGGTCTGACCCACGGTTTCGCCTTGGCCATACCAGATATCTTCAGCCTCCCAATCGCGAGCCAAACGTGGACGAATCTTCGCGTAAGGCACGCCCCGAGTTTTTGAGACAAGGGGCGGCTTTGCGCCTGGGATAATCATGCGCTCGGTTTGATCGGTGCAGAATTCAATAGCGAAAGTGCGGCCGCCGTACATGTCCCATTGAAAATGGATTTCGTCGAAAAACTCGCCCCGCTGTCGCGAATAGGTATTGCCCAAAGAGGGCCGGCTGCCGCCCCACGCCCGGGTCTTGGGAGTCTCCATGAATCCCAGCTCGGCGACGAAGGGGACCAACTCGGTTTTCACCGCGTTGGGGATTGCCTTGACCTTAGCGGCTATTGCTTTCTGCCGACCGGGCCAGAAAAAATCAAATGTGTGCCTAATAACGGAGTGAATAGGCCGAATAAAAATCCATAAAAACACGACAATGAAAGGCCAGTCCGAATAATTCATCTGCGTACATTTCGGTTGGAACTCGCCTGACTGGTCGAAACGCCCAGCAGACCGCCTATCCCTTTCGCGACGTCTTGCGGCAGCCAGTGGTCGACATGGTAGCGATCCTTGGGTCGGAGCATGCGCTGGGCGTATCGTTGGGCGTAGCTGAGGGTCGCTGAGGGGCCGAACTTCGCTTCCACGCCCCGGGGCGTTTCGGGCGTGAGCCCCTCCAGAATAAGATCGGCCCTCGTTCGACCGCCGTCCTTGAAGGTCGTATTTTTGCCGATGATTTTATCGCCGCGCACTTCCGATTTGGCTCTGGAAAGCCGCTCGCCCAAATTTCCTTTGACGACGGGCGTCAATTGATTGGCTTCGCCAGAGGCTACGCGCCCACCGACAAAGCCGACGGCAGCGCCGATAGCCGCATCCCGTTGAATGGCGGACCAATCCAGGGGCTTGCTAAGGAGCGCTGCTTGAGTGGCGTGATTGACGAGGGAGTCCACGCCCGCGCCGATTCCCGGACCCCTGAACAGGGTCGCCGGTCCAGCAAAGGCGCCGCCGGTTGTGGCGCCAACAAGTTCCGGCATGGTGCTTGGAAGGTCCCGAACTAAGCTCGCTGCCACCTGACTCCCTAGCCCGACGCCCGCGCCAACGCCTGAGGCCGTCCCGGTGACCCTGGCCCACTGCATGGCCGGCCGGACCGTTGAACCGGCCAATCGGATCGTCTGGGGCGCCAGCCGTGCTGCGGCGGCCGGGGTGGCGACGCCATCCGAAGCCACGATCAGCAATCCGGTTCCGGCGGTCAGTCCTGCGGTACGGGCTATGGGGAAATGCTGCGCATCATAAGCGTCCTGGGCCTTCTTAGCGGCGAGGATGGACCGGTATCGGTCCATGAAATTCAGTCCCTTGCCCCGACCAAAGGCCGCGCCTGTGAGCGCGCCCGCATAGTCGGCGGTTCCCAGTGTGAGGGCGTCAGTAAAGCCGCTCGCCCCCGCCGCGGCCTGGTCTTCGATCTCCGACCTAAAATCCCGACGCGCCTGCATCCGTCATCCCCGTGTGTGAGGAGACGCATGCTGCCAAAAAACGGGCGACTCGAAAAGAACAAAAAGAGAACTAATACGCCATGCTTAAATAATGCCTGCGGACGCGGCAGGCCTGCACATAGAGGCGGATATCGCTTGGCCCCGCTACCCTTTCCGCCACACCGGCCAAAGCAGCTTCCTCGCCTTGACCCTCACGCGCAGCAGGTGATGGCGTGCGGCGATGTAGAGGTAGCCGTCCGCGCCGATCTCACAGTTTCGCAGGGGGTCGCCGGCACGAATGATTCCGATGGGTTTGCCTTGGGCCGTGTAGATTGAGACCCCGTCGCCGGAGGTCGCCCAGATATAGCCTCGCGTATCGACCCGCAGGCCGTCGCCGTCGCCCGGGCCGTGCTGCATGTCGATGAACTCGCGCTTGTCGGCGACCTCCCCATGCTCATCGAGCGTCAGGGCGAACCAGCGGCCCTTGTCGTCCCGATCGTATTTGTCGGTGACATAGAGGGTGCGACCGTCCGGCGACAGGCCGATGCCGTTGGGCGACAGGTTGCCGTTGACCAGGCTGACCGTGTTGTCCGGCGCGATGCGGAACACGCCCTGATAATCCATCTCGCGCAGGGGTGAATTGACCCCGCCGATCAGGCCGAAGCAGGGGTCGGTGAAATAGATTGAGCCGTCCTTGGCCAGGACCACGTCGTTGGGGCTGTTGAAGCGCTTCCCCTCGAAATGCGAGCACAGAACGGTCTTCTTCTTGGTCTTCAGGTCGATCACGCCCACGGTGCGTCCGCCGCTGCCGGCGAAGATGATCCCGCCGCGCCCCAGGCACAGGCCGTTGGTTCCCACCTCATTGATCCCAGGGTCGGGCGTTCCTTCGATGCCGCTGGGGGTGAGCCAGACGGAGCCGCCGTCCTTTTGGCTCCAGCGCTTGATGGCGTTAGACCGAACGTCCGACGACAGAAGATATCCGTCCGGCCCGCCGACCCACACCGGCCCCTCGCACCAGCTATAGCCGTCCAGCGCTAGCTCGACCGGCGCGTCGGCATCGATCAGGGCGTCCAGTTCCGGATCAAGCCGTTCGATGCGGCCCGCGACGGGGGGTGTCTGGGCATGGGCGCTTGAGGCGGCCAATCCTGCCGCCGCTCCAACGACGAGGGCGCGCCGCGTGGGCGCGAGGGGAGGGTGTTGCAGGGGCGGTTCCTCCGGTTTTTGTTGCCGAGACTGGACACCGACGGGACCGATATTTCAAGTCGCCGTGGCCAGGGCCAGGCGCTGCCGAGGACTATTGACCTGGTCGGTTCAGGCGATCATCAGATCGTCGTCCGCTTCGATTTGCGGGACCGGGGCTAAGGCCGATTGCACGGCGGCCAACAGCAGGTGCGGCCTGATCGGCTTTTCCACATAACCGTCAAAGCCGGCGTCCATTAGCTGTTCGCGATTGCCCGACATGGCGTCGGCCGTCAGGGCGATCACCGGAACGTCGCGACGGCCCGCGCGGCCCCCGCGGATTTCCGCCAGGGCTTTTAGCCCGTCCATGACCGGCATGTGGATGTCCATCAAGACAAGGTCGAACAGGCCGGATCTGAGAGCGTCCAGTCCTAATGCACCATTTTCGGCGAATGCCAGTCGCCACCCCGTAGGCTCTAGCAAGGCTTGAGCGACGGCGCGGTTCGTCGGATTGTCCTCCACCACCAGGATGGATATCTTCCCGCCGCCGGCAATCACGGGGTCCGCGTCGCCACTCAGGGCTGACGGCGCCGTCGGTGCGGCGCATGCTGTGATCGGTAGGCTCATTTCGAAGCTGGCCCCGGGACCACGCCGGTCGATCAGCGATAGATCTCCGCCCATGGCGCGCGCCAAATCCCGCGATATCGCCAGTCCCAGGCCTGTGCCGCCATGCCTTCGCGCTACGCCGCCGTCACCCTGGGAAAACCGTTGGAAAAGTTTGGTCCGCGCGGCTTCGGTCAGGCCCGGGCCGGTGTCGTCCACGCGGAAGATCAGAGTTGGTGCGCCCTCGGCGTCCACATCCGAGCGCAGGCTCAGGCTGACGTCGCCGGCGTCGGTGAACTTCAATGCGTTGGAGATCAGGTTGGCCAGCACCTGTTTCAGGCGCAGGGGGTCTGTAGAAATCCAGGGAGGGACTTCGGCGCGAATGGACAGCCTCAGGCCGATGTTCTTGGCGGATGCGGCGGGGGCGAACAGGCCCCGAATGTCCTCGGCCAAGCCGTGAATGTCCGTGGGCGCGGGAGCGATTTCCATTCGGCCCGCTTCGATCTTGGTCAGATCGAGGATGTCGTTGAGGATCGACATCAGGCCGTCACCTGAGCGAATAATGCCTTCCAGCAAATTCTGCTGCTTAGCTGACAGGCCGGAGTTCCCCAATGCATGGGCCAGGCCGAGCACGCCGTTGAGCGGGGTGCGCAGTTCATGGCTCATCATGGCGAGGAAGTCCGACTTCGCCTGGCTGGCGGCTTCGGCGTCCAGGCGGGCCTGTTCCAGTTCCCGGTGCCGATTGAAGGTCGTCAGGGCGGAGATCAAGGTATGGATGAGAGACAGCAGAACCGCGCCTTCGATCGTGATGCGAGCTTGAGGCGAGATCCCGGAGGTGATCAGCGGCGCCAGAACGATGGCCGCGACCGGCGGCCCGCCGGTGAGCAAGAAATGGCCAGGGAATTTGCTGCAGGATGCCTGGGCGTAAAGGAACATGCCGGTCCATACGGCCAAAGCCGCCAGCCGCAGATCGTGGTCCGGATTGATCCAGCAGGCTGCGGCAATGGCGACCCACCCCGCGCTCGCTGACAGGGAGCCGGCAATTCTGAACCGGCGGGTTAAACGGCCCGCAGCCACGATTTGCTGTTTCAGGATGCGCCGCAGGCCCAATTCCAGAGCCACCATCGCCGTGCCCCAAAAACACACCAGGCGCCAGTCGAGGGTCGGGAGGATGGCGAAGAAAAAGAAGCCGATGAACGCAAAACGCGCGGGCGAGAGTTTCAGCCCACTGCGTGCGGTGGCGTCATAGTCAGGACCGTAGGCGAGGTATTTGCCTAGTGCCTGCAATCGGCTGAGTGCTCGCGACATGGGGGCATTGTGCCGCTAACACGCAAAGAATTATTTAATGGCCAAATGGCCAGGGTGGCGCTCAAAATTAAGCGGTCACTGCTTGACATAAAGACATAAAGATATCTTTATGTGAACCGTGAAAATGAACGCCGTTCAGGTGATCGAGATTCTGCGCGCGACGGGGGAGCCTTCCCGCTTGCGCATCCTCGCCCTGCTCGCCCGCGGCGAACTGGCCGTCATGGAACTGTGTCATATACTGGATCAAAGCCAGCCTCGCGTCTCGCGGCATTTGAAGCTGCTGAGCGAAGCAGGCTTAGCTGAACGGTTTCCGGACGGCGCCTGGGTGTTCTACCGCCTGACGGGCGAGGCAAGGCCTCGCGCCGCCGTGCTCGATCTGCTCGGCATGATTGATCCTGCCGATCCAGTGCTGGCGCGCGATGCGGAGCGCTTAGCGGAGGTGCAGGCCGGCCGGTCAAAGGATGCGGCGGCCTATTTCGCCCAAAACGCCGCCCATTGGGACGAAATTCGCTCGCTCTATGTGGATGAAGCAGAGGTGGAGGAAGCCCTGCGCCAGGCCGCGGGGCCTGGGCCATTCCGCCGCATGATCGACCTCGGCTCAGGATCAGGCCGGATGCTGACGCTTTTTGGGCCTAAGGCCGAAAGCGCCATTGGCCTGGATTTGTCTCAACAGATGCTCAACATCGCCCGCGCCCAGACCGCCAAGGCGGGCTTGAGCCAGTGCGAATTGCGCCACGGGGACATCTTCGCCACCCGCCTGCCGGAAGGCTATGCCGACTTGGTGGTGGTGCATCAGGTGCTGCACTACCTCACCGATCCGGCCGCCGCCGTGGCCGAGGCCGCGCGGTTGGTGGCTCCCGGCGGCCGGCTGGTGATCGCCGACTTCGCGCCGCATCGGCTGGAATATCTGCGCGAGCAGCACCAGCACCGCCGCCTGGGATTTTCAGACGACGAGATGAAGGGCTGGCTAAAGGCCGCCGGGCTGTCGCCGCTCGGCCGTATAGCCCTACCACCAGCCAAGGCCGACGGCCTGACCGTGCATGTGTGGAGCGGCCCGCGCCCCAATGAGAAAAGGATCGAACCATGAGTCCCGCCGAGGACAGCCGGACCGTGGGGGCCATGGCCCGGGCGGGCGCCCGCGGCTCTAAGGCCAAGGTGTCCTTTGAGTTCTTCCCGCCCAAGAGCGAGGAATCAGAGGAAAGCCTGTGGAAGGCCATTCGGCGCCTTGAACCCCTGCAGCCCGAATTCGTCTCCGTCACCTACGGCGCGGGCGGCTCAACGCGTGAGCGTACCCACCGCACGGTGCGGCGTATCCTGCAAGATACCCAGCTTATCCCAGCCGCCCACCTGACCTGCGTGGCTGCTTCGCGCGCTGAGGTGGACGAGGTCATCAAAGACTATTGGGACGCGGGCGTGCGCCACATCGTGGCCCTACGCGGCGACCCACCCGGCCAGGTGGGCGGCGCCTATGTTCCGCCTACGGATGGTTATGCCAACGCGACCGAACTAACCGCCGCCATCACCCGCATCGCGCCCTTCGAGGTGTCGGTGGGCTGCTATCCGGAAAAGCATCCCGAAAGCCCGTCCCTGGCGCACGACATCGATGTGCTCAAGGCCAAGGTCGACGCGGGGGCCACGCGCGCCATCAGCCAGCTGTTCATGGATACCGAGGCCTTCCTTCGCTTCGTCGA
Organism: Pseudomonadota bacterium; assembly: GCA_048498155.1. Classification (GTDB taxonomy): domain Bacteria; phylum Pseudomonadota; class Alphaproteobacteria; order Caulobacterales; family Caulobacteraceae; genus BOG-938. The sequence continues at coordinate 67,054 of JBEHYN010000007.1, read as the reverse complement.
TCAGGCGCGCGCGGCGGGAATCAATATCCCGATCGTGCCGGGGATCATGCCAGTGACCAATTTCAAGGGCTTGGTGCGCATGACCCGGCTGTGTCAGGCGCGGTTGCCCGACTGGCTCTACAAGCTGTTCGACGGCCTGGACGAAGACCCCGACACCCGCCGCCTGATCGCCTGCTCTGTGGCCTGCGAGATGTGCGCGGAGTTGGAGGAGCGCGGCTTCACCGACTTTCACTTCTACACCTTGAACCGTGCTGACTTGGTCTATGCCATCTGCCGTGTGCTGGGCGTCAGCGCGCCCACGCCTGTGGAGGCCCTGCCATGACCCGCGCCGACCGTATCGCCGCTCTACAAGCCGCCGCTCAGCAGCGCGTGCTGATCTTGGACGGCTCATGGGGCGTGATGATCCAGCGCGAGAGCTTGTCGGAAGACGACTTTCGCGGCGTGCGTTTCAAGGATCATCCCGATCCGCTCAAGGGCAACAACGACCTGCTGAACCTGACCCGGCCCGACATCGTGCTGGGTCTGCACGACGCCTATTATGCGGCGGGCGCGGATATCAGCGAGACCAACACCTTCTCCTCCACCGCGATCGCCCAGGCCGATTACGGGCTGGAAAGCGCCGTGCGCGATCTGAATCTGGAAGCCGCGCGCCTGGGCAGGGAAAGCGCCGATCGCTGGACCGCGCAGCAGCCGGACAAGCCGCGCTTTCTGGCCGGCGCCGTGGGGCCGTTGAACCGTACACTGTCGATCTCGCCGGACGTGAACGATCCCGCCGCCCGAGCGGTGACGTTTGACCAGGTCTATGACGCCTATCGTGAGCAGGTGCTGGCCCTGCATGAGGGCGGGGTGGACCTGTTCTTGGTGGAGACCATCTTCGACACTCTCAACGCCAAGGCGGCGCTGAAGGCGATTTTGGACCTTCAGGACGATGGGCTTGAGCCCCTGCCGATTTGGATCTCCGGCACCATCACCGACCGGTCTGGCCGCACGCTCACGGGCCAGACGGCCGAAGCCTTCTGGAACTCCGTGCGCCACGCCAAGCCCTTCGCCGTGGGATTTAACTGCGCCCTAGGCGCGGAGCTGATGCGGCCGCATATCGCCGAAATGTCGCGCATCGCCGACACTCTGGTGGCTGCCTATCCCAACGCCGGCCTGCCCAACGCCATGGGCCAGTACGACGAGCAGCCCGACCAGACAGCCCACATGCTGCACGAGTGGGCCGAAGAAGGCATCGTCAACATTCTTGGCGGCTGCTGTGGCACGACGCCCGACCACATCCGCCACGTGGCTGCCGCCGTCGCCGGCCTAAAGCCCCGCGCCGTGCCCGAACGCCCTAAGGCGCTGAGGCTGTCAGGGCTCGAACCGTTCGAGTTGGCTTGATGCGTCCCGTCTTCGTCAATATCTGCGGTCTTCTCCTCCCCTGCGAAGCGGGGGAGGGGGACCACGAAGTGGTGGAGGGGGCGTGCGTGCGCTACGCCCCCTCAGTCAGTCGCCTATCGGCGCCTGCCAGCTCCCCCGTTTCACAGGGGAGCAAAAAATCATGAGGCCCGTTTTCGTCAATATCGGGGAACGGACCAATGTCACCGGCTCGGCGAAGTTCCGTAAGCTGATCGTCGAGGGCGACTACACTGCCGCCCTGGACGTGGCGCGCCAGCAGGTGGAGGCGGGCGCTCAGATCATCGACATCAACATGGACGAGGGCCTGCTGGACTCCAAGCAGGCCATGGTCACCTTCCTCAACCTGATCGCGGCCGAGCCCGACATCTCCCGTGTGCCGGTGATGATCGACAGCTCCAAGTGGGAGGTGATCGAGGCCGGTCTGAAGTGTGTTCAGGGCAAGTGCATCGTCAATTCCATCTCCATGAAGGAGGGCGAGGCCAAGTTCCTGGAGCAGGCCACCCAGTGTCTGCGCTACGGCGCCGCTGTGGTGGTCATGGCCTTCGACGAAGTGGGCCAGGCCGACACCGCCGCGCGAAAGGTGGAAATTTGTCAGCGCGCCTACGCCCTTCTCACCGAACAGATCGGCTTTCCGCCCGAGGACATCATCTTCGATCCCAACATCTTCGCTGTGGCTACCGGGATCGACGAGCACAACAACTACGCGGTGGACTTCACCCAGGCCACGCGGCGCATCAAGCAGCTGTTGCCCTATGCGCGGGTTTCGGGCGGGGTGTCCAACGTCTCCTTCAGCTTCCGCGGCAATGAGCCGGTGCGCCGGGCGATCCACGCGGTGTTCCTGTACCACGCCATCAGCGCCGGCATGGACATGGGCATCGTCAATGCGGGCGACCTGCCGGTCTACGACCAGATCGAGCCGGAGCTGCGCGAGGCGGTGGAGGATGTGATCCTCAATCGTCAGCGTGCGGACGGCCAAAGCCCGACCGAGGTGCTGGTTGATCTGGCGCCCAAGTACAAGAGCCAGAAGGACCAGCCGGCGGCCGTCACCCTGGCCTGGCGCGAGCAACCGGTGGCCGAGCGGATCAAGCACGCCCTGGTGCACGGGGTGACCGAGTTCATCGAGGCCGACACCGAGGAGGCGCGCCAAGGCGCTGTGCGCCCCCTGCACGTGATCGAAGGCCCTCTGATGGACGGCATGAACGTGGTCGGAGACCTGTTCGGCGCGGGCAAGATGTTCCTGCCCCAGGTGGTGAAGTCCGCCCGGGTGATGAAGCAGGCGGTGGCCTATCTGCTTCCTTTCATGGAGGCGGAGAAGGGCGGGGCGCCGCGCGAGGCCGCGGGCAAGATCCTCATGGCCACGGTCAAGGGCGATGTGCACGACATCGGCAAGAACATCGTCGGGGTCGTCCTGCAGTGTAACAACTACGAGGTGATCGATCTGGGCGTAATGGTCCCGGCCGACCGCATCCTGGACGAGGCCCAGAGCCATGGCGTGGACATGATCGGCCTGTCCGGCCTGATCACGCCCTCGCTCGATGAGATGGTGTTCGTCGCCTCAGAGATGGAGCGCCGCAAGTTCAAGGTTCCACTGTTGATCGGCGGGGCGACCACCTCCAAGACCCACACGGCGGTCAAGATCGAGCCGGCCTATTCCGGCTCGACTACCTATGTGCTGGACGCGTCGCGCGCCGTGGGCGTGGTCTCGGGGCTATTGTCGCCGGGTGAGCGCGACGGGCACATGGCCGCCACCCGCGCCGAATACATCAAGGTGCGCGAGCAGTATGCTCGGGGCCAGGAAGCCAAGGTGCGCACCCCGCTGGTGGACGCGCGCGCCAACGCCTTCGCCATCGATTGGGCGGCCTATGATCCGCCGCGCCCCAACTTCATCGGTACACGAACCTTTGCGCCCTATGACCTGGGCGAATTGGCGACCTACATCGACTGGTCTCCGTTTTTCGCCAGTTGGGAACTGGTGGGCCGCTTCCCGCAGATCCTGGAGGATGACGTGGTGGGCGAGGCGGCCCGCGACCTGTACGCCGACGCCCAGGTCATGCTCGCCAGGATCATCGAGGAAAAGTGGTTTGAGGCGCGCGGAGTGGTCGGCTTCTGGCCGGCCAACGCGGACGGCGACGACATCGTGCTGTATGCCGACGAAACGCGCGGGACTGAGATCGGCCGCTTCCACAGCCTGCGCCAGCAGATGGGCAAGAGCGGCGGGCGGGCCAATGTGGCCCTATCCGATTTCGTCGCGCCGATCAGAACCCACCCCGACTATTTGGGCGGCTTCGCCGTCACCTCGGGCCACGGCGAGCTGGAGATCGCCCAAAAGTTCAGGGATGCGGGCGACGACTATTCAGCGATCTTGTCCGCCGCCCTGGCCGACCGACTGGCCGAGGCCTTCGCCGAGGCCATGCATCGGCGCGTGCGCACCGAGCTTTGGGGCTATGCCCCGGACGAGCCAACGGGAATCGACGATCTGATCGCCGAGAAATATCGCGGCATCCGCCCGGCCGCCGGCTATCCGGCCCAGCCGGACCACACGGAAAAAGACCTTCTGTTCCGCCTGCTGGACGCCACGTCCGCCACCGGTATCGAGTTGACCGAAAGTTTTGCCATGACCCCGCCGGCTGCGGTGTCCGGCCTGTATTTCGCTCACCCTGACGCGCACTATTTTGGGGTGGGCAAGATCGAACGTGACCAGGTTTCGGACTATGCCCGCCGCAAGGGCTGGGAGCTCAAGACGGCGGAACGCTGGCTCGCACCGATCCTGAACTATACGCCGTAAACCTCTATTCTCGCCCGCGCAGGCCGATGGGCGAGGGGGTGTCGTCGGTCACGGCGGCCTTGGTTGTGGCCGTGGTCACGGCCTTGCTTGGCTTGCTGTCTTTGTCCTCGATGGTGATCCCCAGGGCCTGGGCGGACAGCAGCGATTTCTCGTACAGCCGCTCAGCCGTCACCTCGCACCGGCCCGGCAGGTCCCAGCTCAGGTATGACCACATCTGGGTCTTGGCGTCGGCCTGCAGAGCGGGGCCCCAGATGCTCTGTCCGACCCGAACGGCCTGACCACCCCGGATGTTGATCGGCTGGGTGCTGGCCTTTTCGGCTGCTTCCATGGCTTGCTTGTAAAGCGCTAGATACTCCAGGCCCGCCTTCATCTGCTCGGCGTCCACCGCCGCGTCTTCCTTGGGGTTGGTGCTCTGCTTGTCCAGTTCGGGCTTGACCACCTTGTAGAGGTCCATGTGGCCCGACAGGGCGCCGAAGCACCAGCCGACAAACCCGTAGTCGTCGTGCGGGGCGCCGACTGGAAACGGCGCCTCGGGCGTGGGCGCGACGGGCGCTGACTTGGCGGTGGGCGCCTCAGGCTCGGCCGTCGCATCGGGTGCGGGATCGGCCGCCGCGAGGGCCAGGGCGAGGAAGGAAGCCAGCAGCATCGAGGTCCTTTCATGATCGTCAGCGATCCGTGACCGCTCCGTACCCCCCGCCCCCGGGAGTCAGAATCTCGATCACCTCGCCTTCGGCCGCCCATATTGAAAAGCAGCCTGCCAAGTCCTTAGACTCGCCTGACGCGCTTATCAAACGTTGATGGCCCGCCGCTGCCGCGCCACCGCCCGCCGCGCCAAGCGGACGGGTGAGCCTGCGTGTGGACAGCAGGGCCGCCAGGGTCGGCGCGAGAAATCTTAGGCTGCGCCATACTCCATCGCCGCCGGGACGCCGGCCGTTCCCCCCTGATCCGCGCCGTATGGCGAACTTTTCCAGTCGCACGGGGAACCGGCGTTCAAGAATTTCCGGATCGGTCAGCCGTGAATTGGTCATATGGGTGTGCACCGCCGAAGCGCCCGGCGCACGGTCGGTGGCTCCTGCGCCGCCGCACAAGGTTTCGTAGTACTGCCGGTCATCGTCGCCGAAGGTGAAGTTGTTCATTGAGCCCTGGGCGTTGGCCATCACGCCGAGTGCTTGATAGAGGGCGTCGACGATGTGCTGACTGGTCTCCACATTGCCGGCGACCACGGCGGCGGGCCAACGAGGGGCCAGCATCGATCCCTGCGGCACAATGATCTTGAGCGGCTTCAGACAGCCCGCGTTCAGCGGAATATCGTCATCCACCAGGGTGCGGAAGACATAGAGCGCCGCCGCGTGCACGATGGCGGTTGGAGCATTGAAGTTATTTGGCTGCACCGCGCTGGTCCCGGTGAAGTCGAGCGTCGCCTCGCCGGCCTCGGTGTTCACTGAGATGCTCACGCAAATCTCGGCGCCGCCGTCCATGGGCAGGCGCGCCTGTCCGTCGCTAAGCCGGCCGATGGCGCGCCGCACGCAGGCCTCGGCGTTGTCCTGCACGAAGCCCATGTAGCGGGCGACGCTCGCCCCGCCATAGGCCTCGATCATCTGCGAAACCGCTGTGGCTCCGGCCTGGCAGGCGGCGATCTGGGCCTTCAGATCCGCCAGGTTGCGATCCGGCGCCCGGGCCGGATAGGGGCCGGCGGCCAGGGCGGCGCGGATGTCGGCCTCCAGCAGGGCGCCGCCCTGCATGATCGGCAAGGCGTCCAGAAGCACCCCTTCCTCGTCGATGGTCCGTGAGAAGGGCGGCATGGAACCGGGCTGGATTCCGCCGATGTCGGCATGGTGGCCGCGCGCGGCCAGATAGAACGCGGGGGCATGGCCCTGCGCCAAGAATACCGGCATGACCACCGTCACATCGGGCAAGTGCGTGCCGCCGTCATAGGGATTGTTCAGGGCGAAGGCCTGACCAGGCTGCAGGATCGGATGGCGCGCCTTGACCGCCTTCACGCTGGCGCCCATGGAGCCCAGGTGCACCGGCATGTGCGGCGCGTTGGCCACCAGCCCGCCGTCCGCGTCAAACAGGGCGCAGGAGAAGTCCAGGCGTTCTTTGATGTTGACCGAATGAGCCGTGCGTTCCAGCGCTGCGCCCATCGCCTCCGCCACGCCCATGAAGCGCCGGTTGAACAGCTCCAGGGTCACGGGGTCCGGCGCCGAGGGGTCGGCAGTGTCGGTGAGCGCCGCGCCCTCACGGATCAGCCGGATCAGTCCCCCCGCCTCACGCTGCGCCCGCCAACCTGGCGCCACGGCGATCTGTGTGTCCCCTCGGATGATCAGAACGGGGCCATGGATGGAGGCGAAGTTGTCGGCATCGATGATGGCTGCCTCATGAGCCATGCCGTTTGCAAAGAGCATCCTTCCCCCTCCAGGGGAGAAGGGGAGGGATGGGGGTGGGCCCGCGACACTGCTTGGTGGACTCTGGAGGCGGTCCGCCACTTGCGCCCGATCCCGTTCCGTCAGCGCGTTCACCCCCATCCCCGCCCCTTCCCCCCTCGAGGGGGAAGGGAGTGCCTCAACTTCAACGCTCGCGATCAAGACCCCGCGTTTAGGCTCCGCGAATCCGAATAGACGTTGGTGGGCGGCTTCGAACACGGCGCGCGTTTCGGTCGGCGATCCAAAAGCGACCTCCAACGCCGAATCAGAGCCGTCGTAGCGCAGCATCAAGCGCCTGCTGACCTCGCCGGGTTCGGCGCCCTGAGCGACGAGCGCAGCCTTGGCCTGCGACTCCAGTCGGCCCGCCAAGGCCCCAGCCCGCTCCAGCCCCGCGTCGTCCAGCGGCGCCTCCAGCCCGGCTTGCTGCAAGCTGCGTACCTGGGCTTGGCCTATGCCCCAGGCCGACAGCAGGCTGCCATATCGCGGGCACAGCACTTCGCGCGCGCCCAAGGCGTCCGCCGTCCAGCACGCGATCTGTCCGGCCGCGCCTCCGAACGCAACCAGCGCGTGACCGCGCGGGTCGAAGCCGCGCTCGGTGGAGATGCGGCGGATGGCCTGGGCGGTTTGCTCCACGGTGATGGCGACAAAGCCCTCAGCCGCCGCTTCGGCGCTCGGTGCGCCCATGGCGGCGGCCAGCTCACTCAGGCGTGTCCGGGCGACCTGGATATCGAGTGGCTGATTGCCAGCCGGCCCAAACACCTGTGGGAAGAACCGCCCGTCCAGCCTACCCAGCACTAGGTTAGCGTCCGTCACCGTGGCGGGGCCGCCCCGGCCATAGGCGGCAGGCCCTGGGTCGGCGCCGGCGCTGTGCGGTCCGGCGCGGGCGCGAAAGCCGTCATAGGTCAAGATCGACCCGCCACCTGCCGCCACGGTCTGCACGTCTAGCGTTGGGGTCCGCAGTTCGATCCCGGCGACGCTTAGGGCCTCGCGCCGTTCCAGCGTTCCGGCGAAGCGGCACACATCGGTGGAGGTCCCGCCGACGTCGAATCCCAGCACAGCTGCGGCGCCCGCGTCGCTGGCGGTGCGGGCCGCGCCTACGGCCCCGCCGGCCGGACCGGACAGCACCGCATCTTTGCCGCGAAACGCCTCGGCTCGCGCCATGGCGCCGGAGGAGGTCATGAAATACAGCGGCGCGCCCCCCACGGCACCGGCCACCTGATCGACATAGGCTTTCAGGACGGGCGTCAGGTAGGCGTCGATCACCGCCGTGCGGGCCCGTGGAACCCAGCGGGGCAGGGGCGAGGCCTCGTGGGATAGGGTCACGTGCGCGAACCCAGCCGCCTGGGCCAATTTTCCCGCAGCCCTTTCGTGGGCGGGATTGAGGTCGGCGTGCAGGAAGGCGATGGCGGCTGAAACGAAGCCGTCGGCCCTGGCTTGGGCCAGCCCCGCCGCGAGGTCCGCTTCGTCCAGGGCGACTAGAACCTGTCCTTCCGCGTCCAGCCGCTCGCGCGCCTCCAACACGCCTGCGTGCAAAGGCTCGGGCTTATGGATGTCCAGGGCGAACAGGTCCGGCCGCGCCTGGTCGCCGATCTCCAGGGCGTCGCCAAAGCCTTGGGTGGCGATCAGCAGGGTCTTGGCGCCCTTGCGCTCCAACAGGGCGTTGGTGGCCACCGTCGTGCCCATCTTGATGGACTCGACCCGTTCGGCGGGGAAGGGCACGCCCGACGTTGCGCCCAACAGCCGCCGCATGGCCTCCACAGCTGCGTCAGCATAGTGGGCTGAGGCGGAGGGCAACTTTAGGGTATGCAGTTGCCCATCGGGCGCATGGCCGATCACGTCGGTAAAGGTGCCGCCCCGGTCGACCCAGAACGACCAACCGCCACTGTGTGTGTTGCAAATTTCGGTTGTCATAGGGCCGCCGTAATCCTAAGCTTGGCTTACTCCGATGACTTTTTGGCGCAACATCGCAAGTCTGGCCGCCCGGCGTGTTGACGACGCCGGCTGCGACCAATGCCCGCCCGGCCTGCCCGGCGAGGACCCCGCCTTTTCCACGGCGGTGACCGCGCTGGGAGCCAAGCTGGCCAAGGCCGATGGCCGTGTGGACCCAGAGGAATTCACGGTTTTCACCGAGGTGTTCAACCCTGAACCGGGCGGTGAGCGCAATATCGAGCGGCTATACGATCTGGCCCGCCAGACCACCCACGGTTTTGAAAGCTATGCCAAGCGCCTCGCCAAGCGCTATCGCGGCTGTCCCCTGCTCCTCGAAGACGTGCTCGACGGCCTGTTTCACATCGCCCAGGCCGACGGCGTGGTCACCTCTGACGAGTTGGCTTACCTGGAGCGGGTGTCGGAGTTGTTCGGCCTCAGCCCCCTGACGTTTCAGCGTCTGCGGGCCGTGCATTTGGGCGTGCGGCCAGGCGATCCCTACGTCGTGCTGAACGTGCCTCACGATGCAGCCGATGAGGTTGTTCGCGGCGCGTGGCGCAGCGCCTTGTCCGACGCCCACCCCGATCGGGTGTTGGCGCGGGGTCTGCCGGCGGAGTTCGTCGAGGTTGCCCATGCCAAGGCTTCGGCCATCAACGCCGCCTATGCTGAGATCGTCCGCCAACGGCGCGCTCTGACGGCTCATTGAGCGGATTTCGATTCTGTGAGTTGACGGACGAGGGATGGGCGCCGACATACTGCCCAGGCGTCGGCCCTCGACGCGAGGCGAAACGGCAATGAACAACGCTGCGACTTCGGTGACGGCCTCAGGTTTCAAGAGCCTGGCGTGGGTTGGCGGCTTGCTCGCCAGCGTCGCGGCCGCGGCAGTCGCTGCAGTGCTGGCCCTGGTGTTTACCGCCAGCTTGGTGGTCATAGCGCTGATGGCCTCGGCCCTTGTCGCCTTCGCCCTCCTGGCCGCCCGAGCGCGCCGGGCCCTGCGCCGCGCCTCCAGCCCAGCCGATCCCCAGATCATCGAAGCCCATAACGTCGGAGGACATTCGTGGGTGGCTTATGGGTGGGATCGCGGGAACTAACCCGGTCGTGATCCAGGCGAACGCCGCGACTGCGTCCGGCGCGCCCGCGCCCATTTCAAAGTCACGGGAGCCACCCGCCATGGTCCGCGCGCTGCTGAATGCGACAGTCTTGGCTGCCGCCCTCCTGACCGGGTCGGCCCAGGCCTCCGACCACACCCTCAAGATCGTGCAGCTCGACATGGAAGGCGGCGGGGGCACGCTCTACGTCACGCCTGAAGGGGTCTCAGTGCTGGTGGATATGGGCTCGCAATCCGGAGCGATGTGGACCGCGTCCCTGGATGGGGCCAAGGGGCCAGCCGACCGAATCGTGGCTGCGGCCAAGGTGCTCAGCGTCAGAAAGCTCGATTATGTCATCGCCACCCACTACCACGGCGACCATATCGGCAGCTTGGCTGAGCTGAAGGGCCTCATTCCGATCGGGACATTCGTCGACCACGGGGTCAACCGCGAATTGTTCAATCCCGCTGACGATCCCAAGGAGCCCCCGCGCACCCAGGCCGGCTATCTGAAATACCTGCAACTCATCAAGGGCCACAGGCGCATCGTCGTAAAGGCGGGCGACGTACTGCATTTCGGCTCACTGACCGACACGGTGGTCGCCGCTGATGGCAAGCCCATCGCCCGTCCGCTTCTAGGCGCTGGCGAGCCTGGCGTGGAGTGCGGCCTGCCGTCCATGGCTGAGGACAAGGGCCTGGAAAACCAGATGTCGATCGCCTCGCTGTTCAGCTTCGGCAAGGTCAAGATCGCAGCCTTCGGCGACCTGACCTGGGACCGGGAGCACGATCTGGTCTGCCCGCTCGACAAGGTCGGCCACGTCAACATCATGATCCTGGACAACCACGGCATGGGCGTGAGCAACCATCCGGGGTTTGTCCACACCTTGCGGCCCGACATCGCGATCATGGGCAACGGATCGAAAAAGGGTGATTGGCCTGAGGTGGTCAAGGCGGTCAACAGCAGTCCGGGCCTCCAAGGCTTCTGGCGCGTTCACGCCACGACGGTCTATCCGCCAGAGCAAGACGGCGATCCCAACTATCTGGCCAATCTGGGGCCCCTGCCGAGCCATGGCTACAGCATCCGGCTGGACGTGACGCGCGGCGGGGCGGTCACGGTCACCAACGCCCGCAACGGCTTCAGTAAAAACTACCAGGTCCACTAGGGCGAGGCCGCGCGGCTTGCTCCACGGTGTGTGACTGGCCTAACAAACGGCGGATGGACATTATTCCCGCCTCCTCGCCCAATTTCGACGCCCGGCGCGCCCCGCCCGACATGGTGCTGCTGCACTATACCGGCATGCCCACGGGCGCCGAGGCGCTGGCGCGCCTGCGCGATCCTGAGGCCAAGGTCTCGGCGCATTACCTGATCGAGGAAGATGGCAAGGTGTTCTCCCTGGTGGCCGAGGAGCGCCGCGCCTGGCACGCGGGCTTGTCCTTCTGGAAGGGCGAGCGCGACATCAACGCCGTGTCCGTAGGCGTCGAATTGGTCAATCCGGGACATGAGTGGGGCTATCGCGCCTATCCGGACGCCCAGATCGAGGCCTTGATCGAACTGCTGGACGAGATCCGCGGACGCTGGGAAATCCCTGACGGGCGCATCCTGGGCCACTCCGACGTGGCGCCCGAGCGCAAGACCGATCCGGGCGAACTGTTCCCCTGGAAGCGGTTGGCCCAGGCGGGCCATGGTCTATGGCTGGAGCCGCCAGCAGCGCCCGGCCCGGCCCTTTCGCTGGGCGATGACGGAACAGGCGTGTTCGCCCTGCAGGCCGGCCTGACCCGGCTGGGCTTCGACAGCGCGCCTTCGGGCCAATTCGACGCCCACACCCAGACCATCATCACCGCCTTCCAGCGGCATTGGCGCTCCGACCGCGTGGATGGCGTGGCCGACGGCGAGACCCGGGCGCGCCTGGTGCATCTGCTTCGGGCGGCGGCCGAAGCTTGACCCTTCCTCGACAAAAGCCCACTTTCCGCGCGGATCAGACGGCCGGGCGGTCGCGGTCTTCCGAAGCTTCGGCGACGGAGGGTCGAGGAAAGTCCGGGCTCCACGGCGACAAGGCGGCGGGTAACGCCCGCCGGGCGTGAGCCCAGGGATAGCGCCACAGAAAGTAAACCGCCCGCCAAAGCCCCTCGGGGCGAAGGCGGGTAAGGGTGAAAGGGTGCGGTAAGAGCGCACCGCGGACCCGGCAACGGGGACGGCATGGCAAGCCCCGCTTGGAGCAAGACCAAATAGGGACGGCGCGCCTCGGTTTGCGCCAAGGTAGGGCCGTCGCCGGCCTGAGCCGTCCGGGTAGGTCGCGAGAACCGCGCAGCAATGCGCGGTCCAGAGGAATGATCGTCGCGTCCGGATGCGAGTCCGGGCGGCACAGAACCCGGCTTATAGGCCGTCTGATCCATTTTGCCCCAGCTCGCTAATGTGACGGACACCCGTGACCTATCCGCAATACTGAACATGTTCTGTGTATGTTCTGTGAATTGTTAACAATCGCGTGCGACCGGTTGCCACTACGACTTTGAAACCGCAGAAAATGGGCTTTGGTGTCATTGTCTCCCAATTCATCCCATGTTAACCCAAACAGATCGCGTCGCTTCCGTCCGGATTTGATGGTCGGTGGTGCGCGCGAAGGACCGAACGCATGGGGCGGAGTCGGTCCGGTAGGGGGCGCGACGGGGTGTTTCTCTCGACCTTCGAGAAACAACTGGACGGCAAACGGCGCATCGTGGTGCCGCAGGGATTCCGCACCCTGGCCGCCGGCCCGTTCGGCGGGGTGTTCTGCTTTCCCTCCATCGAGGCGGACTGCATCGAAGGCGGGGGCAAGGCCCTGTTCGAGCAATATCAGTCCCTGATCGATGACCTGCCCTTGGGCGATCCATTGCGCTTGCCGCTTGAGACGGTGGTCTATGGCGGCATGCATGAGCTGGCATTCGACACGGCCGGCCGTATCACCTTGCCTGAAGCTTTGTGCGACGCCTTCGGCCTGACCGATTGGGTGGCCCTGGTCGGGCTCGGCGACCGATTCCAAATCTGGGAGCGAGAGGCCTTCCGCGCCCATCGCTCCGAGCAACGCCAGTTGGCCCGCGAGGGCCTGTCCGCCCTGCGCCTCCAGCAGCGGGCCCAGCGCCTGGGAGGGGCCGGATGACAGCCGCGCCACCCGCTCACCGCTCAGTGTTGCTGGACGAGGTGGCCCAATGTTTGAACCTGCGTTCCGGAATACGGATCGTAGACGCGACTTTCGGCGCGGGCGGCTACAGCCGCGCCTTTCTCGAGGCCGGCGCCAATGTGCTGGCCATCGACCGAGACCCTTCCGCCGCCCGCTTCGCCGCTCCGCTGGCTGCGACCTACGGCGACAGATTTCGCCTGGTCGAAGGCCGCTTCTCCGATATCGAAAGCCACTTGCAGACCTGCGGCTGGCAGGACTGCGATGGCATCGCCCTGGATCTTGGTGTGTCGTCGATGCAACTGGACGAGGCCGAACGCGGCTTTTCCTTCATGCGCGACGGGCCGCTCGACATGCGGATGAGCGATGAGGGCGAAACGGCCGCCGACCTGGTCAACTCCGCCGAGCCGGCGGAGCTGGCGCGCATCTTTTGGCTCTACGGCGAGGAGCGCGCCTCGCGCCACATTGCCAATGTGCTCGTCCGCCGCCGCGCCGAGCAGCCCTTTACGCGCACCGCCGACCTGGCCGACACCGTGGAGCGGGCCCTGGGCGGTCGGCGCGGCGCCCCGACCCATCCGGCCACGCGGGTGTTCCAAGCCTTGCGTATCGCGGTCAATGACGAACTGGGTGAATTGGAAGAGGCGCTCGAAGCGGCCGAGCGCACGCTGGTATCCGGCGGACGCCTCGCGGTGGTCACATTTCATTCGCTGGAAGACCGGATCGTGAAGGCGTTTTTCACTCAGCGCGCCGGGCGCACGCCGTCGGGATCTCGCCATCTGCCCGTGGCGCCCAAGGGGCCTCAGCCTACATTTGTCCTATTATTCAACGGCGCCCGTCCGCCCGGCGAGGCGGAGGTTTCGGCCAACCCTCGGGCGCGATCAGCCAAGCTGCGGGCCGCCGAGCGCACCGACGCTCAGCCTTGGAAGGCGGCGGCATGAGCGCCGGGCGGTTCCTTCGGCGCACCCTGCGCGGCGCGCGGCTGGTGGAGCTCGGCGCCCTCACCGTCGTGTTGGGTCTCGCCCTGGCGGTTTACATGGTCAAGGCGCGAGCGGGCCGCGAGACGGGCGACATCGTCAGCGTGGAAAACCAGATTAGCGATGAACAGCGGCGGGTGCGGCTCCTGCAGGCAGAGGTGGCCCATCTGGAGCAACCGGCGCGGCTGGAGAAGTTGGCCGAGACCGTTGGCGTGGGTCCGACGTCGGACAAACGCGAAACCTCCTTGGACCGCTTGCCGGACATCGCCCGCCAGTCCGCCTTGGCCCCGCCAGAGGCGGCCAAACCCGCTGCCGCGCCATCCGCGCCGATTCAGCCTCAGCCGGGAGCCTTGCGATGAGGCCGAGCGAGCTGGTGTTCTATCGTTTGCCCATCGGCTGGCGCTGGCTGGTGGAGTCGGTCTGGAAGCTGGAGCACGCCTTCGAACGGGCCAAGGCCGACGGCAAGGCTGAAGACGACACGCGCATCCGCATCTTCTTCGTCTTGGCCTTGTTCGCCGCCGGCTTCTTCACCCTGGCCCTAGGCGCAACCAAGTGCGCGATCTTCTCGGATGCGGATCGCTCCCAGATCGCCGCCGCGCCGCCCAGCGGCTCGCGGGCCGATCTGGTGGATCGCCAGGGCAATCTGTTGGCGGTGGATCTGACCCACTATGGCCTGTACCTCGACCCCCGGGAAATCTGGGACACGACCGAGACCCGCCGCGTGCTGGGCTCAGCCCTGCCCGCCTTGGCGGCCGGGCGGCTGGAGCACGCGCTGAATGCGGGCAAGCGCGAATATCTCGTCGGCGGATTGACGCCGGAGGAAAAGGCCCGGCTACAGGACCTGGGCCTGCCGGGCGTGAGCTTCGAGGAGGAGGAGCGCCGGGTCTACCCTCTCGGACCCACCGCCGCGCACCTGATCGGCTTCGCTGACAAGGGCGGTACGGGTCTGTCGGGCGCCGAGCACGCCCTGGACGATGACATTCGCAGCCAAGCGGGCAAGCCCACGCCCTTGGCCCTGTCCATGGACCTGCGGGTCCAGGCGGCGCTGGACGACGAACTGGAGAAGGCGGCGATCAAGTTCGGCGTGCCGGACGCCGTGGGCATCGTGACCAATGTCCACACCGGCGAGGTATTGGCGCTTTCGAGCTGGCCGGGCTTCGATCCCAATAATCCGGGCCAGGCCTCCAACTACAACCTAGTCAATCGCGCCGCCGCTTCGCTTTATGAGCCGGGCTCGGTGTTCAAGATTTTCACCATGGCCATGGGACTGGATTCGGGCGTGGCGACCTTGCACTCGACCTTCAATGTCGACAGCCTCCAGTTAGGCAACCGTACGATCCACGACTTCCATGTGGTGCACGGCGCCCTGACCTTGCCGGAAGTGTTCGTCCATTCCTCCAACATCGGAACGGCCAAGCTGGCGCTACATGCGGGCGCGCCGCGCCTGACCAAGTATTTCCAGTCTTTCGGCCTGTTCGCCCCGGCCAAAATCGAACTGGCCGAGTCCGCCCACCCCATAGTGCCAAAGACATGGGCGGACGGCACGGTTGCCTCGACATCCTTCGGGCAGTCCATCTCGGTCAGCCCGCTGAACCTGGCGATCGGCATCGGCGCCATTATGAACGGCGGCCAGATGGTGCCCCTGACCATCCGCAAACTTAATCCCGGCCAAAAGCCGGCCGGGGCGCGGGTGATCTCGGAGGCGACCTCTCGCGACATGCTGGACTTGATGCGCTTGAACGTGACCGCCAAGGAAGGCTCGGGCGGCAAGGCTGACGTGCCGGGGCTCAGCGTTGGCGGTAAGACAGGCACGGCCCAGAAAGTGATCGGCGGCCGCTACTCCAAGGATAAGGTGATCGCATCCTTCGCCGCGGTGTTCCCAACCGACGGTCCTATCACCGCGGACCGCTATCTGGTCCTGATCATGCTGGATGATCCCAAGCGCCTGCCTGAGACCTACGGCTTCGCCACCGCAGGCTGGAACGCCGCTCCGGCGGCCGCAAAAGTGATTGATCGCATCGCGCCGTTCCTGGGGGTCAAGCGCCTGCCGCCGACCCTATCGGACGCGGCCAAGCCTGCTGCCGACGTCAAGCCCGCAGACGACGAGACTACCGCAGGAGACCTGGCCCAGTGAGCGCGCGGCTGTCCGATCTGGTGCAACGAGAGCTGGATATCGATCCGGTGATCGAGGGCGTCACCGCCGACAGCCGCAAGGTCAAGCCGGGCTATCTGTTCGCTGCCCTGCCGGGGGCCCAGGCCGATGGCTGCGCCTTCATTTCCGGCGCCATCCAAGCCGGCGCGGCGGCGGTCCTCACCGGCGAGCACGCCTTGGACATCGCCGCTCCGGTTGTGCGTGCCCTGGATGTGCGCCGGGCCTACGCCCTGGCTGCCCGGGCCTTCTACGGCGCCCAGCCGGCCGTATGCGTCGCCGTAACTGGCACCAACGGCAAGACTTCGGTCGCCGCCTTCTGCCGACAGATCTTCGACCGGCTCGGCCGCAAGGCCGCTAGCATGGGCACCTTGGGCGTGACGCTGGGACTCCGCGCGGGGGGAGATCAACTTACCCCGCCGGGCTTGACCACGCCGGACGCAGCCGATGTGGCCGAACGCCTGGCGGACCTCGCCGGGCGGGGCGTGACCCATCTGGCGATGGAAGCCTCCTCGCACGGAATCGACCAACGTCGGCTGGACGGCGTGCCTCTGGCGGCGGCGGGTTTCCTCAACCTGACGCAGGATCATTTGGACTATCACGGAACTATGGAGGCCTACCAAGCGGCCAAGCTGCGTCTGTTCGATAGCCTCTTGCCGCGCGGCCGCGCCGCCGTGCTCAACGCCGACAGCGAGGCCTTTTCCACCTTCGCCGCCGCCGCCGTGAGCGCGGGCCATACGATTCTTTCAGTAGGTGAGCAGGGCCAGGCGCTGCGTCTGACGCAGCGGCAGGCGGGGCCGGACGGCCAGCGCCTGACCATTCTGGCGAGCGGTCACAGCTTCACCACCCTGCTGCCTCTGGCCGGGGCGTTTCAGGCGAGCAACGCCTTGGTCGCTGCAGGCCTTTGCATCGCTGCGGGTGAGGCGCCGGGCGAGGTGCTTGCGGCGCTGGAGCATGTTCAAGGCGCCCCAGGCCGGTTGCAACGCATCGGCGTCGGTCCCAAGGGCGGCGAAGCCTATATCGACTACGCCCACACCCCGGACGGCCTGAAGACCGTGCTGCAAGCCCTGCGTCCGCACGTGCGCGGGCGGTTGATCGTGGTGTTCGGGGCGGGCGGCGACCGCGACCGCGCGAAGCGCCCGCTGATGGGCGCCGCAGCGATTCAGGGCGCCGACTTGGTGTTCGTTACCGACGACAACCCTCGCGGTGAAGACCCCGCCGCCATCCGCGCCGCGATCCTCGCGGCGGCTCCGGGCGCTCGTGAGGTCGGCGACCGCCGCCAAGCCATCGCCGCCGCCGTGGCGCAGTTGCGCGACGGCGACGTTCTGGTCGTGGCCGGCAAGGGGCACGAACAGGGCCAGATTGTCGGCTCGCAGGTCCTGCCCTTCGACGACGCCGCTGAAACCGTCGCCGCGCTGGAAGCCGCCGCATGAGCGCGCCCCTGTGGACCAGCGCCGAGATCGTGCATGCCGTGCGCGGGCGGCTTCAGGGAGAGGCCTTCGCTGTCACGGGGGTGGCCATCGACAGCCGCAGCGTGGAGCCTGGCGATCTGTTCGTGGCCCTGGCCGGAGCGCGCGACGGCCATGATTTCATCGACGGCGCTCTGACCCAAGGCGCAGCCGGCGCTCTGGCCACGCGCCCGGGTTCCGGCGCGCGCGTGCTTGTGCGCGATACGCAAAGCGCACTGGAGGCGCTCGGCCGTGCGGCGCGGGACCGTTCGTCCGCTCGCCGAGGGGCGGTGACCGGTTCGGTCGGCAAAACCAGCGTAACCCAGGCGGTTCGCGCGGGCTTGCTCAGGGCCGGACGCGGCCATTCGTCCGTCAAGTCCTACAACAATCAGATCGGCGTTCCGCTGACCCTGGCCCGCATGCCCAAAGCCACCGAGCGGGCTGTGTTCGAGATCGGCATGAACCATGCCGGAGAAATCGAACCCTTGGCGAAGATGGTCGCGCCCCATGTGGCGTGCATCACCACGGTTGGGCCGGTGCACACCGAGAACTTCGATGAGGGTGAGGTCGGCGTAGCGCGGGCTAAGGCGGAAATCTTCGCCGGGCTGCAGGCGGGGGGCGTGGCGGTGCTCAACGCCGACAACGCCTGGTTTGATTTCTTGAAGGGCGAGGCGCTCAAGGCCGGGGCGGTCGTGCGCAGCTTCGGCTCATCGGCCGACTGCGACGCGCGCCTGCTCGGCATCAAGGCGCAAGATACGGGCGCCACGGTCCGCGCCGGTTGGCGCGGCGAACCGTTGGACTTCGCCATCCGCCAGAAGGGCGCCCATTGGGGGCTGAACAGCCTGGCGGTGCTGCTGATGCTGGAGGCGCTCGACGTCAGCCTTCGCGATTCCCTGGACGCGCTCGGGGCCTTCGAGCCCCTGGAGGGCCGCGGCAGCGAACGCACGGTCGTGGCGGCGGCGGGGCCCTTCGTTTTGATCGACGAAAGCTACAACGCCAATCCAATCTCCATGCAGGCCGCCCTGTCGACCCTGGGCTCGCGCGCCGCCAAGGGCCGCCGCATCGCGGTATTGACCGACATGCTCGAGTTGGGTCCCGAGGCGCCGCGGTATCACTTTGAAATCGCTCAAGGGCTGGATAGCGCACAGGTGGATCTGGTTTTTTGCGCGGGCCCTCTGATGAAATTTTTGTGGGAGGCCCTCCCCGCGACTCGCCGGGGCGGCTATGCCGAGAACGCGGCGGAGCTAGCGCCGCAGGTTGTCCGGGCCGTAGAGCCCGGCGATCTGGTGATGGTTAAAGGCTCCAATGGATCGAAGGCGTCGACGGTAGCTCAGGCTCTCGCGGCGCTCGGCGTGTGTCATGAGTCACAGATGGAAACGGGCGGCTGATGTTCTATCTGCTCTACACGCACTTCTCCGACGGCGGGCAGCACGGCATGCACTACGTGCCGTTCCTCAACCTCCTGAGATATCTGACCTTCCGCACGGGCATGGCCCTGGTTACGGCTCAGATCGTGGTCGGTCTGATGGGCACGCGCTTCATCGACTGGATGCGCACCAAGCAAGGTCGCGGTCAGCCGATCCGCAAGGAAGGCATCGAGCGTCACATTATCGAGAAAGCCGGCACGCCCACCATGGGCGGCTTCATGATCCTGGCAGCCCTGGCTATCGGCACCCTATTGTGGGCGGATCTGCGGAACATCTATGTCTGGGTCGTGTTGCTGGTCACCGCCGCCTACGGCCTGCTGGGCTTCACCGACGACTACGCAAAGGTCACCAAGCAGACCACGGCGGGGGTCTCGAGCGAGGTGAAGCTCGTCATCCAGTTCATCGTCGCCGGCTCGGCCACCTTCGTGCTCATGCGCTACGGGGAGCATCCGACGGGCGAGCCGCCGGCCCTATTTAGCTCCGTCGCCTTCCCGCTGTTCAAGAACCTGCTGTGGAATCTGGGATATTTCTACATTGTATTCGGCGCAATCACGATCACCGGCTTTTCCAATGCCGTGAACCTGACCGATGGTCTGGACGGCTTGGCCATCGTACCGGTGATGATCTGCGCGGCGGCCTTCGGCTTGATCGCCTATCTGGTCGGCAACCATATGTTCGCCGGCTATCTGCAGCTTCATTTCGTGCCGGGCGTGGGCGAGATTGCGCCCTTTTGCGGGGCCATGATCGGCTCGGGCCTGGGCTTCCTCTGGTACAACGCCCCGCCCGCCAGGATCTTCATGGGCGACACCGGTTCGCTATCCCTGGGCGGCGCGCTCGGCGTCATGGCGGTCGCGGCCAAGCATGAGATCGTGCTGGGCATCATCGGCGGCCTGTTCGTGATCGAGGCGCTCTCGGTGATGATCCAGGTCGGCTATTTCAAGGTGACCAAGAAGCGGGTGTTCCTGATGGCGCCCATCCACCACCACTTCGAAAAGCTCGGGTGGAAAGAATCCACCATCGTGATCCGTTTCTGGATCGTCTCCTTCGTCCTGGCCCTGGCGGGCCTGGCGACCTTGAAACTGAGATAGGGGAGGGCGCCGGCACGTGATCCCCGTACGCGGTTTTGAAGGCAAGCGAGTTGCGGTGTTCGGTCTGGGCCGCACCGGGCTGACGGCTGCGCGCGCCTTGATCGCGGGAGGCGCCCAGGTGGCTCTGTGGGATGAAAAGGCGCCGGCGCGCGAGGCCGCCGTGGCCGAGGGTCTGTCCCTGGTCGATCTTAAGACTGCGGACTGGTCGAAATTCGCCGCGCTTCTGCTGTCGCCCGGCGTGCCCCTCACCCATCCCGCGCCCCACTGGACGGTGCTCAAGGCCCGCGAGGCGGGGGTGGAAATCGTCGGCGACATCGAGCTGTTCGCGCGCACGGTCAACGCCGCTCCTGAACACAAAAGGCCCAAGGTCGTTGCGATCACAGGCACCAACGGTAAGTCCACCACCACCGCCCTGATCGGCCATATCTGCAACGCCGCCGGCAAGGACGCGCGCATCGGCGGCAATATCGGCCTGGGCGTGCTGGGCCTGGAGGACATGCACGGGGGTGCGATCTACGTGCTGGAAATATCCTCCTATCAGTTGGATCTGACCTCCAGCCTGAAGCCCGATGTGGCGATCCTGCTCAACGTCTCGCCAGACCATCTGGACCGACACGGCGACATGGACGGCTATGTGGCGGCCAAGCGCCGGGTGCTGCTGAACCAGGGCAAGGGCGACACTGCGGTAATTGGGGTGGACGATCCCTGGTGCCAGAGGATCTGCACCGAGATCACCGCCGCCAACCGGCGCACCATCTGCCCCATTTCCGCCGGCCGGGCGATTGGGCGCGGCGTCTACGCCTTGCAAGGGGTGCTCTACGACGGCTCGGGCGAGCGGGTCAGTGAAGTGTGCGACCTGCTGCGCGCGAAGTCCCTGCCTGGTCGCCACAACTGGCAGAACGCGGCGGCGGCCTATGCTGCGGTGCGCGCCCTGGGCGTGACCCTGGCGGACGCGGCTGAGGGCCTGATGACCTTCCCGGGGCTGGCCCACCGCATGGAAACCGTCGGCTTGATCGACGGGGTGCGCTTCGTCAATGACTCCAAGGCCACCAACGCCGACGCTGCGCGCGCCGCCATGAGCGCCTATCCGGATTTCTTCTGGATCGCCGGCGGGGTGGCCAAGGCCGGCGGCGTCGAAACCCTCGCGGATCTGTTTGCCCGGGTCCACAAGGCTTACCTCGTCGGCGAGGCGGCGCCGTCCTTCGCCGCCACACTCGAAGGCCATGCGGCGACCGAGATGTGCGGCGATCTGGCCGGGGCCACGGCCCAGGCCTTCGCCGACGCCCGCGCCCTCGCCGTATCCACAGGCGAAGAGGCGGTGGTCTTGCTGTCGCCCGCCTGCGCCTCCTTCGACCAGTTCGCCGACTTTGAGGCGCGCGGCGATGCGTTCCGGGCCATCGTCCAAGGCTTGAGCAATCCTTCCAAACGCGAGGCCCTGGCGTGACGGTGTTTGAATCGAACGTCCTTCGCCCTCATTGCCGCGAAACTCTCTCCCCCGACTTTGTTGGGGGAGAGGGTAGGGTGAGGGGGCGTTTCCGCTTGCTGGACGATCGCCGATGGACACGCCCCTCACCCTACCCTCTCCCCGCAAAGAGCGGGGCGAGGGTTTCTTTCGGCGCAATGCTGTTCAGATTGAGTGTCGTTCCCTCTCGAGGAGTTGAGAGGGGGCGCTTATGAGCCGCCAACCACACGCCTTCGCCCGAACCGATCAGTCGCGCCTAGGGGTGTGGTGGTGGACCACTGACCATATTCTGTTGGGTGTGGTTACGGTGCTGATGCTGCTTGGCGTGTTGCTGTCATTCGCCTCCAGTCCAGCGGCGGCGGCGCGCATGAACCTGGGCGATCCGTTCCATTTCGCCGTGCGCCAGTGCGTCTTCTCCGCGTGCGGCGCGGCCATCCTGATCAGCGTGTCGATGCTTTCGCCGCGCGGCGTCAAGCGGGCGTCGTTCTTCATCTACGCAGGCGCGATTGTCATCATGGCGATCCTGCCGCTCCTGGGACACAACGCCAAGGGCGCTACGCGCTGGTTGGAATTTGGCGGCTTTTCGCTCCAGCCGTCCGAGTTCATGAAACCGGCCTTGATCGTTTTGGTCGGCTGGATGTTCGCCGAGGGCCAGAAGGGCGAGGGCGTGCCGGGGGTGTCCATCGCCTTCGTGCTTTATGGGATCGCCGTGGCCCTGCTGCTGATCCAGCCGGACGTGGGCCAGACCATCCTCATCACCATCGCTTTCGGCGCGGCCTTCTTCGTGGCGGGGGTGCCGATGCGCTGGATCGCCGGCTTGCTCGCCGCCGCAGCCACCGGCTTGGTCGCCGTCTATTTTACCTTCGGCCATGTGGCCAGCCGGGTTCACAAGTTCCTCACGCCCGAGAAGGCCGATACCCGGCAGATCGACAGCGCTCAGGAGGCCATTGCCGCCGGCGGCTTGTTTGGCCGCGGCCCGGGCGAAGGGGTGATGAAGCGCCACGTGCCGGATCTGCATACCGACTTCATCTATTCGGTGGCGGCCGAGGAATATGGCCTGTTCTTCAGCCTGGTGCTGATCGCCTTGTTCGCGGTGCTGGTGACCCGGGGGCTGTACAAGGCGATGAAGCTGTCCGACCCATTTGAGCAGATTGCCGCGGCCGGTCTGTTCGTGCTGGTCGGCCAGCAAGCCTTCATCAATGTCGCAGTGAACTTGAATCTCATCCCGACCAAGGGCATGACCTTGCCGTTCATCTCATACGGAGGGTCTTCCATGCTGGCCATGGGACTGACGCTGGGAATGGCCCTGGCTCTCACGCGCCGGCGGCCCGGCGCATATTCGGGCAATGAAGAGCTCGCCAAGGCCGGCGCTTACGCGTGAGACAGCCTCTCAAGTCCGGCAAGCTCGCGGTCCTGGCGGCCGGCGGCACCGGTGGACACCTGTTTCCCGCCCAGGCCCTAGCTGAGGTCCTGCGCGCGCGCGGCTGGCGCATTGTTCTGGCCACCGATGAGCGCGGCGCGCTTTACGCCGACAAGTTCCCGGCCGAGCAACGCCTGGCCCTGGATGCGGCCACCTTCAAGCGCGGCGATATGGCGGGCATGATCGGCGCGGGCCTGACGATCGCCAAGGGAGTCGGTCAGGCTTCAAATGCCTTCAAGCAGCTTGAGCCGGCCATCGTCGTCGGCTTTGGCGGCTATCCCAGCTTGCCGGCATTGATCGCGGCGCTTACGACCAAGCGCCCAACCCTGATCCATGAGCAAAACGCTGTGCTGGGTCGGGTCAACCGCCTGCTGGCGCCGCTGGTGGATCAAGTGGCCTGCGCCTTCCCGACCTTGGAAAAGGCGACGCCCAAGGTGAAGGCCGGGGCCGTGGTGGTGGGCAATCCGATCAGGCCGGAAATTCGCGCGCTCTACGATCAACCGTACGAACCGCCCGAGGCGGGCGCGGAGATCCGCATCCTCATCACCGGCGGCAGCCAGGGGGCGAGGCTGTTGTCGGAACTCGTGCCGCAGGCCATTTCCAAGCTGCCGGACGATCTTCGATTCCGGTTGAAGATTCAGCAGCAGACTCGCCGCGAGTCCCTAGAAGGCGCCCGCCAGGTCTATAAGGACGCCCTAGTGGATGCCGAGATCACGCCTTTCTTTCGCGACATGGCTGGACGATTGGGCGCGGCCCATTTGGTGATCGGCCGCGCCGGCGCGTCCACCTGTTGCGAGCTGGCCGTGGCCGGACGGCCGTCCATCCTTGTGCCCCTGGCCATCGCCATGGACGACCACCAACGGTTCAACGCCAAGCTGCTAACCGAGGCGGGCGGCGCTGAAGCGGCGCCGGAAACGGTGCTGACGGTGGAGGTGCTCTCGGCCGCCCTGACCAAGCTGCTGAACGACCCCGCGCGCCTGGCCCGCATGGCCCAAGGCGCGCGCTCGGTCGCCGCGCCAGACGCCGCTGAACGCCTGGCTGACCTAGTGGAAAAGACCGCGCGGTAGCACCAGTTTGCGTCGGCGCCGCGCCGACGTATGGTCCGGCCCATAAGCCGCGTCGGCAGGGATGAAACAAACCGGGAGACAAGCGTGAACGCTTCCAAGGGTCTGAAGGCCATATTGATCGTGGGCGCCATGAGCGTCGTATTCGGCCTGGGTCAGGCCGGCGCCCAGAG
This sequence comes from Pseudomonadota bacterium, assembly GCA_048498155.1. Classification (GTDB taxonomy): domain Bacteria; phylum Pseudomonadota; class Alphaproteobacteria; order Caulobacterales; family Caulobacteraceae; genus BOG-938. The sequence continues at coordinate 43,075 of JBEHYN010000007.1, read as the reverse complement.
CGCGGCGGACCGGGCGGCCTGGCCCAAGGACATCTATCCGGAGTCCGGCAACCGGCTGCCCCTGCCGACCCACGACGGCCTGAACGAGGCCGACCGCAAGACCTTCGACGAAATCATGGCCCGTCAGCGGGGCGGGCTGTCCGCACGGGAAAAGGAGCGGCCTTCGGTGCGCATGCACAGCCCCGGCGTGTCCAGGGGCCTGGAAGCGACGCACCACTATCTGAAATATGACACAGCCCTGGGCAATCGGCTGACCATCATCGCGGAGATGACCACCGCGCGAGAAATGACCAATCGGTATGAATGGACCCAATTCGAGGAGCACGTACGCACCCCGGGCGACCCGCGCTTCGTGGCGCCGGAGATTGTTGACGCCATCAAGTTCTGCGGGCCGGTCACGGGGCTCGGCGAAAAGGAGCAGGCGATCATCACCTTCGGCCGCGAACTGTTTGGCCGCCGCAAGGTGTCGCCGGAAACCTTCGCCAAGGTGCTCAAGCTATTCGGCCCGCGCGACACGGTGGACCTGGAAGAGCTGATGGGCATGTACGCCGCCACCTCCTATGAGTTGGTGGCTTTCGACCAACAGTTGCACGCCACCCAGAAGGACCTGCTGCCGCCGGACGCCAAGCCCTGCTAGCGTTAACGTCGACCCCTTTTGCCCCCGTCGGGCAAATCGGCTAGGCGTGGGGCATGAAAACTAGACCCGTCCCCTTCGACATCGGCGCGATCCATTTTGTGGGCATCGGCGGCATCGGCATGAGCGGCATAGCTGAGATCATGCTTCGCACCGGCTATTTGGTGCAGGGTTCCGACGCCAAGGCCTCGGCCAATACCGAACGCCTGGAAAAGCTCGGTGCGCGCATATTCATCGGCCACGACGGCGCTCACGTGCAGGGAGCCTCGGCGGTGGTGTTCTCCACGGCTGTCAAGCCAGACAACCCCGAGATGGTTGCCGCCCGCCAGGCGCGCATCCCGCGCGTGCGCCGGGCTGAAATGCTCGCCGAATTGATGCGGCTGCAGTCTTCGGTGGCCGTGGGCGGCACGCATGGCAAGACCACGACCACATCGATGATCGCCTGCCTGTTGGACGCGGGGGGACTGGACCCGACGGTGGTCAATGGCGGGATCATCAACGCCTACGGCACCAACGCCAAGGTGGGCGAGGGCGACTGGATCGTGGTGGAGGCCGACGAGAGCGACGGCACCTTCCTGCGCCTGAAATCCACCGTGGCGGTGGTGACCAACATCGATCCGGAGCATCTGGACCACTACGGGGACTTTGAGGCGGTTAAGAAGGCCTTTCGCGACTTTGTGGAGAACATCCCCTTCTACGGCTTCGCCGCTGTCTGCCTGGACCATCCGGAGGTGCAGGCCCTGGCCGCTACGGTGGAGAACCGCCGACTTGTGACCTACGGGACCAATCCCCAGGCCGAGATCAGGGCCGAGAACATCATCATGGGTCCGGACGGCGCGCGGTTCGACGCGGTGATCGCACCGCGCGAGGGCCAAAGCGTGACCCTGGTTGATCTGCACCTGCCCATGCCGGGCCTGCACAATGTGCTCAATTCCCTGGCCGCCATCGCCGTGGCGCGCGAGTTGGGGGTGAATGACGAAGCGATCCGCAAGGGCCTGACCGGGTTCGGCGGGGTGCGGCGACGCTTCACCACCACCGGCGTCGCGAACGGCGTTCGGGTGATCGACGATTACGGCCACCATCCGGTGGAGATCGCCTCGGTGCTCAAGGCCGCCCGCGCGGTCTCCGGCGCCGGCAAGGTGATCGCCGTGGTCCAGCCGCATCGCTATACGCGCTTGCGCGACCTATTCTCCGAGTTCTGCGCCTGCTTCAACGACGCCGACACCGTGATCGTGGCCGATGTCTACACCGCCGGCGAGGCGCCGATCGACGGCGTGAACCGTGACGCCCTGGTTGAAGGCCTGACCCGCTTCGGTCACCGCCACGCCATGGCTCTGGACGCCCCGTTGTCCCTGCCGGCCGTGATCGCCAAGGAAGCCAAGAGCGGCGACCTGGTTGTGTGCCTCGGCGCCGGCGACATCACCGCGTGGGCCTATGCTTTGCCAGGGCAACTGGAAGCGCTGGGCAAGAATGACTGACGTATTTTTTCCGTCATCCTCGGGCTTGTCCCGAGGATCCAAGGGTCCGCCACCGTGGGCTTTCAGGATGTACACCGTCATCAACGCTGAGCCCTGGACCCTAGGCACAAGGCCTGGGGTGACGGTTTAGATGACAGATTGGCGAGACCATCTCCCATCCGTCCGGGGCCGCATCGAACGGAACGCGCCGCTCGCGCCCTACACCTGGCTCAGGGTGGGCGGGCCGGCGGATGTGCTGTTCATTCCTGAGGATGAGGACGATCTCGCTGACTTTCTCAAGGGCCTGGATCCGGCTGTTCCAGTCATGGCGCTCGGCGTCGGCTCCAATACCCTAGTGCGGGATGGCGGGGTCGATGGCGTCGTCATCCGGCTGGGTCGGGGATTCTCTACGGTTGAGGCGCGAGGCGATCATAGCATTTTCGCCGGTGCAGGGGTTCCAGACGCCGTGCTGGCGCGCGAGGCGGGCAAGGCTGGCATCGCGGGGCTGGAATTTTATCGCGGCGTGCCCGGGTCGGTGGGCGGCGCCTGCGTGATGAACGCCGGTTGCTATGGCGCCGAGACGAAGGACGTGCTGGTCGAGGCCTACGCGGTCAACCGGGCGGGCGAACGTGTGACCTTGAGAAACGCCGAGATGGGCTTCACCTATCGCCGGTCGGCCGCCGCGCGGGGAGACCTGATCTTTACCGGCGCGCTGTTCGCCGGAACGCCAGACGATCCGGCCGTCATCGCCGCCCGCATGGACGAGATCACCGCCCGGCGCGAGGCCTCCCAGCCGATCCGCGAAAAGACCGGCGGCTCCACCTTCAAGAATCCGCCCGGCGACAGTTCCTGGCGGCTGGTCGACGCGGCCGGTTGGCGCGGCAAGCTTCATGGCGGGGCCATGTTCTCTGACAAGCACGCCAACTTCCTGATCAATACCGGCGAAGCTTCCGCCGCCGACCTGGAGGGCCTGGGAGAGGCGGTGCGCGCGGACGTAAAAGCCAAATTCGGCGCGGAGCTGGAGTGGGAGATCAAGCGGGTAGGGCGAGCAAGTCCATGAAGCGATTTAGCGCTCTCTTGTTGACCATCCTCGCTCTGGCCCAACCCGCCCATGCTCAGGACGTGCTTTCCAGCCATCGGGGCAACCAGAGCGGCGCGACGCTGAATGCTTTGTCCAAGGCGGGACTGCCGCCCGATGAAGTGGTGGCCGGCTCCGCAGGTCTGAGCGCGCGGGCCCTGCGCGGGTCGGTCGCCTACGACGTGCTGGAATCTCTCACCACCGAGATCGGCCCGCGGCCGGCGGGCTCGCCGGCCATGGCGCGGGCCAAGGACTGGGCGATCGCCAAGCTCAACGCCATGGGCTTCGAGAATGTCCACGCCGAGCCCTTCGGCGTGTGGGCCTGGCTGAAGGGAACCGAGACCGCCGAGGTGACCGGCCCCTTTCCACAGCCCCTGATCATTACAGGCCTGGGCGGCTCCATCGCTACCCCGCCGCCAGGCGTGGAGGGCGAGATCACGGTGTTTTCCACCTGGAAGGCCCTGCTGGCCGCCAAGCCTGGAACGCTTGAGGGCAAGATCGCCGTGCTCACCGAACACATGGGTCCGCTGGGTTCGCCCACCGGCTATGACGTGGCTAACCACTGGCGGCGCAAGGGGGCGTCCGAAGCGGCCAAACGCGGAGCGGTGGGCTTCATGCTGCGCTCTCTGGCCACCAATGACGTGCGCGATCCGCATACCGGCGCCCTGAACTACGACGATAACGGGCGCAAGATTCCCGCCGCTGCGCTCAGCGGGCCGGACGCCGATCAGCTTGAGCGCATGGCCAAGCGCAATGTACCTGTTCGAGTGAAGTTCACCCTGATCCCGACCTATCTGCCCGACGCCAAGAGCTGGAACGTGGTGGGCGAACTGCCCGGAACCTCCCTGCCGTCGCAGGTGGTGCTGGTCTCGGCCCACCTGGACAGCTGGGGCCTGGGAACCGGGGCGGTGGACGACGGCGCCGGTGTGGCCATCGTCATGACCGCCGCTCAGCTCGCGGGGACCCGGAAGCCAGCGCGCACCATTCGCGTGGTGCTGTGGGGCGCGGAAGAGACCAACCAGGCCGGGCCCGAGTATCTGAAGGCCCACGCGGGCGATCTGGCTGATATCGTCCTGGCGGGGGAGAGCGATTCCGGCGCCGACAAGGTGATCGCCTTCCAGGCGCCCAAGGGTGCGGCCGACCTATTGCCGATCAAGGCCGCCATTGCGGCCTTGGCGCCGCTGGGCGCGAGCTTTGATCCTAAGCCCGCTGACTTCGGCGGCGACGACATCGCACCACTGTATCAGGCGGGCGTGCCGGTGATTTCCCTGCGCCAGGACACGACCCACTATTTCGATATCCATCACTCCATGAACGACACCCTGGACAAGGTCGATGCTAAGGCCCTGGACCAAGCCGTCGCCGCCTGGACCGCAGCGATCTACGCGGCGGCGGATACGGATGCGAATTTTCGGATGAAGCCCTAGCGCCAAGCCTTTGCGCAAACCGCTCCGCGAGCTTACATCCTCCTTATGCGCCAGACGTTCGAGGATCACGCGGACCCGTCCTTTGGGTCCCAGCACCTGCCCCTGATCCGCGAGGCCATGGTGGCGCAGGGTTTGGACGGGTTTATCGCCCCGCATGAGGACGAGCATCAGAACGAGTACCTGCCGCCGGCCAATGATCGGTTGGCCTGGGCCACCGGCTTTACCGGCTCGGCCGGGGCGGCGGTGATCCTGGCGGACCGGGCGGCGATCTTTGTGGACGGTCGCTACAGCCTGCAGGTGCGCGATCAGGTGGACCTAGGCCTGTTCGAGGTGCGCGATCTGGTCGACGGCGGGGTCAGCGCCTATCTGGAAGAAACGGTCGGGGCCGGCCAGGTGCTGGGTTATGACCCCCGCCTGCACAGCCCCGACGCTTTGGAACGCCTGCGCATCGCCGCCGCCAAGGCGGGCGCTGAACTTCGTCCGACCGAGTCTAATCCGCTGGATCAGGCGTGGGGCAGCCAGCGGCCGGACCAACCCCGGGCGCCGGTGGTTCCTCATCCGCTGACCTATGCGGGCGAGGCGTCCTCGGCCAAACGCGCGCGGATTGGCGAGGTCATCGCCAAGGTCGGGGCGCAGGCCGCCGTCATCACCGCCCCGGCCTCCATCGCCTGGCTGTTCAATATCCGAGGCGGCGACGTGATCCGCTCACCCCTGCCGCTGGGCCAAGCGATCACGCGTGCCGACGGGACCGCGCGGTTGTTCCTCGATCCGGCCAAGCTCACCCACGGCCTGGCCGACTGGCTGGGCGGCGAGGTGTCGCTGGAGTCGCCGGACGCCTTGCCGGGCGCCCTGGCCGAGCTGTCGGGCCAAGCGGTGCTGATCGACCCCGCCGTCTCGTCGGCCTGGTATTTCGAGACGCTGGACGCGGCGGGCGCTGCTATCGTGCGCGCTCCCGATCCCACCGCCCTGCCGCGCGCTTGTAAGAACCCGACGGAAGTGGAGGGCGCGCGTCAGGCCCATATCCGCGATGGGGCGGCCCTTGCGAACTTCCTGCATTGGTTGGCGACGCAAGAGCCCGACAACCTGCCCGATGAGATCGCAGTGGTTACGGCCCTGGAGGGTTTTCGCGAAGCTACAGGGGCGCTCAAGGACCTGTCATTCGATACCATCGCCGGGGCGGGGCCAAACGGCGCCATCGTCCACTATCGCCCGGTCACCCGCCTGAACCGCCGGCTGGAGACGGGCATGTTTCTGCTCGTGGATTCTGGGGCGCAATATCTGGACGGCACTACTGACGTGACCCGCACCATCGCCATCGGAACGCCGACCCAGGAGATGAGGGAGCGCTTCACCCTGGTGCTCAAGGGCAACCTCGCCCTGGCCCGGGCCCGCTTTCCGGCGGGCACCCCCGGCTCCCAATTGGACGCCCTGGCGCGCGGCCCCCTATGGTCGGCGGGGCTAGACTTCGACCACGGCACCGGGCACGGGGTCGGCTCGTATCTCGGCGTGCACGAGGGGCCGCACGGCATTTCCAAGCGCACTGGCGGAGCGCCGTTGCAGGCAGGCATGATCGTGTCCAACGAGCCCGGCTACTACAAGACCGGCGCCTATGGCATCCGCATCGAGAACCTGCAGGTCACGATGGCTGCCGCCCAGATCGACGGCGGCGAGCGTGATATGTTGGGTTTCGAGACCCTGACCCTGGCTCCCATCGACCGCCACGCCATCGCCCGCGAGCTTCTGACCGATGAAGAGCGCGACCAGCTCAACGCCTACCACGCGCGGGTGCTGGCTACGGTGGGACCGCTGGTGGGCGCCGATGTGCGGGCGTGGCTGGAACAGGCCTGCGCGGCGATCTAACGCCCATCCGCCCATGCGCGGAGCGTGATTTATTGAACCACCAAGGACACCAAGCTCACCAAGAGGGAATGTCATCCTCGGGGCGACCGAAGGTCGAGCCCGGGGAGCCAGCAAGCGGAACGCCTGGAGCTGCTGGGTCCTCGGACAAGCGCTCTGCGCTTTCCGAGGATGACGAATATCTTGGTGTTCTTGGTGTCCTTTGTGGTTCAAATCTTGGACGACGACGCCGTCCTCAGGCTAAGCTCCCGTCTCAATCGGCGACGGGGCAAAACCCGCGCTAATGTTCATAGGGTGGCGCATGTCAAAATCCGGCCTTCTTGGTCTTCCCCTCGCCTTGGTCCTGCTGGCCTCTGCGGCCCACGCCCAAGCCCCTGCGCGCGACTGGACCACCTGGGGGTATGACCAGCAGCGCACAGGCTGGAACCAGGGCGAGACGACTCTGAGCAAGGCCAATGTCTCCAAGCTGAAGCTGCTGTGGACCAGCCAACTGGCCATCACGCCCAACAACGAGGCTTTGTCTTCCCTCACCGCGCCTCTCGTGGTCGAAGGCGTCGACGTGGGCGGCGCAAAAAAGGACTTGGTGTTCCTACTCAGCGCCGACGACAGCCTGTTCGCCCTGGACGCCGAAAGCGGCAAACCGGTCTGGCAAAAGACCTTTCCCAACCCCGCCAAGGCCCAGCACCCGGCCGACACCTCCTGCGCCAACACCGCGCAGGACACCCCGGTGATCGACAAGGCCAAGGGCCTGATCTTCTTCATCGCCTCGGACGGCAAGCTGCGCGCCGCGAATCTGTCTGATGGCTCCGAAGCCATGCGGCCCACCCCCATGCTGGCGGCTTTCGCCCGGGCATGGAGCCTCAATCTGATCGATGACGTGATCTACACCCCCAGCGGCCGGGGCTGCGGCAATCTGGATCCCAACTCATCCATGGCCAAAGCGGCGGTGTCCGAGCCGTTCAAGCCCGGCGGCGCCGCCGTGCTGTTGGAGCCCTCCTCCATCAACGCCATGGACGTGCACGACCTGGCCCACCCGGTGCTCACCCGCTTCTACACCAGCGGCGGGCGGCCCAACGGCGCCTGGGGGCGCGGCGGCGTGGTCAAGGCCGACAGGGGGATCATAGCCCAGACGGCCGACGGCCCGATCGATCCGGCCGCGGGCCTGTATGGCCTCAGCTTCATCAAGCTGGCGCCGCGCGTCACCCGCCTGCTGGACAGCTACACCCCGGCCAACTTCAAGCACCTGAACACCTATGACCTGGACCTGGGTTCGGGCAGCTCCACGGTCTTCCCCCTGGGTAAGCGCACGGTGGTCGCCGGGGCAGGCAAGGAGGGGGCGCTCTATGTGCTGGACGTCGCCAATCTCGGCGGCGCGGACCACGCTACGCCGCTCTACCGCTCGCCCCTGCTTGGCAATGACGCCGCTTCGGGCACCGAGCCGGGCCAGGGGGTGTGGGGCGCCACCTCCACCTACCTGACCCCCGAGGGACGCCGCTTCGTCTATATCCCCATGCGCGGCCCGCCCTCAAAGGAAGCGCCCGAGTTCAAGTCTAACAACGGCCCGATCCCCAATGGCTCGATCATGGCCTATGAGGTGACCGATGCGAACGGCGCCGTGGCCCTGGCCGCCCAGTGGTCCTCCCCCGACATGATCGTGCCCGACCCGCCGGTGATCGCCAATGGCGTGGTCTATGCCGTGCAAACCGGCGATCAGGCCCTGCTGCAACGCCCGGCCAAGGATGGGGTCAAGTTCGCCACCAAGGGTCCGGAAGCAGACCTGTTCCGCGCCACGCCGGTCGGCCCCATGGTGCTATGGGCGCTGGACGCGCAAACCGGCAAGCCCCTCTACAACAGCGGCAAGCTGATCGCCGGCTGGACCCACTTCAGCGAGCCGGTGGTGGCATTGGGGAAGGTGTTTTTAGAGACCCACGAGGGGAAGGTTTACGCGTTTGGGGTGAAATAGGGAGACCGTTTCTGCCGCTGATGGCGCCTGCCTAGCTGCCCACCAACTCCAGCCATTCCTCCTCGCTCAGCACCTGTATCCCCAACTCCCCCGCCTGTTTCAGCTTCGAGCCCGCCCCCGGTCCCGCCACCACCAGATCCGTCTTCTTCGATACCGATGACGCCACCTTGGCCCCTAGCGCTTCGGCCTGGGCCTTGGCTTCGTCGCGGGTTAGGCGTTCAAGGGCGCCGGTGAACACCACGGTCTTGCCGGCCACGGCTGTGTCGGCTCGGGGCTGGGCGGCGTCCTGCACGTCAAGTTGCTCGGCCAGGTCCTGCACCATGCGCCGGTTGTGGTCCTCGGCGAAGAAGGCGGCGGCGGCCTCGATCACGGCTTCGCCGACCTGGTCCAAAGCGTCCAGCTCGGCGATGGCGGATTCGTCGCGGGCGGCGACTTGGTCCATGGCGGCCAGGAAGGCGGCCAGTGAGCCATAGCCGCGCGCCAGGGTGATCGCCGTGGTCTCGCCGATGTGGCGCACGCCCAGGCCGTAGATGAAGCGATCGAGCGAGATTGAGCGGCGGGCTTCGATCCCGGCGATGAGGTTGCGCACTGACGTCTCGCCATAGCCTTCGCGTTCGCGCAAGGCGGCGAGGGCGGCCTCATTGCGGGCCAGTTTGAAAATGTCGGCCGGGGCCTTGATCAGCCCCTCGTCGAAGAAGGCCTGCAGTTGCTTTTCGCCCAGGCCCTCGATGTCGAAGGCCCGGCGCGAGACGAAATGCTTCAGGTGCTCAATGCGCTGGAACGGGCAGGCCAGCTCGCCGGTGCAGCGGCGCACCACCGTCTCGGCGCCCCCCGCAGTGGTCTCGCGCGCCAGGGGCGTTTGCAGGGGGCAGGGGCAGTGCGTAGGAAATGCGTAGGGCTCAGGGCCGCGCTCGGCCCCTGGGGCCGGGCCGATGACCTGGGGGATCACATCCCCCGCGCGCTGAACGATCACCGTGTCGCCGACGCGGATGTCTTTGCGGGCGATTTCGTCTGCGTTGTGCAAGGTGGCGTTACGCACCACCACCCCGCCCACAGTGACGGGCTGAAGCCGGGCCACCGGCGTGATAGCCCCGGTGCGGCCGACCTGCAGGTCGATGCCTTCGAGTAGCGTGCGCGCCTGCTGGGCGGGAAACTTGTGGGCTATGGCCCAGCGCGGCGAGCGCGAGACAAAGCCCAGGCGCCCCTGCCAGTCCAGCCGATCGATCTTGTACACCACCCCGTCGATGTCATAGCCCATGGCCGGGCGGCGGGCCTCGAAAGCGCGGTAGGCCTTCAGCAGCCCCTGGGCGCCGTGGACCTGGCTGGCTTCGGGCGTGACAGCGAAACCCCAGGCCTTGAGCTTGCCCAGGGCCTCCCACTGGGTTTCGGCAAAGGGGGCGCTGGTCAGGCCCCAGGCATAGGCGAAGAACTTCAGCGGCCGGGTCGCGGTGATCGCGGGGTCGATCTGGCGCAGGGACCCGGCGGCGGCGTTGCGCGGATTGGCGTAGGTGCGGTCCCCTGCCGCCGCAGCCGCCTCATTGAGGGCCTCGAACTCGGCATGGCCCAGATAGACTTCGCCCCTGATCTCGATGACATCCGGAAAGCCTGAGCCCTTCAGGCGGTGGGGAATGGTCGCGATGGTGCGCAGATTGGCGGTGACATCCTCGCCCACCTTTCCGTCGCCGCGCGTGGCGCCCTGCACCAGGACGCCCTTCTCATAGCGCAGAGAGGCCGACAGGCCGTCGATTTTGGGCTCGGCGGTAAAGGCGACCGGGTCTTCGGACAGGCGCAGGAACCGCCGCACCCGCGCCTCGAATTCCAGCACCTCCTCGTCGCTGAAGGCATTGTCCAGCGACAGCATGGGCACGCCATGCTCCACCGGCGAGAAGGCGGCGGCGCGGGCCGCGCCGATGCGCAGGCTGGGGGAGTTCTCGCGCACCAGATGCGGAAAGCGGGCCTCGATGCCGGCGTTGCGCCGCTTCAGGGCATCGTAGTCGGCGTCCGAAATGGCCGGCGCATCGTCCTGGTAATAGCGTAGGTCATGGCCCGCCAGTTCGTCGGCGAGACGCGCGAGTTCCTCGGCGGCTTCGGATTCCGTGAGGTCGGCCGGCGCTTTCATCTTGATATTTCACGCATCCATCAGCGCCCGCGCCGCGGCCCGCGCCGCTTCGGTTACTTCTGCCCCGGCGAGCATGCGCGCCAGTTCTTCCTCGCGGGCCTTGGGGTCCAGCACGTCCACCGCGGTGCGCACCGGATCGCCCCCTGATTTGGACACCCGCCAGTGCGCCTCCGCACGCGCCGCCACCTGGGGGCTGTGCGTGACCACCAACACCTGGGCGTTGCGCGCCAGGCGCTTGAGCCGCAGGCCCACCGCGTCGGCTACGGCGCCGCCTACGCCCTGGTCCACTTCGTCGAAGATCATCAGGGGCTGAGCCTGATCGCCGCGCGTGGCCAGGGCCGCCTTCAGCGCCAAGGCGAAGCGCGCCAATTCTCCGCCCGAGGCGATGGCGCCCAGCGGCCCGAACGGCGCTCCGCTGTTGGTCGAGATCTGGAACTCAGCCCGGTCCATACCCGAAGGCCCGGCGCGGTCTTCCGGCAGAAGTTCGATCGCCACGCGGAACTTGGCCTTGTCCAGCTTGAGCGGCGGCAGCTCGTCATTGACCGCCTGGGCAAGGTCCTCGCCCGCCGCCACGCGCGCGCGGCTGAGGGCGGCGGCCTCCTGCAGATAGACTGACCGAGCAGCGTGCACCGCCTTGTCGGCCTGGGCCTGGGCGGCCTCGGCGTCTTCTATGCCGTGCAGGGCCTGGGCGATGCGACGGCGCTCGTCGGGCAGTAATTCCACGGCCACGCCAAGCTTGCGGGCCAGGGCCCGCAAGGCGAACAGGCGCTCCTCGGCTTTCTCAAGCCCGTCCGGTTCGAACGCCAAGGCCTCGGCGGCGATATCCACGGCGGCCACCGCCTCTTGCGCCTCGGTCAGCGCCCGGTCCACGGCGGCGGCGGCGGCGATGATCTTCTGCACCGGCGCGCTCTGTTCGCTCGCCCCGGCCTGAATGGCCCGCTCGCGCGCCCGCTCCAGCGCGCGGAAGGCCTGGGCTAACTTGCCGGACAGCGCTTCGCCGCCCAGGGCGTCGCGCGCGGTGGTGATGTCTGCCAGGGCTTTTTCCGCGGCGCCCAGCAGGGCTCGCTCACCGGCCAGGGCTTCTTCCTCGCCGGGCTTGGGGTCCAGTTGGTCCAGCTCCGCCAGGCGCAGAGCCAATTCCTCGCGCTCGGCCATGGATCGGGCCGCCTCCATCCGCAGGGCTTCGGCGGCCTGGATGGCTTTGCGCCAGTCGCTCCAGGCTCCGGCCGTCGCCTCAGCCAAGGCGCCGCAGCCGGCGTAGGCGTCCAGCAGGGGGCGGTGATTGCGCGCGTCCAACAGGCCTACGGTCTCGTGCTGGCCGTGCACTTCCAGCAGCGCCTCGCCGATCTCACGCAGCACGCCAATGCCTACCGCCTGATCGTTGACGAAAGCCCGCGAGCGTCCGTCCGCGCCCAACTGACGGCGCAGCACTAGGTCCTCGTCGCGTTCAAACGCCACGCCCTTTTCGTCGAGCAAGGTCCAGACGGCATGATCCGCCTGGGGCGCGAAGATAGCGGATGCGCTGGCCTGGCTGCGGCCATGGCGCACGAGACCCGCATCGGCCCGCGCACCGGTGGCGAGGCCCAGGGCGTCCAGGATGATCGATTTCCCCGCCCCAGTTTCTCCGGTCAGCGCTGTGAGGCCCGGCCCGATGGACAGGTCGAGGGCTTCGATCAGAACGACGTCGCGAATGCCGAGGCCAATAAGCATGGACCTAAGATGGGCGCGAATCTGGCCGGGCTCAATGGCGCGTGGCCACTGCTAAAGCTTGGGGACCTTCAGCAGGTTCGGGACCTTGGGGAAGTGGATGGCGGGGATGACCACCCCGTGCTTGCGCGCGGTAGGGATCACCTGCGGGCGTAGGCCCTTGCCGTTCATCAGGTCATAGGCGTCCGAGTACCAGGGATCGCCGGGATAGTTGAAGCCGAGCACCGCCGCATTGCGCTTGGCGTCGTCGAACAGGCCGATGGTCAGGTCGGCCTCCACCATACGGAACAGCGCTTCTGGGGCGTGGGAGGTGGTTTGGTAGCGGTCGATCACCGACTTGAACCGACCGATGGCCGCCAGGGGCTGATCCTGGCGCAGATACCAGCGGCCGATGGTCATTTCCTTACCGGCGAGCTGGTCATTGACCATGTCGATCTTCAGGCGGGCGTCGGCTGCGTAGGGGCTGGTGGGAAAGCGGCGGACCACTTCGCGCAGATTGGCCAGGGCTTGTTCGGTCGTGGCCTGGTCCCGGCCCACGTCTGTAATCTGTTCGAAGTAGCAGATCGCCTTCAGATAATAGGCGTACGGCGCCGAGGCGTTTCCGGGATACAGCGAGATGAACCGGTCTGCGTCGCCAACAGCCTCTTCGTAGCCATTGGCTTCATAGTGGGCGAAGGCGGTCATCAGCACCGCCCGACGGGCCCATTCCGAATAGGGATAGTTGCGCTCGACCTCGTGGAAATAATCCACCGCGTCGCTCCAGTGGCGACTGTCCAGCCGTTCGGCTCCGGTGTTGTAAATCAGTTCCACCGGGCGTTCGTCGATGGTCAGTTCCGGCTTTTTCTTGCCACACCCGGACAAGGTGAGGGCGCAGGCCAAGGCGGCCATGCTGATCAGGGTCGGATTACGATAACGGCTGAGCACGGCGCCTCGCGTCAAAGGATAGGGGTGCGCCCCCCAAGGCAGGCTTGTCGGGGCGGTCGTTGTCCATGGGTTCTACACCAGCCGGCCGCCGGAGCAAACGCGATGGATAGTGAAGTTCTGGGGCGAAATTCAGACCGCAGCGCGAGCGAGGTCTTCGGAGAAGGGTCGCAAACGCCATGCTTGCGGCTGCTCTAGCAGCGCGCGCGCCACCAGATTGTTCAAGGCATGACCGGCCTTGACGCCTTCAAAGCGGCCGATCAGCGGCGCGCCAAGGGTGTAAAGGTCGCCCACCGCGTCCAGCGCCTTGTGGCGCACGAATTCGTCAGGTCGACGCAGACCCTCTGGATTGAGCAGGCGCTCGCCGTCGATCACCACTGCGTTTTCCAGTGACCCGCCGCGCGCCAGGCCCGCCGCGCGCAAGGCTTCCACCTCGGCGGCAAAGCCGAAGGTGCGGCAGTCGGCCAGCTCGGCGCGAAAGCTGTCCTCGTCTACGGCCAGATCAACCCGCTGACGGCCGATCAAGGCAGTGGGGAATTCGATCTCGAACGCCACTTCGAAGCGGTCCGCGGGTGACAGGCGGGCGAACTTGTCGCCGTCGACGACCTCAATCGCATCCAATACCTCGATATAGCTGCGCTCGGCGTCCTGTTGACGGCGGCCCGCGCGGTCGAGCAGCTGCACGAAGGGCAGGGCCGAGCCGTCCATGATCGGCAGCTCTGGCCCGTCCAGTTCGATCACTGCGTTGTCGATGTTCAGCGCCGCGAGCGCCGCCATCAGATGCTCAATGGTGGCCACGGTGACGCCGGCGCGATTGGCGATGACGGTGCATAGACGCGCCTGCACAACCGCTTCGGCGGCCACCTTGACGCGGTTGTCGCCTTCCACGTCCGTGCGCACGAACACGATGCCCGATCCGGCATGGGCCGGTCGAATGCAGAGGCGGACATGCTGTCCGGAATGAAGTCCCACCCCGGCGCAGATCGCCGAGCTCGCCAAGGTGTGCTGGTGGAACTCTGACAAGACCGTTGGTTCTTTCCGCAAACCCGCCAGCCTGAATCCTGCTGACGGTGACGCCCGATATTTTTCTAGGCGAGCGGTTGCGGTGCAGCAAAACACTTCCTGTTTCGGAATGTTTCGCGATTAAGTCCTGGGAAATACGGATCAATTCCCAAGGGAAAAATTCGCCTGATCAGTTTGCCAGGCGACGCAGGAAAGACGGAATTTCCAAATCTTCCCCCTCGTCGATCTTTTCCTCGTCGGCCAATAGGGCCGATGCGGTTGAGCGAGCTTGGGGAACAGGCGCGCTCGCGCGATGTTCGCGGGTCTCCGGATAGGATTCCTCGTGCCGTCGCCGGCCGCCGAACAGGCTCATCAGGCCGCTGCGGGGACGACGTTCCTCGCTGGGGGCGATTTCGGGGAACAACGGCTCTTCGGCTGGGACTGTAGCCTGATAGCCGCGGGGGGCCGCAATGGCCGGCTCGCGACGAACTTCGTCCTCCACCGACGCCCTCACGGGGGGCTCATCGAAATATAGCTCGGGTTCAAAGGACTCGAACCGTTCAGGCTGCGCGTCGACGGCCGGACGGGGCGTCTGCAGCGGCGAAGGCTCCAGGCTCCATTCGGGGCTGGCGGCGTGGGCCGCAGCGCGAATGGGCTCGGCCAGGGGTTCGAGGGCGAAGGTTTCGGCGTGGGGGTGCGCAGCTTCGCTAGCGGCGGCGGTGCGCTGGGCCAGGGTCTCGTCCAGGCGGCGCGGCGCCGGGGCCGGGGCTGCAACACGGACCGGCTTAGGCTCGATAGCCTGGATGGCGGAGCCGTCCATGCCGGTGGCCACCACCGATACACGGATCTTGCCGTCCAAGGCGGGATCGAACGCGGCGCCGAAGATGATGTTGGCGTCAGGATCGACCTCGGCCGAGATGGCGTTGGCCGCCTCGTCCACTTCCAGCAGGGTCATGTCCAGACCGCCGGTGACATTGACCAGCACGGCCTTGGCGCCCTTGAGCGACACTTCGTCCAGCAGGGGATTGGCGATGGCGTTCTGAGCGGCCATCAGCGCGCGGTCCTCGCCCACGGCCTCGCCGGTGCCCATCATGGCCTTGCCCATCTCGGTCATCACCGTGCGGACGTCAGCGAAGTCCAGATTGATCAGGCCGGGCAACACCATCAGATCGGTGATCGAGCGCACGCCGGAATGCAGCACCTGATCGGCCATGCCGAAGGCCTCGGCGAAGGTAGTTTTCTCATTGGCGATACGGAACAGGTTCTGATTGGGAATGACAATCAGGGTGTCGACGTAGCGCTGCAGCTCGGAAATACCAGCATCGGCCAGACGCATACGGTGGCGGCCCTCGAACTGGAACGGCTTGGTCACCACGCCCACGGTCAGAATGCCCCGCTCGCGCGCGCACTTGGCGATGATTGGCGCCGCGCCGGTGCCGGTTCCCCCGCCCATGCCGGCGGTGATGAACACCATATGCGCCCCGTCCAGGTGCTCGCCGATCTCAAGGGTGGATTCCTCGGCGGCCGACATGCCCACCTCCGGGTGAGCGCCCGCGCCCAGGCCCTGGGTGGTGGTGGCGCCCAACTGGATGCGCTGATTGGTCTTGGAAAACTGAAGCTGCTGGGCGTCGGTATTGGCGACGACGAACTCCACGCCCTCCAACCCCGCCTCGATCATATTGTTGACGGCGTTGCCCCCGGCGCCGCCGACGCCGAAGACGACGATGCGAGGCTTCAGCTCGGTTGTGCGTGGCGCAGACAGATGAATAGCCATTGGACCCCGTTCCTTCGAACGCTGCCCGGCGACCGCCCGCCGGGCATCCTCTTGCCGGATAGGGTTAATGAAAAGCCACCAACCTTAATCGACCGTTAAGGGCCATAAAGTGAGTCGCCCGTTGGGGGAGACCGTTCACGGACAAATTTGCAGCCCCGCTACGGGTTTGGCTGTGGATAAGCAGTCAGGGGCCGGGACAATTCGCCGCCCCTACAAATTATCCCTCAGCCACGCCGCCGCACGCGCCACCGGACCGGCATTGGGCGAAATCGGCGTGGGCTTGCGGGCTGAGCCACCCATGCGGGCGTTGCTGATGGCCTCGCGCGGGCCAAAGGCGGCGCGGTGCAAGACGCCGGCCGCCGTGCAGAAGGCTGGGCCTGATGCGGCGTCGGCGAGATGCGGCACACGGCGCGGGCGGCCCAAGCGCACGGGACGGTCGAATACCCGAACGCAGGTCTCGCGTACTCCGGCCAGTTGGCTGGCGCCGCCGGTCAGGACGATGCCGGCGCCCGGCTCCAGCGGGCAGCCGGAGGCCTTCAGGCGTTCGCGCAAAAGCTCCAGCGTTTCTTCCACGCGCGGGGCGATCACGCCCTTCAGTAGAGAGCGGGGCGCCACAACGGGACCGGCGCCCGGATCGTCGCCGCGCGGCGGGGCCTCGATCATCTCGCGGTCCTCGTTAGCCGAGGCGATGGCTGAGCCGTGCAGGGTCTTGATGCGTTCGGCCCCGGAGATGGAGGTCGACAGGCCGCGGGCGATATCGGCGGTCACGTGCGCACCGCCTACGGCCAGGGCGTCCACATGCACGAGCGAGCCGTTGGAGAACACCGAGACGGTGGTCGAGCCGCCGCCCATGTCGATGCAGATGCAGCCCAGGTCCATCTCGTCGTCCTCAATGGCCGAGAGGGCCGAGGCGAAGGGGGCGGCGACCACGCCGTCGAACTTCAGGTGCGCGCGCTCCACGCAATAGCTGATGGTCTGGTAGGCAGCCTCGCTGATGGAGACCACCAGAAGCTCCAGCCCGAGTTGGCGGCCAAACATGCCGCGCGGATCGCGGATGGCTTTCTGGGCGTCCACCGACCAGGCGATCGGCAGAAGGTGAATCGCCCGCCTTCCGGGTGCGCGGGCCTGGGCCACGGCCAGGGCGATGGCGCGCGAGCAATCGGTGTCATTGATTTGGCGGGCGCCCAGGGACACCCGGGCGCTGACCCGGCGGCTGGCCAGCTGGCCGCCCGAGGTGGCGACCGTCACGCCTGAAACATGCACCCCGGCGACCGTTTCGGCGCGCTCCACCGCCTGGGCGATGGCTTCGACCGCCTCTTCGGTATTGACGATGGCGCCGCCGCGCACCCCTCGCGACTGGACATAGCCCACGCCGGCCGGCTGCAGGGTGCGGTCAGCCTTGCGCACGCCGTCCGGCTTCATGATGAAACAAGCGACTTTGGATGCGCCTAGATCAAGCGCTGCCGTTACCTGTTGGCGCGGATGCAGGGCCTTCAGCCCGTCCCGTGCTTCTCGTCTGTCTTCAAGCCGCGACATTCAGCCGCCTCCCAAACAACGCCCCCATTCTGGGGGCCCCCGCGCGATCCTCCAGCCTACGGCTGGGGGGGGACCGCTCCCGCCTGCTCCGTCGTCGTTCCCTTTGGCCTGACGGCCACCAAGTCCGGATCGCGCAAGTCGATCCGTTCAAAGCCCAGTTCGATCACCCGCGCCTTTTGCTCGAGCTGATCGAGTTGGATCAAAGCTGAATCCGCGCCCTCGGCCGGGAGCTGAATGATACCGCCATCCTTCAGCCTCAGGTCCCAGCGCCGGCCGTCGACCCGAACCAGGGCTTCGAGCCGCGACATCAATTGCGGCCGCTGGCGCAGCAAGGGCAAGACGCCGCCCGCCGCCGCTCCCGCGCCCTCGCCCACCACCAAGGGCAGGTCGGCGTAGCGACTGGGATCGGCCTCCGGCACGATCCTGCCTTCCGCGTCCACCACATGGTCCACGCCCTGGAATTGCCAGACCGCTTGCAGGTTGCGCGGGACCACCGAAATGACCAGGGTGTCGGGCAAAAGCCGGATCACCTTGGCCTGCTTGACCCAGCCGACGGTCTCGATGCGGCGACGCAGGGCTTCCAGATCGACGCCGAGGATCGGCGTGTTCTTTTCAAGCGCCGCAGCGTCCAGAATATCACGCTCAGCCCCTGGCTCGGATCCCTGAACGCGCACAGTCTTGGTCTCGAATCCAAACAGGGCGAATTGGCGAGCCAGCGCCATGCCGGCCACATGGCTGACGGTCTGGGTGCGTGATCCGGTGAACAGGGCGACGCCCAGGCCCAGGGCGACCACCCCGGCGGCTATGGCGACGGCCAGGCGGGGATTAAGCCCGACGTGGCGGGCGGCTTGCAGCTTGGCGGGTTGGTAGGCGGGAGCACGCGGCGCGCGAGTGGGCGCCTTGACGCGAGGGGCCTGGGTCTTAGGCCGGGGCTTGGGCTGAACGCCCGCTCCTCCTCGCATCACCGCGGCCATAGGCCTCCTCCAAAATCCACAGAACCAGGTCGTCGAACGAAAGGCCCTGCTGGGCCGCCTGCTCGGGGGCGAGCGAGGTCGGCGTCATGCCTGGCTGGGTGTTGACCTCTAACAGGACCAAAAGGTCGTTAAATTCGTCATAACGAAAGTCCGATCGTGTAAGACCTTGGCAACCAAGAGCAGCGTGCGCCAACTCGGCCTGACGCAGGGCGCGCTCGAAGGCCCCCGCCGGAATTTCCGCTGGCAGGACGTGGTATGACCCCCCATCGCCATACTTGGCCTCGTAGTCATAAAAGCCTGTACGCGGCACGATTTCGGTGACGGTCAGCGCCCGATTTCCCATCACCGCGACGGCCAGTTCCTTGCCGGGAATATAGGGTTCCACCAGAACTTCTTCGCCGAAGGTCCAGCTCTCGGCGGCCAGTTCGCGCGGCGGCGAATTGGCGCCGTCCAACACAATAAAAACCCCGACCGACGAGCCTTGGGCGTTAGGCTTGACCACATAGGGCGGCGACATGACGTGACGGTTTGCCGCCTCGTGGCGGTCGAACAGTCCTCCGCCGGGCACGATGACCCCCGCTGCGGCCAGCACCGCCTTGGCCTTGACCTTGTCCATCGCCAGGGCCGAAGCCAGGACATCGGAGTGGGTATAGGGGATGTCCAGGGTCTCCAGCACCCCCTGGACGCAGCCGTCCTCGCCCCAGGCGCCGTGCAGGGCGTTGAAGGCCGCGTCGGGCTTCAGCGCCGTCAGGACCTGGGCGATGTCTCGTCCGGCATCCACCTGGCTGACCTTGGCGCCTAGACGTTCTAGGGCTTCGGCGCAGGCGGCGCCCGACACCAGCGAGACGTCCCGCTCAGGCGAGATCCCGCCCATCAGGACGGCGACACGACGGCCGGCGAGGGGGCTGGGCATGGGCAGGCTCCAAACAACATCCGCTCATCGCGGAAATCTACGGTCGCCGCAACACCAGCGTCGCCCAGGCGTCGCGGCGCAGGGCGAAGGCCAGGCGATAGCCGCGCGACAGATAGGCCGCGCGAACATAGCGTTCCTGGGTGCGAAGCAGGCCCGACAAGATGGCGACGCCGCTGGGCTTAAGCGCGCCTTTGATGTCCTGCGCCAGCCTCACCAAGGGCCGGGCCAGGATGTTGGCGAACACTAGGTCATAGGGCGCGTCCGCGCGCACCAGCCGATGGCCCAGGCCTGAGGCATGCACGAAGCGGGCGGCTACGGCGTTGACCCGGGCGTTCTCGCGCGAGATGCGCACCGACACCGGGTCGATATCTGTGCCCACCGCCCGGCGCGATCCTGTGCGGGATGCGGCGATGGCCAGCACCCCGGTTCCCGCGCCCACGTCGAGCACCTTGGCGAAGCGGCGGGCCTTGAGCAGGCGGTCATAGGCCATCAGGCATCCCACGGTGGTGCCGTGGTGCCCCGTGCCGAAGGCCGCGCCCGCTTCGATCCGCAGATTGACCGCGTTGGGCGGGACCCGGCCGCGATCATGCACGCCGTAGATAAAGAAGCGGCCGGCGCGCACCGGCGGCAGACCCGACAGGGCCATGGCCAGCCAGTCGGCGTCGGCTAGGGGCTCGCTTTTGACCTGCAGGCCCGCGAAAGCCTTCAGCGTCGCGACAAGCCCGTCCGCTTCCGGCGCGCTGGTCGGGAAGGCGTCGATGCGCCACACATCGCGCGCCTCGTCCTCCTCCAGGATCGAATAGGTCACGCTCTCCAGCAGTGTGTCGGCGTCAACGGCTCGGGCGGCGGCTTCAACTTCAGCGCGCGGCCCCCGGGCGATGATCTGAATCGCTTGGTCGGTCATGACCGTGGGTTAGCAGAGCTTACAGGTCCGGAAACAAAAATATTGGAGTCAGCAACCTTCATCACGCCTTCTCGACAAAGCTGTCGATCACCTTTTTCTCGCCCGCCTTGTCGAAGGCTACGGTCAGCTTGTTGCCTTCCACGGCCTTAATCAGGCCGTAGCCGAACTTCTGGTGGAACACCCGCTCGCCGCGTGAAAAGGCGCTGGTGGCCGGCTCGGACACCGCGACCAGCCGGCCTTCGCCCTCGATCACCTGGGCGCGGTAGCGCGAAGGTTCGGAGACGCCGCGGGCGCCCGCGCGGTTCTGCGCCCTCTGCCAGCCGGGCGAGGAATAGCCCGAGCCGAAGCTGGACGTCTCGTCCCAGCGCGAGGCGGTCTGTTGCATGCCGGGACCGCCGCCGTAATAGCCGGTCTCCGAGCCCGCCTGGACATGATCGATGGGTAGTTCATCCACAAAGCGGCTGGGCAGTTGGCTGGTCCAGCGGCCATAGACTTGGCGATTGGCCACAAAGGACAGGCGCGCCTCTTCCTTGGCCCGGGTGATGCCGACGTAGGCCAGGCGGCGCTCCTCCTCCAGGCCCTTGTCGCCCTTCTCATCCATGGAGCGTTGGGAGGGGAATACGCCCTCTTCCCAGCCGGGCAGGAACACGAGAGGGAACTCCAGCCCCTTGGCCGAGTGGAGGGTCAAGATCTGCACCGCGTCGTCGCCCGCGTCTCGATCCAGATCCATCACCAGGGAGACGTGCTCAAGGTAGGCGCCCAGTTCGTCGAACGCCCCCATGGCCTGAACCAGCTCCTTGAGGTTCTCAAGGCGAGTCTGGCTGGTCGGGCTTTTGTCGGCGCGCAGGGCGTCGGTGTAGCCGCTTTCATCCAGCACAGTTTCCAGCAACTCGGGGTGAGGCGTCACCGCCGATAGTTGGCGCCAGCGGTCTAGGTCGCGCAGGAAGTTGGACAGGGCCGTGCGGGTGCGCGCGGGCAGCTCGTCGGTGTGGACCAGGCCGCGCGAGGCTGTGCTGGCGGATATGCCGTTCATGCGGCCGAGCTGCAGGATCTTGGACACGGTGGTGTCGCCGATGCCGCGCTTGGGCGTGTTGACGACACGCTCAAAGGCCAGGTCGTCGTCCTCCGATTGGATCAGCCGCAGATAAGCGTGGGCGTCCCTGATCTCTGCCCGCTCGAAAAAGCGCGGCCCGCCCACCACCACATAGGGAATGGACAGCAGCACGAAGCGCTCTTCGAACGCCCGCATCTGGAACGAGGCCCGCACCAGGATCGCCGCCTCACGGTATTTGCGTCCCGACCGCTTCCACCGCTCGATGTCCTCGGCCACCAGACGGCTTTCCGCCTCGCCGTCCCATACGCCGCGCACCTGGACCTTTTCGCCGCCCTTGGCCTCGGTCCACAGAGTCTTGCCCAGCCGCCCCTTGTTGGCCGCGATCAGGCCCGAGGCCGCGCCCAGGATGTGCTCGGTGGAGCGATAGTTGCGCTCCAGGCGGATCACCTCGGCGCCCGGAAAGTCCCGCTCGAACCGCAGGATGTTGTCCACCTCCGCCCCGCGCCAGCCATAGATCGACTGGTCGTCGTCGCCCACGCAGCAGACGTTCTGGCGCTTCTGGCCCAGCAGCCGCAGCCACAAGTACTGGGCGACATTGGTGTCTTGGTACTCGTCCACCAGAATGTAGCGGAAGCGGTCGTGAAACTCGGCCAGCACGTCCGGCGCGGTGGTGAAGATCGTCAGATTGTGCAGCAGCAGGTCGCCGAAATCGCAGGCGTTCAGCACCCGCAGCCGATCTTGATACATGCTGTAGAGCGTCTGGCCCTTGTTGTTGGCGAAGTGCGCCCCCTCGGCCGGCGGCAGCTTGTCGGGGGTCCAGCCGCGGTTCTTCCATTGGTCGATCAGCCCGGCCAGATGGCGCGGCGTCCAGCGCTTCTGGTCGATCCCTTCGGCCTCGAGCAGCTGCTTGATCAGTCGCTCCTGGTCGTCGTTGTCCAGGATGGTGAAGCTCGACTTCAACCCCACCAGCTCGGCGTGGCGGCGAAGGATCTGGGCGGCGACGGAGTGAAAGGTGCCCAGCCAGCGCAGGCCCTCGGCCTGGGGCCCGATCAGATGGGTGATCCGCTCGCGCATCTCGCGCGCGGCCTTGTTGGTGAAGGTGACGACCAGCAGCTCCCACGGCCGCGCCCGCCCGCTGGCGAGGATATGCGCCAGCCGCGTGGTCAAGACGCGCGTCTTGCCCGTACCCGCCCCGGCCAGCACCAGCACGGGGCCCTCAGTAGCCTCGACCGCGCGGCGCTGCTCGGGATTCAGACCGTCGAGAAAGTCGGCGGGCGGCGGCGAGGGCCGGGCCAGGTCGCTGATGCGGGGGGTGGGGAGGTCGGACAAAAGGGCGGGTTCCAGGAATCGAACCGGCAGCCTAGCACGCCGGGTGGAGCGTCGCCGACCGGACCTTCTGGAGGTGGGGTGGTCAGAGCGCCGCAGCCTGTTCAGATTGCGCAGGCGGCCGCGCATTTCGCTTCCCGATCTTGCGCGGCTAAACGTCCGCTTTCCGTCCAGAGGTTAACTGCGAGAATCGAGCCACTGAGCACCCTGAGTGGGCGCGATCTACCGGTTCTTTTGGCGCGTCTGGCCGTCAGCAGTCTGAGCTGCACGAACAAGCCTGCCAGCGGTTATTTCAGCAGCGACAGGGGTCATCGACAAATCCACGCCGTCAGGACCCAAGATGACTACATCGCCTTTGACAGCGGTAACGCCGGATGGTTGGTCGTGGGGCTTTTTAGTGGCGGTCATGGTCAGCACCTCTGTCGTTACAATCGTATGGCCCACGGAAAGTTCCAACAGCCGCAATCACCCTTAGCCGATCTTCTTGTTCGGCCGCGCGACCTGACTAGCGGTGCTTATCGCCAGGGGTTTGCACAACTCGGCGCAGGTGAGGTAGGCGGCCACGATGCCCGCCAAAGCAAGAGTCACATGCGCTGGCGGCGGCTGGAACCCGAACCATACGCCCAAAGGCGAGAATGGAATCGCCAGGGCGAGCGCCAGGGCGGCCAAGGTCGAAGTGGTCAGCACACGGTTAGGCATGTCGCGCCAGGGCCGCCCGCGGGTACGGATCAGAAACACCACCAGGGTCTGGGTCGCGATAGATTCCACGAACCAGCTGGTGCGGAACACCTCAGGGCTCGTACGAAACAACAGGAATAGAGCGCCGAAGGTGGCAAAGTCGAAGAGCGACGACAACGGCCCCATCACCACGGCGAAACGGACGATGTCTCGCATACGCCAGCGCTGCGGCCCCGCAATGTCGGCGGAGCGGACATTGTCGAACGGAATGCCGATCTCCGATACGTCGTAGAGCAGATTGTTGAGCAGGATCTGGGTCGCCAGCATCGGCAGGAAGGGCAAGAAGAGCGAGGCCGCCGCCATCGAGAGCATGTTGCCGAAGTTGGAGCTGGCGCCCATGCGCACATACTTCAGAATGTTGGCGAAGGTTCGCCGACCTTCCTCCACCCCGTCGGCCACAACGGCCAGATCGGAGTCGAGTAGGATCATGTCCGCCGCCGCCCGCGCCACGCCAGTGGCGCCGTCGACCGACAAGCCGACGTCTGCAGCCTTGATGCCCGGCGCATCATTGACGCCGTCGCCCATGAACCCCACGACCTCACCGGCCGCGCGTAGGGCGTGGACAATCCGCACCTTCTGGTCGGGCGCCAGGCGGGCGAACACGTCGGTGTCGCGGACCTGCACTCTAAGGGCGTCGACACTAAGCGCGTTCAGGTCGGTTCCGGTAATCACCTTCTGGACCCGCAGACCGACGATCCCGGCCAAGCGTCCCACGACCAGAGGGTCGTCGCCCGAGAGAATCACCATCCGGACGCCGGCGGCGGCTAGCCTCGCTACTGCCGCCGGCGCGCTGGCCTTGGGCGGGTCGGCGAATGTACACAGGCCCTCGAAGGCGAGGCTGGTCTCGTCTTCCACCGTTGGGTCGCGAGGTTCGCCCGACCAGGGCTTTGACGCGACGGCCACGGCGCGCAACCCCTGCGCGCTCAGGGCCTGAATTCTTGTCAGGGCGGCCTTGCGCGCCGCCGCATCGAAAGGTGCGCCGCCGGCTGTCCCACAAGCCGCTAACACCGCCTCTGGCGCCCCCTTGACGATGAGCATCAGTCCCTCCGGCCCATCGGCAAGCACCGCGCCCATCCGCCGTTGGTAGTCGAACGGCAGCAGTCCACGTCGAGTCCAGCCCCTCGCCGCGTCGGGTTTGGCCTTGGCGAGGGCGTCATCGAGCGATCCCTTGTCCCCTCCGAGGGTGGCGCAAATGGCGGCGAGCAGAGAGGGCCGCTCGTCCGACTTCCCGCCGAGCGCTAGCGATCCGGCGAGCTCGATCTCGGCCGAGGTCAATGTGCCGGTCTTGTCGGTGCAAAGCACCGTCATTGCGCCCAGGTCATGGATCGCCGCTAGCCGTTTGACGATCACCTTCTTTCGCGACATCCGCACCGCCCCTCGCGAGAGGGTGACGGTGGTGATCATCGGCAACAATTCAGGCGTCAGTCCCACAGCCAGCGCCACTGAGAACATCAGCGACTGGATCAAGGGCCGGCCGAATGCCACGTTGGCCGCCAGCACGCCGACCACGAGGACGGCAGTCGCGCGGGCGACCAGGAACCCCAGCTGGCGCAGGTCGCGCTGGAACGGCGAGATTTCGGCGGCGGCGGTGAGCGACTTGGCCGCCTCGCCGAAGAGGGTGTTGGCGCCGGTGCCAATCGCGATCGCCGTGGCCTCGCCCGTCTGGGCCACGGCCCCGCGGAAGAGGGCGTTGCTCGCCTCGGCAGCGGTGTCCGCCTGCACCAAGCCGGGCCGTTTGATCACACCATAGGGCTCGCCGGTGAGAGCGGCCTCATTGACGGTGCAGGCACTCGCCTCCAGCACAAGGCCGTCAGCGGGAATGATGTCGCCAACGGTGATGCGGAACACGTCTCCCGGGACCACGGTTTCGGCGTCGACGGACACGAACACCCCGTCTCGCTTGACCTCTGCGTTGAGCGCCACCGACTTGCGTAAGGCCTCTGCGGCCCTCTTGGCTCCGCCTTCCTGGACCGTGTCCAAGGTCACCGAAGCACCGAGGATCAGCAGAATGATCAGGGCGCTCGGCACGTCGCCGGTCGCCGCCGACACAACAGCTGCGGCGATCAGGATCAGGCACATGGGTTCGAGCAGTCGGCGTCCAACCGAGCCGATGATCCCGGCTTCCCGCGCCTGCGCGTCGGCGTTTCGGCCATATTTCGCAAGCCGCTCTGCGGCTTCGGCGGCGGTCAGGCCCGTCAGACCGCAGCCGAGGGCCGCCGCGGCGTCAGCGGCCGGCTGCTTCCAGAACGACCCGATAGCCATCAAATCTGTCCCTCTGACCGCTCGCGGCCCGGCTGATAGGGCCCCATGTCTAGCAGCCGGGATCGCAGCGAGGAATTGAGCGCTTCGCTATGTGAACGTCTGCGGGCTTGACCCAGATGGCAGGGATCTGGCCGAACGGAACAAACGTCGCCTTTCTCCCAAATCTGCGACCTTCCCAACGTCCGCTTTCCGCTCTTTCTGACAACGCCCCCCATCCGCCTTCAGACCAGTTCAAGCCGCAACTCTCGGCCAACGGGCGCTGCCACAGCCTTGGGGCGCCCGAACTTCACATGGTGCGACATTCCAGCGCCACTGCCCATGTGCGTTGAATTTCATCGCCGGCGCCCTAAGCTGTGTCTGTCGATCAGCGCGGTGAACAACTGTACAAAAAAGCGCGGACGGCGGAATTGGGAGGCCGGCCATGAACTCTGCATTCGGCAGACGCCTTGCGGTGATCGCTGGCCTCGGGATATTTGCCGCCGGCGTGACATGCCCGCCTTCCCCCGCCGCAGCCCTGGCGACCGGTTCTCCGGCGTCCCTCTCGCAATCCCCCACCGCACTCGCGCCGACCCACGCCCTGATCGACCAGTACTGCACCCGGTGCCACAACGACCGCCTACACACTGCGGGACTGTCGCTTTCGGCGTTGGACCCGGACCACGTCGCCGGCAACGCCGCCATTTGGGAAAAAGTGGTCCGCAAGCTGCGGACGGGCGCCATGCCGCCCGTCGGGGTCCCGCGTCCGGACCGGGCCGCGGCCCTAGGTACAGTCTCGGCGCTTACCGATAGGCTAGACCGGGCTGCGGCAGCCAACCCCGACCCAGGGCGCGTGACGCTGCATCGCCTCAATCGCGCAGAATACGCCAACGCGGTGCGCGATCTGCTGGGCGTGAAGATCGACAGCCGGACCTTGTTGCCGCAGGACGATTCCGACCTCGGGTTCGACAATATGGCGGACATCCTGTCCGTGTCCCCAACGCTGATCGATCGCTACATCACGGCCGCGCGGACAGTCGCTCGAATGGCCCTCGGCCAGGAACGTAAGGTCGGGCTGGAAGTCGTCACCGTACCGGAATTCAAGTTCCAGGACGCCCGGATGAGCGAGGATCTGCCGTTCGGGTCGCGGGGCGGCGTCGCCTTACAGCATGACTTCCCATTCGACGGTCAGTACGTGATCAAGATCAAGCTGGCGCGCCAGCTGTACGAATACATTCGCGGCCTCGACGAGCCCCAACAGATCGACGTCCGCCTCGACGAGGGTCGGGTCAAGCTCTTCACGATCGGTGGAGATGCGCCCGGACGGGCCTCGCCGCTGACCTATGCGGGCGAGCTTCATGGCGACGCGGCGTGGGAGCGGTACGAACGGGAGGCGGATGACGGCCTGGAGGTGCGCCTGACGGTCAAGCGCGGCCCTCACACCATCGGCGTGTCCTTCATCGACCGGCCCTGGGAAGTCGAGGGGCCCCTCCAAACCATTGACTCGCGGCGCCGCTTTTCCATCGATCAGAACACCTCCTCTACCTCGTGGAAGCCCGAGGCCGCTATCCACAGCGTCTCCATCGCCCTTGCTGACGGTGCTGATCGCCCAGAATCCCAGGCGGCGGCTCTCAATCCGTCCAGCGTCTCGAAGCTTCAGCTGTGCGGCGCCATCGGGCCGAGCAACGAAGACGCCTGCGCAAGGAAGACCGTCCGCACCCTGGCCCGACACGCGTTTCGGCGGCCCGCCACCGAAGCAGACGTTACGACCCTCATGGCGCAGTACGCCAAAGGCCGCCGCGGGGGTGACTACTGGAGCGGCATCGGCAGTGTGATCGAGTACATCCTTGTCGATCCGGAATTCCTCTTCCGTTTCGAGCCTGAGCCTGTCGGCGTCCGGCCCGGCGCCGTGCACCGCCTGGGTGATGTTGCGCTTGCCTCGCGCCTGTCGTTCTTCCTGTGGAGCAGCATTCCCGACGATGAACTGCTGGGTCTGGCCAAGCGAGGCAAGCTGCATGACCCGGCGATCCTGGAACGACAGGTCAGACGCATGCTGCGGGACGATCGCTCCCGGGCCTTTGCGGACAATTTCTTCGGCCAATGGCTGACGCAGCGCACGCTGGATCGCGCCTCGCCGGTCCCCGAATTATTTCCGGCGTTCGACGACAATCTTCGCCAGGGATTCACGCAGGAGACACGTCTGTTCGTCGAAAGCCAACTGCGCGAGGATCGCAAGGCCATCGAGCTGATCACGGCCGACTACACCTTCCTCAACGAACGGCTGGCTAAACACTATGGCATCCCGAACATCTACGGGGCCCGCTTCCGTCGCGTGGCCTTGCCGCAGGGCACGCGCGGCGGGGTGCTGGGTCAGGGCAGCATCCTCACCGTCAGCTCCTACGCCCACCGCACCTCGCCCGTGATTCGGGGAAAATGGCTGCTGGACAACATGTTCGGGTCCCCGCCGCCGCCGCCTCCGCCCAACGTGCCGGCGCTGCCCGACTCCACCACCGGGGGCAAGTCCCTGTCGGTGCGCGCGCGCCTGGAACAGCACCGCAAGAATCCGACATGCGCGGCGTGCCATGCGCGAATGGACCCTCTCGGCTTCGCGCTGGAGAATTTCGACGCGATCGGAGCCTGGCGCACACAGGACGGCGGCGCGCCCGTCGACACCTCCGGCGCCTTGCCGGACGGAACCAAGATTGACGGATTCAAGGGTCTTCAGCAGCTTCTGGCGAGCCGTCAGGATGATTTCGCGACAACCGTCACCGAAAAGCTCATGACCTACGCGCTTGGTCGCGGGCTGGAGGCCCCGGACATGCCGTCGGTCCGCGCGATTACGCGTCGGGCGGCGCGTGACGACTATCGCTGGTCGTCCCTGATCCTCGGCGTCGTCGACAGCATGCCGTTTCAGTATCGGAGGTCAGCCCCATGATCATCACCAAGAAAGCGCTTCCCCGCCGGATGGTTCTGCGGGGGATGGGCGTGACGCTGGCGCTACCGTTTCTCGACTGCATGGTGCCCGCGCTCGCATCCGCCAAGGCCGCCGCGCCGGTCAATCGGTTCGGGGTCGTCTATGTGCCCAACGGCATGGTCATGGAGCACTGGACGCCGTCCACGGAAGGGACGGATTTCGAACTGCCGTCGACCCTCCAGCCGCTCGCCAAGTTCCGGTCCCACATGCACATCATCACCGGCCTTCAGAACAAGGGGATCGGCATTCATGAGAATGGGTCGACCCGGTATCTCACCGGCGTGAAGCCCAAGGAGACCCAAGGCTCGGATCTGCTCGCCGGGATTTCCGCCGATCAGGTGGCGGCCAAGGAACTGGGCAAACAGACCCAGCTGGCCTCGCTTGAGCTGTCACTGGAGGTGGGCGAATCCACGGGCACCTGCGGCACCGGTTTCAGCTGCGCCTACACTAATACCCTCTCATGGCGCACCCCCACGACCCCACTGCCGGTGGAGGACAATCCGCGCGTGGTGTTCGAGCGTCTGTTCGGCGACAGCTCCAGCACGACCTCCGCGTCGCGTCAGGTTGCCAATCGCGAGACGAAGAGCGTCATTGACGGCGTATTGCCGAAAGTGGCCCGGCTGCAGAGCGCTGTCGGCGGCCGAGACCGCGCCAAGCTCGACGAGTATCTGGACGCCGTGCGCGACGCGGAGCGTCAGGTCCAGAAGGCGGAGGAGCAGAGCGCCCAGGAACTGCCGCACATGGATCGGCCTGCGGGCATTCCCGACACCTTTGAGGGCCATGCCAAGCTGATGTTCGATCTTCAGGTGCTGGCCTATCAGTCCGATCTGACCCGGGTCATCACCTTCATGCTGGGTCGAGAGTTCAGCGGCCGCACCTATCCTCAGATCGGCGTCACCGATCCGCACCACCCGCTCTCGCACCATCAGTACAATCCCGAGAGCCTAGCGAAACTGGCCAAGATTCAAGCCTACCACGCCGGCGTCTTCGCCTATTATCTTGACCGGCTGCAGTCCACGCCCGACGGGGACGGGTCCCTGCTCGATCACCTGATGCTGATCTATGGCGGCGGCCTGAGCGACAGCCAGGTCCACTCGGCCGAGAACCTGCCGATCGTCCTGTTCGGGGGCGGCGCAGGGACGCTCAAGGGCGGCCGCCACACGCGTTACGCGCCCACCACGCCGATGCCGAACCTGCATGTCTCACTCCTGCAGAACCTCGGCATCCCGATCGAACAGCTGGGCGACAGCAATGGGGCGCTGAGCCTCAATGGCTAAACGCACACCTCTTGCAAAGGCCGCGGCCGTCGGCGCGCTTGCGGTTTGCCTGTGGGCGTCGGCCGCAACGGCGGCGGTCCGCACCGCCCTGATCGACGCGGTCAGGCGGCAGGACACGGTCGCAGTCCAGGCGCTTTTGAAAAAAGGCGCTAAAATCAATGCGCGCCTGCCGGACGGAACGACCGCGCTGCATTGGGCGGTCTATCTCGATGATCTGAAAATGGTCGAGGCGCTGCTCGCCGCCGGGGCGAACGCGAACGCGGCGAACGACTACGGCGTAGCGCCCCTCACTCTGGCCTGCGGGAATCGCGACGCCGCTCTAGTGAGCAGACTTCTGGCGGCCGGCGCGAACGCGAACCAGACGGCGCTGCCCACGGGCGTGACCGCGTTGATGACCTGCGCGCGCACGGGCAATGCGGACGCGGTGCGCGCCTTGCTGGCGCGGGGGGCCAAGGTCAACGCCCGTGAAAGCGCCCATCAGCAGAGCGCCCTGATGTGGGCCGCCGCCGAGCGGCACCCGGACGCCGTGCGTGCGCTGATCGAGGGCGGCGCCGACGTCAAGGCCCGCTCCAGCATCCGTCATGTCGCGGTGACCGGCGGCTTTTCGCCGACAGACCCCGAAAGCGAAAAGCTGAAGAGCGTGTTTCAAATCGATCAGGGCGGGTATACGCCACTGCTCTTCGCCGCCCGGTCCGGCGACGCGGCCTCGGCCGAACTGCTCCTGAATGCGGGGGCCGATGTGAACGACGCGGAGCCGGATGGCGCCAGCGTCCTGGTCGTGGCCTTGCTCAGCGGACAAAGCGATGTGGCGAAACGGCTCTTGGACAAGGGCGCGGACCCGAACGCGGCTGCTGCTGGATACGGTCCGCTCCACGCCGCAGTGCTGAGAGGCGATACCGAAATGGTCACGGCTTTGCTCGCCCATGGAGCCAATCCCGACGCCAGGATCGTCAGGGGCACGCCGGTTCCGCGCTACTCGAAGGGCTACTTCCTGTCGTCGCATATGATTGGCGCGACGCCATTCTTTCTCGCCGCTCAGTTCGACGAACCCGAGATGATGCGCACGCTCGCCGAGCACGGCGCCAATCCCCGGCTGGCCAAGCCTGACGGAACCACGCCACTGATGGCGGCTGCCGGCGTCGGATGGGACGGGGATAGACGCGAGCGCCTGGTCGATCCGGCCGAGCATGATCTCGCCGTGGTTCAAGACCCCGACACCCGCGTCTTGATGGGCAGCGGCATCCGGTCCGTTCAGGCGGCCGTGGAGCTGGGGGGCGACGTCAATGCGGCGAACAAGGCCGGCGATACGGCCCTGCACGGCGCCGCACGGCACGGTTTCCGCACGGACGTCGAGTTCCTGGCCGACAAGGGCGCCAAGCTGGATGCCCGCAACCAGGCGGGACTAACGCCGGTGATGGCGGCCGCCGGGGCCGGCGAAAAAGAACGCGCCGGCCTTCAAGAGCTCTTCCAAAAGCTCGGCGCTGTCTCTCCTGCAAAGCTGCAGTCTTCGGCCGCCATCGTTTCGCAGACTGACAATGGCCCTGCGAGAACCGCACCCTGATGATCCGCAACAGGGATCGCTTGAGCCGGTGAATTCAGCTGGCTAGCTACCGACCAGCCCAAGCCAGCGCCCGTAGCCGGCAGGCCGAGGCCAGCAGCGACCGTCCCCGTGCTTCGTCGATTCGCACGATCAACTCCGGCAGGCTGATCCCTTCGGCCGCCGCCATCTGTTCCAGCACCACCCAGAACTCCGGCTCCAGGGCCAGGGAGGTGGCGTGGCCGGCCAGGGACAGGGAACGTTTCTTCAGCACATCAGGTCTCGCGCTTGACGGCGTCAAGCGCGCGGGCCGCCTTGTCCGCCAGCGCCTTGTCCAACGCGGTCAGAGCCTTCGGCCGTCCGAACTTGGCGCGGTTTTGCACCGCCTGGACCTTGGCGGCCAATTTGTCCCGCGCTTTGCGGGCCTTGTTCAGATTGATCGGATCGGCCGCCATGCCCGCCAATCTAAGCCGATTTGGGCTCCCTACAACGGGCCGCGCTCGTCTGTTTCGCTCCCGACAGGCAAGCCTTCAAAGAAATAGGAAACAGGCACGCCCAGGGCCTTGGACAGCCGCCACAGCCGAGCCGCCGACATACCGTTGGCGGCGCATTCGTACTTCTGGATTTGCTGAAACCTCAGGCCGATGGCGCTGCCCAGGGTTTTCTGAGACAGGCCGAGCAGACGACGACGCGCGCGAAGGCGCTTGCCGAGATCGATATTGATGTCGTTTTCCATGCGACGCCCTCCAAGGCGACGCCGGCTTTATGGCGCCGGGCGATTGAATGGCGGCCATCAGGTTGGTTCACCGTTCATTCATGGTAACGATGGTCCTGCATTGGGGCTTAACTTGGTCACGGATCAATGGAATTTGACTCAAGTGGCGTATTAGCGGAACCTGTGCAACAAATTCTCGGGCGTCGATTTGACGTATCACAAACAGAGCCCGCTCGACGTGGCTCGGTATTGGAGGAAATCATGGGGCGAACATCGAAAGTTGCCGGCGCAGTGGTTATTATGCTGACCCTGTGCGCCTGCGTGGCGGGATCGGGAGATTCCGAACATGCCGCATCGGGAATCTTGCTGTCACAATTCCTGCTGGGTGTCTGGCACGGCCTGATCGCCCCGGTAACCCTGATCGGGGAGATCATCAACATGTTGGCGCCTCATCTCCTGCCGTGGGCGGTGCGGATGTATGAAGTGAAGGGGACGGGGGTTCTCTACGACGTGGGTTTCTACGTCGGTCTGGCCGGCAGCCCGGTCGTCGTGGGGGGACGCATGAGGCGTCGTCCGCGTCGAGCCGCTCGCGGGCCGGCGGACTGACATCGCGACGCCCGTTCGGCGGGCTCCAAAGGGCGTTGCCGCAACGATATTCAGGCCTGTTCGTTGCGCCGGGCCTGGTTTGTTTCCTGTTTCAGGCGCCCTGGTGGCCGTCCGTTTGGCTCAGCGTGGCCGGGGTGGGCGTCAACGGCTGGCTGCGCAATGAGCGCCAACGTCAGGCCAGGGAGATCGCGAATTCGGCTAAACGTCACCCCTGTCCCTGCACGGGGTGAAATAGCTCATGCTGGGCATCCAGCATGGCGCGTTTGAAGGCGAGGGGCTCGGCGATCATGCGGAACAGGTTCTTGCCAGTCTCAGAGGCCGTCAGCACCTCCACATCGCCGTAGTTGAACATGCGGCCAAACAGCGACTGCTCGGTGCGCACATCGGTCACCTTGTCCAGGGCCGAGTCGATCACCTCCTTGGTGAACACCCCTGACAGTTGGATCACCCGGCGAGTGGTCACGACATATTGGTGCGCCCGCCACACGGTCAGCCGCCACAGCAGGTGTGGCAGGCCGAGCAGGGCCAGAAGATAGGCGTAGAGGATCCAGTTTCGGCCCTCGCCGTAGCGGGCCCACAGCAGCGAGACGATCACCAGCACCGCGATCACATAAATCAGGACGCCGGCGATCAGGCTGAAGGCGACGAAGCTGTGCTGGCGTTCGATCAGCACTACCTCCTCGCCGGTGGCGAGCAGCTTGGCCAGGTAGCCGTGGGGACGTTTGTCGGTCTCGTCGCTCATCGCGGCCCTCTGTGGGTTCGGCCCAGCAGGACCGATCGGGAACTATAGCCGAATGGTCCTCACGCGTCAGGCCCTGGCCAATCGGCTGCAGGGCGTAAGTCGCCGAATCGGCGCAAGGTTCCACCCCGTCATGTCCGTCGATCCACCCTCCCTCGCGCCCGACCTCGATCCCCCCGATTGGCCGGCTCTGCGCGTCCAGGCGCACCGGATGCTGGATGACATGCTCGACCATATGCAGGGCGTGGGCGAAGGGCCGGTTTGGCGTCCAGCGCCCGGCGCCGTGCGAGAGCAGTTCGCCCATACCATGCCGCGCGGACCCCAGGCGCTGGGCGCCGTGCACGAGGAATTCCGTTCTGCCGTTCTGCCTTACGGCGCCGGCAATGCTCATCCGCGCTTTTTCGGCTGGGTGCATGGTGGGGGCAATGTGGTGGGTATGCTGGCCGAGATGTTGGCGGGGGGGCTGAACGCCAACCTTGGCGGACGCGACCAGACGCCGATCCTGGTCGAGCGCCAGGTCGCGCGATGGATGGCCGAGCTGTTCGGCTTCCCGTCGACGGCGAGCGGCCTGTTCGTCACCGGCGCCTCAATGGCCAATCTAATCGCCGTGTTAATCGCGCGGGTGGACGCCTTGGGAGCCGGATCGCGCCAGATCGGGGCGGGCGAGCGCGGCTCCAAGCTTCGCGCCTACGCCTCGTGCATGGCGCACGGCTGCATTGCCAAGGCGATGGACATGGCCGGCATGGGCTCGGACGCCCTGCACTTCGTCGCCGTCGATGCGGAGGGCCGGATGGACCTCGATGCGCTCAAGGCGGCCGTGGCGCGCGATCGGGCGGCCGGGCTGGAGCCTTTCCTCGTGGTCGGCACGGCCGGTGGCGTGGACACAGGCGCCATCGACGACCTGTCCGCCCTGGCTCGGATCGCCCGCGAGCAGCGGCTGTGGCTGCATGTGGACGGCGCTTTTGGCGCCCTGGCCAAGCTGTCGCCGGAGCTGGCGCCCCTGCTGAACGGGATCGATCAGGCCGATTCCATCGCTTTTGATTTCCATAAATGGGGACAGGCTCCCTACGACGCCGGCTTCATCCTGGTGCGCGACGCCGCCAAGCATCAGGCCGCCTTCGCCACCACAGCCGCCTATCTGCGCCGCGAGGCCAAGGGCCTGGCGGCGGGGGCGCCCTGGCCATGCGACTTCGGGCCCGATCTGTCCCGTGGCTTTCGCGCCTTGAAAGTGTGGTTTGCCTTTAAGGCCTATGGCGCGGACGCCATCGGCGCGAGCATCCTCAACACTTGCCGCCTGGGCGCCTATCTGGCCGCCCGCGTGGACGCCGAGCCGGAGCTGGAACGCCTGGCGCCTGTCCCGCTCAACATCGTCTGCTTCCGGTATCGCGGCCCTGACCCGGACCGACTCAACAGCCAGATCGTACTGGCCCTGCAAACCTCAGGCGTGGCTGCCCCGTCCACGACTGTCATCAACGGAGCCCTGGCCATCCGCGTCGCCATCGTCAATCATCGTACGCGAGCCTGCGACATCGACCTATTGCTCGCCGAGGTCCTGCGTTTGGGGCGTTCGTTAAGCCAAGGACACGCCGCATGATCGCCGAAAACGCCTTGGCTCCCAGTTGCATCGATCCGGCTGCATCCGTGGTCGATATGCCGAACCAAGCCGGATTTATCCGCGCCGTGTTCGAGGGCGCCGACGGGGTGGCCTTGGTGCAAGGCCAGCTCGATCGGCTGCACGCCGATGTGACCGACGCCTCGGCCTATATGAGCCTCGGCGTGCTGTACCAGCTGATTGGACGCAAGGATGAGGCCCTGGCCTGCCAGGACGCAGCCTTCCTGCATTCGCGCTTGTTTCGTCAGCCGTCTCTGTCGGCGGCACCAGCCAGTCTGACCCTGCTGGTGTTCGTCGCCCGCGGCGACCTAATGACCAATACGCCGATCGAACTGCTGCTCGACGGCCGGCCGGTGCAGATCATCCGCCTATACGCCGACCCGGACCTGCCTCTGCCGGAAAGGGCGCCTGACCACGACGTGGCGATGATCGCCATCAGCGAGTCCGACGAGACGGAGTCTCTGTTGAAACGATTCAAGGGACTGATCTGGCCAAGGCCGGTTCTTAATCCAGCCGATGCGATCCTGGAACTGTCGCGCGATCGCCTGTGGCGCAAGCTGAATGGCGTCCCAGGCCTGGTTCTGCCGCCCACGGTGCGGGTCGATCGCCAGACGGTCGCGGTGATCGCCTCGGGCGCCGCCGCTGTGGGCGAGGTTCTGCCGGAGGGGGGCTTCCCATTGGTGGTGCGCCCCGTGGGCTCCCACGCGGGCAAGGCTCTGGCCCGGATCGACGACGTCCTCAGCCTGAAGATATATCTGGCCGAGACGGCGGCGGACAGTTTCTACCTATCGCGTTTCATTGATTATGCCGGCGCGGACGGTCATTTCCGCAAGTACCGTATCGCCATGTTCGACGGGACGCCCCATCTGGCGCACATGGCTGTCGGCGATCACTGGATGGTGCATTATCTCAACGCCGGCATGGCCGAGAGCCCCGCCAAGCGCCGGGAAGAAGCCGAGGCCATGGCTGGCTTCGACCAGGGCTTCGCCGCGCGCCACGCTGTCGCCCTGGGTGAGATCAGCCGTCGGCTCGGCCTGGACTATTACGCCCTGGATTG
This sequence comes from Pseudomonadota bacterium, assembly GCA_048498155.1. GTDB lineage: Bacteria > Pseudomonadota > Alphaproteobacteria > Caulobacterales > Caulobacteraceae > BOG-938. The sequence continues at coordinate 6,936 of JBEHYN010000007.1, read as the reverse complement.
CGCCGAAACGCGCGACGGACAGCTGCTCGTGTTCGAGGCGGACGTGGGCATGATCGTGCACGCCCTCGATCCGGTTGAGCTCTATCCGTACAAACGTCCGCACATGCAGACGCTGTTCGCGGCGTTTGAGGCGATGTTGCGCCGAAAGGCTTTAGCCGGGTGAGGGGCCGCTGGTCATCCGCCGGGTGACCCAGGCGGCCTTGTCCAACGCCGCCAGGGCGTCGTCGATCACCGCCTGGGGACCACGGCCGCCGGGCGCCAAGGCGTCCACCGCCAGGCGTGCGCTGGCGCACAGGCGCAAGGCGCTGACCGGGGCGCCGGATCGCTGGCCGCATTTGACCGGCTGGCCGAGTTGGACCCGCAGGCTCGCGTTCGCCTGGCCGAGCGGCGGCTCTCCTACGGCGCGGGCCCAGCCCCCCAGGTCCATCGCCATCAGTCGATACAAGCCGTGGGCGTCCTCGGGACTCATGAGGCCGTTGGCGCCGCGCAGCAGGAAGGGATGGATGGTCTGTACGGCGTCCCAGCTGTCCGGCGCGTTGAGGGCGGCGCGGTCCAGCGGATGCTGCGTCACGCGCTGGAAGGCCGGGTCGCAGTCCATTCGCGCAGTGGCCGCCATGGCGAAGGCTTCGAAAAAGGCGCGCACCTGTTCGGGCGGCAGGGCCGCGAACGGCGCCATTTCGTCCAGGGCCGCCTGCCAGCGGCAGAGCAGGCCCAAGTTCGATTCGGCCCGCAGCGCTTCGGCGCCGGGCCAGCCCCGCGGCCAATCGGCCTTGGCGGTATGCGCCGCCAAGCTCATGGGCAGGCGATGGGCGCCGAGCCGCTGCATGGAGGCGGCGGGGATCAGCAAGGCTGCAGAAAAGGTCGGGCCGGTCATGAACTTGGAGCCGGTGGTGGCCACCACGAACCCAGCCTGCAGATAGGCCCGAACCGTGGTGGGGGCGAGGCGTAGCTGACAGCTGTCCACCATAATGTCGACCTGATCGGGATACCGCTGCTTGAGCGCAAGGGCGCAGCCTAGGCTGGGCGCGATCAGGCCGGTCTTTGAGACATCCATCAACACCAGCAGAACGCGCCGCCCGAATGCCGCGGCCGCGCGGGCCTGGGCGGCGATCTCTGCATCGACCGTTTCGGCCGGGCGCAGGCTGCCATCAGCCTCGCGGCTGGGCGCAACAATGATCTGACAGGGATGGGGGGCTCCGGCCGGCCGGAACTGACTAATGTGCGAGCGCAGACTGGCGCCAGCGCTCAACTCGCCCCCGAGCGCCTGCTCGACTCCGCTGCCGGTTTCGGAGGGCTCGCAGGTGATGACCAGTGGCGGCTCGCCCGCGCCCAGGCCCACCAGCTGGGCCATGATCCGGTGCAGATCGGTGCCCGACCGGGCGATGACCACGCCCAGGCCGTCCAGATCGCTTAGGCTCATAAGGCCCAGGAACTCGCCCCGAATGCGGCCCAGCTCGGTCCCGTAAAGTTCGGTCGGCTCCGCGCCGTCGGCAAGGGCGCGCGACAGCCGGTCGGTCAGCCGCTCGGCCTGGGCATAGGCCGGTACGGAAATCACCGAAGCGGTTGAGGACCCGAAGGCGCGAAGGCCTTCATCGGGGAAGGGCTGGCAGCCGTAGTGATTGAGGCCGGTGGTCTCATCCAGTTTGATGCGCCCGTCGCCGCCTGCAGTCAGCAACCCGATCGCCGACAGGAGCTTTGGCGGGGCGTGGGCGGTCGGCTCGCACGCCTGTTCGACGGGCGCGGGCTCAAGGCCGACCGGAAGCTCTACGATACTTTGAATCAAGACTTGCCCTCGTCGCCGGACGGCTATGCCGACGATCCCGTCCAGCTTCGCGCGAGGGGTCTTGACCTATGGTTAACGGCGAGCGGTTGGCGCAGTAAATCTAGCGGTTGCACCCTCGCGCCAAAAGATCATTTCGGGGGCCGGACACTCTCACCGCTTCGTAGTGGGTGTCGGCCGTGCGGACGGCGCTGCGGTCGATGGGAACAACCGGGCCGACCTGGGCGAAGCAGGTTCGCAGCGCGACAAGATCCAGCCGACGGTCGAGGTCTACGATCAGGCCCGGCTGTCTCAGATCGGGTGCGACCGGGGGGGGCAATCCCTCGTAGCGTTCGCGCTCATTGATCTGCGCGGTGGGCGCGCCGCCGTGATCGGCCGCTTGGAGCTGAGCGCTGACGCCGTAGCTGAAGGCGCCGACCCAGCTTGCGCCGGCGTCTTGCCGCGCGGCGTCGACCGATCGAGCAAAGGCCGGCCAGCCGCGCAACTGTAGGGCCGGATCGTGCGGCCCGAAATCGGTTGAGGGCAGGGCCGCGTGGATCTGGACGAGGGCGCCAAGGACCAGACCCAAGGGAGCCAGCCGACCCAGCACCGCGCGCCAGCCTCGCGCCCGATCCAACGCCCAAGCGGCCAGCGCCGCTGCGCCCGCGTAGAGCGCAACCGGCCAGTGGGCCTGGACCCGGTCATGCAGGCTGTGCAGAGTCAGATAGGCCAAAAATGGGATCATGCTCGCCAACATCAGCCATGCCAGGCGATCCTTGGCGCGGGTGCGCCATGCGCCCACGGCGCCGATGCCCGCCAGCACGGCCACGGCGGGGTTCAGCAGCAGGAACTGCCCCACGACAAACTCCACGAGGTAGCGGGGCGCCAAGCGTGCGACGGTCGCGCGACCGAACTGTTTGTCGAAGGTTTCCCAGTGGTGGGCGGCGTTCCAGCCGATATTGAGCGAGAAGACGCCAACTGCGATGGCCGCCGCGATCCACGGTCCGGGCCGCGCGAGCGCCTTGCGGCCCGGCTCGGTCAGGGTCAGCCAAAGGACGGCGCCTGGGGCCAGGAACAGGGCGGAATACTTGGATAGGGCGGCCAAGCCCGCCGCCGCGCCCGCCGCGACCCACCAACGCAATCCGCCGTGGCTATTGCCCTTGGCCAGGGCCCAAAGGGTCAAGGCCCAGAACAACCCCGCCGGAGCGTCGGGCACGGCCAGGGCGCCCGCTGCGGCGATGGTCAGGGTGCAGTTATAGAACAGGGCGGCCCTCAAGCCGGTTCGCGCGTCACCCAGCATCCGACCGAGATCAAACACGATCAGTGTGGCGAGCAGGCTGGCCAGGACCGGCGCTAGGCGTACGCCCAGCGGGTTGTCGCCGACGAGCAGGATTCCGCCGCGAATCCACCACGCGACCATGGGCGGGTGGTCGTAGTAGCCCAAACGCAGATGCTGGGACCAAAGCCGATAATAGGCCTCGTCCTCGGTCAGCGGCGTGGCCGCCGCACCAATCAGGCGCAGGAGCGCCAGGCCCAGCAGAAGGATGGCCAAACAGGCTTTGGGCGACAGGCCCTGGGCGCCGCTACCAGACGGCGATGGCGGTGGTGACATAGTTCCAGATCGCGCCAAACGCCGCGCCGATGGCCCCGGCCACGAGGGTGATGGGCAGCCGTTCATGCAGGAAGGAAGCGACCGCGACATTGACGAACAGCCCGGCGCTGCAGGCCGCGCAGAATCGGACATAGCCGCTTAGCAGGGCCCAGCCGCGCTTTCGCCGGTCGTGATAGGTGACGGCGTTGTTGATCAGATAGTTGGACGTCATGGCGATTAGGGCCGCGATCAGCTGGGCGTCGACAAAGGGCAGATCCACGTCGAACCGCCGCAGGATCGCCAGGGCGATCAGATGAACCGCAATGCCCGTGGCCCCGACCACCCCGAACAGAATTGCGCGGGCGGGTATCACATCATTGGTCGCCTTGGTCAGGATCAAGCCGAGGTAATCGACCACAACCCGGCTATCGAGTTTGCTGGCGCCCTCCTGCCGGTCCCGAAATCGGTAGGGCGTTTCGGCTACACGCAGGGGCTCTGGGTGCGAAGCCATGATGTCGAACAGCACTTTGAAGCCCTCGGTGGACAGCTTGGGGCCTGCCCGCTCCCAAACCTCGCGCCGGGCCATGAAGAAGCCGCTGACGGGGTCGGAAATATCGGTCTTGAGCACCAGGCGGCTCAGCCAAGTCGCCAGGCGGCTGCCGTGCTGGCGGGTAACGCTCAGCCCCTGCGCCAATCCTTCGGGCTCTAGATAGCGGGTGGCGATCACCAGATCGGTTTGCCCGCTGCGAAGGGTCTGCAGCATCTTCGGCAGGATGGTCTCGTCGTGCTGCAGGTCAGCATCGATCACCACCACATAGGGCGCCGCGCTGGCCATGGCGCCTTCAAGCACCGCTCCGGCCAGGCCCCGGCGCCCGACCCGCTTGAGACAGCGCACGTGCGAGTCCTCGCCGGCCAGGGTCTTGACCTCCTCGGCGGTGCCGTCGGGCGAATTGTCGTCGACGAAGATCACTTCCCAGTCCACGCCCGCCAGGGCCTCGTGCAACTTGATCACAAGGGGGCGGATATTGGCTTTTTCATTGAAGGTCGGGGACACCACCGTCAGTTCGATTGGCGCGCGCGAGGTCTGAGCGGCCCCCTGGGTCTGGGCCGATTGCCTGCCGCGGACGCCCTGCGCGCCTTCCATCCGCTGATTCTCCTCGGTCTTGCCTCACCCTTAGCCCCCCGCCGGGTCCGGCGCCAGAGATGGGCCTTCGCACCAATGGCCTTGACCCTGGGCCTCAAGCCCGCTTTGCCTAGGCTTTACCTCAGGAGCGTTGAATTTGCCCGGCCCCGCTCTCCTCCTGCGGTCTTTGCGTGGCCTCGCCGCCGTTCTGCTGCTGGCCGGCTGCGCGCCCTCGGCCAAGGCTGACCGCAGCGGTTGGCGGCCCGCCGCCTGGGTTCAGTTGACCGGGCAAGGCGCGCAGGTGCGCATCGCGGCGCTGGACGGCCTTTGCCCAGCGGCCGTCGTTGACGGCGCCCCGCGCGCCATGGCGCTGAGGCGCGAGGCGGATGAGCGGTTTCCTACGGTTTGCGAACTGACCCTGCCGGCCGACATGCGCAGTCTGTCGGTGGCGGGGCAGATCCTGCCCGCGCCGGGCAAGGCCCCGCAGCGGATTGTGTTTCTGGGCGATAGCGGTTGCCGCATCCAGGGCGTCCTGGCCCAATCCTGCAACGACGCCAAGGCCTGGCCCTTCGCTGAGGTGGCTCGTCTGGCGGCGGCGCAAAAGCCGGATCTGGTGATCCATGTGGGGGACTACTACTACCGCGAAAACCCCTGCCCCCCGTTGAACCTCGCCTGCATGGGCAGTCCCTACGGCGACAATTGGGCAACCTGGCAGACCGAGTTTTTCCAGCCGGCGGCGCCCCTGTTGGCGGCTGCGCCCTGGGTGTTTGTGCGGGGCAATCACGAGTCCTGCGACCGGGGCGGAGAGGGTTGGTACGCCCTGCTGGACGCCGCCGCCACGCCGCTGGCCTGCGCGGTTCAAGCCGCGCCCTTCGCCGTGGATATCGGCGGTCTGAACCTCTATGTGCTGGACAGCGCTAGCACCGTTGACCGGTCCGCGCCCCCCTGGAGCGTCGCGAATTTCGCCAAACAGATCGAGGCCATGCGCCCTGGGCTTGATCAGGGCAAGGGCTGGATCGTCACCCACCGTCCGATCTGGGGCCTCGTTCCTGTGGCTCGGGCGCCACCGTTCAATCCGGTTGAAATCGGCATCAACGCCACCGAACAGGCGGCGGTGCGCGGCAAGGCTCTGGGCGGCGTGCAGATGGTGGTATCGGGCCATATCCACGATTTCGCCGCGATGTCCTTCGGGCCTGATCGGCCCGCCCAACTGGTGGTGGGCACGGGCGGGGACATAGGCGAGCCGGCCGACATTCCACGCATCCGTTCCGGGCCGCGCAGGTCTGACGGCATGGTGGCGGATTTCCTGACCTTCGACCGCTTTGGCTATCTGGTTCTGGAGCGCCAAGGCGAGGACTGGGCGGGCGCCTTCCACGACGCGGAGGATCGCATTGTCGCCACCTGCCGCCTGCACGAGCGGGCGCTGAAGTGCTTGCCCGCCGGGGCTTGACACGTGACCATATAGTCACCTATTAAGGCGCGTGACCGACGACGACCTGGTCTTCAAAGCTCTGGCCGATCCCACCCGGCGGCTTCTTCTCGACCGCCTATTCGCGCGCGACGGGCGGACGCTCTCGGACCTCGCGGATGCGGTGGACATGACGCGCTTCGGGGTGATGAAACACCTGCGCGTGCTTGAAGACGCGGGCATCGTCGTCACCCGCCGATCCGGGCGGGAGAAGCTGCACTTCCTGAACGCCGTCCCGGTCCGGCTGATCCATGACCGCTGGATCGACAAATACACCGAGCGTCCCGTGTCGGCGCTCACCAGCCTCAAGGCGCAATTGGAGCAGACGATGAGCGAGACGACGATCAAGGTGTTCGAGATCTACATCAAGGCGCCGGCCCAGACGGTGTGGGAGGCGATCACCACGCCGGAGTGGACGGGGCGATATGGCTACAAGGCGATGTCCGAATACGACCTGCGCCCCGGCGGCGCGTTTGTGGTCCGTTCGAACGAAGGGATGCGCGCCATGGGTCTGGCCGACATCATCATCGACGGCGAGGTGATCGAGGTCGATCCGCCGCACAAGCTGGTGCAGACCTACCGGTTCCTGTTCACCGACCAGACCCAGGCCGAGGGCTTCACCCGCATCACCTGGGAGATTGCCCCGACCCCCGGCGGCTTCGTCCGCCTGACCGTGACCCACGACTTAACCGGCGCGCCGATTGGAGCCGGCATGGTCACCAGCAAGTTCTCCGACCAGGGCGGCGGCGGCTGGAACTGGATCCTCAGCGACCTGAAGTCGCTGCTGGAGACGGGCGCGAACCTCTGAAGATGGGGTCGGTGCATTGCGGACAACGAGACGTTCTGAACGGAGCGATGAGGGGATGGTGAAATCTAACGTTCGTCCTCCACCGCGTAGCGGGAGCTTTGCGATAGTCGCTGCCCGACGCCCTGGTCTTGATGGATATGGGCCTGGTGTGACGCTTAGGGCGGGCGTCTGGCTGTGTTGTTCTGGT
>JBEHYN010000006.1:0-81581 GCA_048498155.1 Pseudomonadota bacterium | reverse complement strand
CGACCGGACCGGCATCGCCGGTCCGGTCGGGACGCCGGATCAACGCCGTTGGGCCACGAGGGTTGCTGTTCCGTTGAGGTTTACCTCAACGAGACGTCCCATTCGGCCCTTTCGTCGCCAGGCCAGCGACGTGCATCCTAGGATCGGACCCAGTCCATAGGCGCCGCCGACGGGCTTCCCCGATTTCACGAGTGTGCAGCGATCTTTTCAGCTCGGCCAGACTTATCCTCGCCGCCATATCGGCAGGCAGACGGAAGCTGACCAGATACATCGCCCCCCGCCGGACAGGATGGGCCTGTGGGGAGGCCGTCACTGTGGGGGTTGTGTACCACCCCCGTGTACCAGTTGCCCGAATGCTCCGCGCCCACCGGCTGCTCGGTGTTTGTAATTATTGGCTTTTCGGAGAAATTGGCGCGCCCGGAACGATTCGAACGTCCGACCCTCAGATTCGTAGTCTGATGCTCTATCCAGCTGAGCTACGGGCGCGCATGCCTTACGGCGAGGGCGCGGAACCTAGCCGCAAGCTCGTCGGCGCGCAACCCGCTTAGACGGCAATCTGATGCGCTCTAAGGGCGGTTGCGGCTGGACCTGACGGCCTGGCCGGGGTCTCATGGCGGTCCCCGCTGTTTTTTGATTGTTGCCCATGCGTCCGTTCCTGCCCCTGTCCCTGGCGTTCTGCGCCGTCCTGGCCCTGGCCTCCCCGGTGCGCGCGGCGAGCCATGCCATGGTGGTGGCGGCCAATCCCCTGGCGGCGGCGGCGGGGCTCAAGGTGCTGAAGTCCGGCGGGAGCGCTGCGGACGCCGCCGTGGCGATCCAGGCGGTGCTGGGCCTGGTGGAGCCGCAGAGCTCGGGCCTGGGCGGCGGCGCCTTCATGACCTTCTATGACGCCAAGTCCCATCAGGTGAGCGCCTATAATGGCCGCGAAACCGCCCCGGCCGGGGCGACGGCGGACATGTTTCTGGAGCCGGGCGGCCGGCCCATGGGCTTCGCCAAGGCGGTGCTGAGCGGCCGCTCCACCGGGGCGCCGGGCGCCGTCGCCCTGCTGGCCCTGGCGCAAAAGGAACATGGTCGGCTGCCGTGGAAGCGCCTGTTCGCCTCGGCGCAGGCCCTGGCCGATCAGGGCTTTGTGGTCAGTCCGCGCCTGTCGGGCTTCGTCAACAACCCGCGCATCCCCGAATCCAACGCGCCCGACATCGCGGCCTATTTCACCAAGTCCTCGGGCGGACGGGTGCAGACCGGCGATGTGCTGAGAAATCCCGCCTACGCCGACATGCTGCGCCGGCTGGCGGCCGAGGGTCCGGGCGCCCTGTATGGCGGCGCGGTCGCTGGGGACATCGCCGCCCGCATCCACGCCGACGCCCTGCCCGGAACTCTCAGCGCCGCTGATCTGGCGGCCTATCGCGCCAAGGAGACCCAGGCCCTGTGCAGGCCGCACCGGGCGTTCCTGGTGTGCGTCCCGCCGCCGCCGTCCAGCGGCGAGGGCCTGTTGCAGGCCCTGGAAATGCTGGAGCACACTGATATCGCCGCGCGGGGGCCGACCGACGCTAAGGCCTGGCTGCAGTTTATCCAGGCCAGCCGCCTGATGTACGCCGATCGCGACCGCTATATCGGCGATCCGGACTTTGTCTCCATTCCCTTGGACGGCCTGCTGGACCCCGCCTATGTCGCCTCGCGCGCGGCCTTGATCGGCGACGTCATGGGCCCGCCGCCCGTGGCCGGAACGCCTCCCGGCGCCGCGCCGCGCGGGCCGGACGCCAGTCGCGAACCCGGCGGCACCTCGCATTTCGTGGTGGTGGATAAAGAGGGCAACGTCGTCTCCATGACCACCAGCGTGGAAAGCGTGTTCGGCTCGGGCCACATGACTCACGGCTTCGTGCTGAACAATCAGCTGACTGATTTCTCGTTCAGCCCGACGGACCCAACAGGGGCTGAGGCAGCGAACGCGGTAGCGCCGCTAAAAAGACCCCGCTCGTCCATGTCGCCGGTGATCGTGCTGGACAAGACGGGCCGCTTCTACGCCGCCCTGGGCTCGCCCGGCGGCAATTCCATCTTGGCCTTCAATCTGAAGGTGCTGGTGGCGCTGCTGGACTGGGGCCTGCCGGTGGACCAGGCGATCAACTTGCCCAATATCGTCGCGCGTGGCGCTTCAGTCGGCGCCGAGGTCGACAAGATGTCGCCCGCCTTGACCCAGGGGCTGGCGGACCTGGGCGTGACCCTGCGCCCCGGCGGCGGCGAGGAGTCCGGTTTTCACGCGGTCACAGCCCGGGACGGCCAGCTCCACGGTGCAGCCGATCCCCGGCGAGAGGGCGTGGTGCTGAGTTACTGAGCGTTCGATGTTGTGCGTCTTTCCCCCCTCGAGGGGGAAGGGCTCTAGGCTTCGGGCGCGCTGAGTTCGAACACGGCGCCGTCCGAGCCGTTGACGGCCAGGGTCAGGTCCCCGCCATTGGCCTTGGCCAGCTCGCGCGCGATGGCCAGGCCCAGGCCTGACCCACCAGGTCGCGAGGAGCCTGAGAAGGGCTGAAACAGCCGCTCCAGGGCCCGGGCGGGCAGGCCGGGGCCATTGTCGGAGATACGCACCACCACCAGGCCTTCGCGCCGGTCGGCGGCGACCTGGATCAGGCCGGGCGGGTGAGGGGGCGGGGCGCTTTGGATCGCTTCGCGGGCGTTGCGCAGCAGATTGACCAGCACCCGGTGCAAATGTTCCGGGTCGGCCAGGACCATCATCGCCGGATCGATCAGCGCCCTCAGTTGGACCGCGTCTTCGGCTTGGCCTGACAGGCCGGCGTCCTCGCCCGCAGCCTCCACCGCCGCCAGCACGGAGACCGCGACGGCCTGGGGCGCGTGCTCCTCGCTCTTGCCGTAGTCCAGCACATGCGAGGCCAGGGCCACGGCGCGGTTCAGGGCGCGTTCGAGCCGGGGCATGGCCTTGGCCACACCCGGATCGCCGCTCATGGCCAGCCGTTCAGAAGCGATCTGGGCGCTGGTCAACATGTTGCGCAGATCGTGATTGATCTTGGCCACCGCCTCGCCCAGCGCCGCCAGCCGGGCGCGAGAGGCCAGGGCGGCGCGCAGGTCGGCCTGCATACGGTCCAGTTCCACTTCGGCGCGGCCGATCTCGTCGCGGCGCGAAGAAACCCCGATCTTAGCCTTCGGATCAGCGGGATCGGCGGCGAAGCGCTCCATGGCCAGGGTGATCCGTCGCATGGGCTTCACCAGCAGGGCGTTCAGCGACAGATAGATCAGTCCCCCCGCCACAGCTGAGATAAAGGCGGTGACCCCCAATAGGCCGAGCAAATAATTGCCGAGCTCCCGGCGCAAGGGCGCGCGCGGGGTGATGATTTCCACAAAATCCCCGTCGCGAAAGCGCGGCTTAGCCACCACCCTGACCATCTGGGCGTTGTCGCCAAAGACGACGGCGAAGGGCTCCAGTAGCCAGCCGACCGGATTGCGGCGCCGCAGGTCGATCAGCTCGGGCGCGCGCTTCATGGCCGGCCCTTGCAGCAACAGCCGGCGGATGCCGTCGCTCTGCACCGCCACGGACACCACGCCGGCCCCGTTCAGCAGTTGGCTGGAGAGGGTGTCGGTGACGATCTGATCGGGAGCGGCCTCCACGGCCAGGGACGCCAGTTCGGCGGCGCGCACGCGCTCCTCCAGGCGGCTTTGCAGAAAGCCTGCCAGAGACGGAGCCAGGATCAGCAGTTCGGCCGCCATGACGAACAGGGCCGTCAGCACCAGCAGGCGGGCCGACAGCCCCTCCGGCCACAGCCAGAGGCGGGCGCTCTCGCCTAGGCGAGACGCCGGATTTGGCGCGGCCGGGATCGGCGCGTCGTCGGTCATGCGATCTGGTTACTTCAGCGACGGGCCGGGAGCAACGCGCCTACGACGATGGGGCCGTCGCGGCCCGTCGCGCGCGCCATCGATGGTGCAGGATCGGCAGGACCGAGAGCATCGCTAAGCCAACCAAGGGCAGGACGATGCGGGGGGCCAAAAGCAACTGCGGACCCAGGTGCTCGCCGCGGTCGAACATGCCGTCAAGCCCCGCGCCAAGGCCGGCGTAGATCATGGAGGCCGGCAAAATGCCGATCACCGAGGCGGCGATGAAGGCGCGCGCGGGCGCGCCGAGCAGGCCGGCGGCCAGATTCACCAGCCCAAACGGGGTGACAGGGATCAGGCGCAAGGTCAGCAGATAGAAGAAGGCGTCCTTTCTGAACCCCTCTTCCAAGGCCTTGAGCCGAGGACTGGCGCGTCGATCCAGGGAATCGCCGACGGTCAGGCGACAGACCGCGAACACCAGGATGCCGCCCCCTGAGCAGCCCAGGTCGGCCAGAAGACCGCCGACCCAGGGTCCAAACAGAAACCCCCCGGTCAGGGTCATGAGCAGGGTCGCAGGCAGGGACAGGCTGATCGCCGCCACATAGACCGCCAGATAGGCCAGGGCGGCCTGCACCGGATGGGCCTGAACGAACGCGTGGAAAGCGCCGCGGCTGTCGCGCAGAGTGTGCAGGGAAAGATGATGCAGCGCCCCGCTGGCGACCACGGCGCCCAGGGCCGCGATCAGCAGGAGGGCCGGTCCGAAGCGCCTGAACAATGACAGCGCCGAGGCGGGCTTTGTCGGTCCGGTTGACATGGCTGATCCTTAGCCGGTCCGATCCGCGCGGCCAACGCAAACCCGTATCCAGTGCATCAGGCGGCTGAGTTGATCCTCCCCACCCCCGCTCGTTCCCGCGAAAGCGGGAATCCAGGTCTTTCCAGCGTGGCGATTCCTGGACAGGACTGGGTCCCCGCTTTCGCGGGGATAAGCGGGTTAAAGGTTGTAAATTCGATTGGAACTTCAAAAGCCCTAGGTGGTCCCCACGGCCTGGGCGACGCTGGCGAAGCCGTCGGCTTTCAGCCGGGCCGCCAGATCGCGTTTGAGCGTTCGCACAAGCCCAGGCCCCTGATAGACCAGGGCGCTATAGAGCTGCACCACGCAAGCTCCGGCCCTGATCTTGGCATAGGCGTCGGCGCCGCTGGACACGCCGCCGGCCCCGACCAGCACAAAACGCCCCTGCGCCGCCTGATGGAAACGGGCCAGGACCTCTGTAGAGAACGCCATGAGCGGCGCGCCCGAAAGGCCGCCGGTTTCGCCCTTGAGCGGCGAGTGCAAGGTGTCGGGCCGCGACAAGGTGGTGTTGGACACGATCACCCCGTCCAGGCCGTTGGCGACCACCGCCTCGCAGATCGCCTGAATCTGGGCGTCGATCAGGTCCGGGGCCACCTTCAGCAGGAGAGGGCGGTCAGGGCCGGCCCGCGACAGTTCAGCCCGCGCCTCTGCCAGACGGCCCAGCAATTCGTCCAGGGCCGGGCCCGATTGCAAATCGCGCAGTCCCGGGGTGTTGGGCGAGGAGATATTGGCGGTGAAATAGTCCGCCAGGGGCCATAGGCGCCTTAAGCCCTGCACATAGTCGCCGATGCGGTCCTGCGCGTCCTTATTGGCCCCGATGTTGGCCCCGACGATTCCGCCGCGCCATTGCCGACGCGCCAGACGGTCGGCGAAGGGCTCCAGGCCCGCATTGTTGAACCCCAGCCGATTGATCACCGCCCGATCTTCGCTCAAGCGGAAGATGCGCGGCTTGGGATTGCCCGCCTGGGCTAGGGGTGTGACCGTCCCGCATTCCACCAAGCCGAACCCCGCCGCCAGCATGGCGTCTGGAACCTGGGCGTTCTTATCGAAGCCTGCCGCCAGACCCACGCAGTTGGGCAGCTTCAGCCCGGCCAGATTGGCCGCGAGGCAAGGATCGTCAGGCCCAGCGCCGCGCGGACCCAGGCCCAGTCGCAGGCCGGCTATGGCTGCGCCGTGAGCCTGTTCAGGATCCAACACATGCAGGAGCCGGGCCGTGACGTCATGCACGGCGCTCACAGCGCGATCTCAGGCGCGCCGTCCGCGCCCAGCGACAGACGCCTAACCTCTAGAGCCAGGGCCACGTCCAGCGGACCATACAGATGCGGAAACAGCACGCCTCCGCGCGACGGCTCCCACTTCAGGGCGTCGGCGAGGTGGTCACTGTCAAGGACCACAAGCACCAATCCTTGCTGACCGCGAAAATGCAGGCGCGCCGTCTCGTGAACCTGGGCGGCGGCGGATAGGTGGATGTAGCCGTCCTTCAGGTCGATGGCGGACCCCTCGAACCGGCCCAGGGCCTTGGCCCGGTCCCATTCCTGCCCGGGCAGAATCTTGTAGACCAGGCTCATGAGCCCCCGCCCAGAGCCTTGGGCGTCAGGAAGACCAGGCCCCCCGCGTCAAAATCGAAGGCGGCCGCCGCGCCGGTGGGAAAGCCCGCATAGATCCGCGCGCGCTCGGGCCCGTCTCCGCAGCGATGAGCCAGGGTCATGGCCAGCTGATGCAGGCCCGGATTGTGGGCCGTCACCATGACGGTGCGCAAGCCCAGCCCGCGCGCCTCCGCCTGGGCCAGGATGGTTTCCGGTTCGGCGTTGTAAAGCGCCTGCACCCTTTGAACTTCTGCGTCGGGGAACAGGGGCGCTGCGGCCTGCCAGGTCTGATCGGCGCGCGCGGCCGGGGAAACCAGAACCAGATCCGGGCTGAATCCAGCGCGGGCCAGGGCCTCGGCCACCAGAACAGTATCGCGCCGGCCGCGGCCGGTCAGGGCGCGGTCGAAATCCTTGCCGGAAGCCGATCCGGCCTCAGCCTTGCCGTGGCGCAGCAGGATCAGCCGCTCCATTCGCGTATAAGCTCCCTATATGAGGCCCAGGTCCGCACGGTTCATAGGTCGAGCGGGCGTTGCAGGGAAGGGGCTGAGAGGACGCCGCGCCAGTTGACTTAGGGCCGGCTTGGCTATCCAAGGCGACAGATGAAGACCGCGAAAGGCGCAGATCCGAGCGAGATCAAGGGCGAAGGGCTTGCGCGCTTCGGACCCGACACGCCCCTGCGCCTGGATTCCGGCGCGCGTCTGGACGGGTTCGAGATCGCCTATCGCACCTATGGCGCCTTGAATGAAGACCGGACCAACGCAGTGCTGGTGTGCCATGCCCTGACCGGCGACCAGCACGTGGCGGGCCTTCATCCAGCCAACGGCAAGCCCGGATGGTGGACACAGGTGGTCGGCCCCGGCCTGCCGCTGGACCCTGAGCGGCATTTCATCATCTGCTCCAATGTCATTGGCGGCTGCATGGGCTCTACGGGCCCAAGCTCGATCAATCCCGCGACCGGAAAACCCTGGGGCCTAGCCTTCCCGGTGATCACCATCGCCGACATGGTGCGCGCTCAGGCCATGCTGATCGATCATCTGGGAATCGGGACCCTGTTCGCGGTGGTGGGTGGGTCCATGGGCGGCATGCAGGTGCTGCAATGGGCGGCCGACTATCCGGATCGGCTGTTCGCCGCCGTGTGCATCGCCGGGACCGCGCGCCATTCCGCTCAGAACATCGCCTTCCATGAGGTGGGGCGACAGGCGATCATGGCCGACCCCAACTGGCTGGGGGGCGACTACGCCAACCAAGGCGCCAGACCGGAAAAAGGTCTGGCGGTGGCGCGCATGTCCGCACACATCACCTACCTCTCCGAAGCGGCCCTGCAGCGCAAGTTCGGGCGCGAGCTGCAGCGCGACGGCCTGTCCTGGGGTTTTGACGCCGACTTTCAGGTGGAAAGCTATCTGCGCCACCAAGGGGCGACGTTCGTGGACCGGTTCGACGCCAACTCCTACCTCTACATCACCCGGGCGATGGACTATTTCGACCTCGCCGCCGGCTATGACGGCGTGCTGGCTGAGGCCTTCCGCAAGGCGCGCGAAACCCGGTTCTGCGTCCTGTCCTTCACCTCCGACTGGCTTTATCCGACCCCGGAAAGCCGGGCGATCGTGCGCGCCCTCAATGCGGCCGGCGCGCGCGCCAGCTTCGTGGAGATCGCCAGCGACAAGGGCCATGACGCCTTTCTGCTTGATGAGCCGGTCATGCGCTCGGCCCTGATGGGCTTTCTGGAAGCGGCCGGCTCGGCGCGGGGGCTGTCATGAGCCCAGCCGAAGCGGCCAAGCGTGAGGACTTTCGCGCAATCCTGGGCCTGGTGAAGCCCGGCGCGCGGGTGCTCGACATCGGTTGCGGCGAAGGCGCCCTGCTGGAGCTGCTGACCCAGCAAAAGCAGGTCGACGGGCGTGGACTGGAGATCAGTCCCGGCAATGTGTCCCTATGCTTGGCGCGGGGGCTGGCGGTGGTGCAGGGCGACGCCGATCACGATCTGGCCGATTTTCCGACCCGCGCCTTCGACTATGCGGTGCTGTCTCAAACCTTACAGACCGTGCGCCAGCCCCGCGACGTCTTGTCGGAGCTACTGCGCATAGCGGACCGGGCCATCGTGTCCTTCCCAAATTTCGGCCACTGGCGGGTGCGCTGGTCGTTGATGGTTCAGGGCCGCATGCCCACTACCGGGGTCCTGCCCGCGGCCTGGTGGGAGACCGAGAACATCCATCTGTGCACCCTGCGCGATTTCACCCAGCTGTGCGCGGACCTAGGCCTTCACATCGAGGCCAGCGCCGCTTTGGCGCAGGGCAAGCCCGCGCGCGCTATGAACCCCATGAGCCCGGTTGAGAACTGGCGCGCTGAGCAGGCGCTGTTTGTGTTGACGCGGAAATAGGGCGTGAATTCCGGCGCCCAAGAGCCGGTCCTTCGCTTTCGCTTCGGGCGCTCATCGCGAGGATGGCCAAAATTGTTGGTCATCCCATGCCCTCAGCCTTCGGCTAAAGGCCGCTCCTCACCCCGCGATAGCCGCAGCGTCTTTTTCGCCCGTACGAATGCGCAGGGCGGCTTCGAGATCGAGCACGAACACCTTGCCGTCGCCGATCTTGCCGGTGTTGGCGGTGCGGGCGATGGCTTCGATGACTTTTTCCACCAGGTCCGTGGGCACCGCGATCTCCAGCTTGACCTTGGGCAGGAGCTTCACTTCATATTCAGCGCCCCGGTAGACCTCGGTTTTGCCCTTCTGGCGCCCATAGCCTCGCACTTCAGTGACGGTCAGGCCCGAGGCGCCCGCTTCAGTCACCGCGTCCAGAACGGCGTCCAGGCGACTGGGCTTGATGATGGCGCTGATCAACTTCATGGGACGTCCTCGTAACAACAGCTTTTCAAGTAAAACTAAGGCGAATGCGCGCCGCCTCCAAGCGTCTCGTGAAGCTTTTGCGCCGTCTGGAGCGGGCAGACTGTTCCTTGCCGTCCGAAGCTGTCCCTGGCCGGCCGCAGCGCGCCCGGCAGGAAGGCCCTGGCCGTGACAGCTAAGCCCTTGGGTTTTACCGCAAAAGTCTGTTTGACCGCCTCCAGTAGGATCAATCCGGCAAATCGCGGCCACAGGCGCGCGCCGACCTGTTCAAATCCCTCGGCATAGGGGGCTAAACCGGCCACCGGCGGGACATAAAGGGCGCGTGACCATGCAATGGGCTCCAATTCCGCCTCGCGGGCGAGCTGTTCGAGCTGGGCGTGGGTAAAGGGGCGGCCATAACCGAAGGGAGCGCCCTCGGCATGGCACCAGACCCCGCTGCGTGCGGCGGCGGCCAGCACCACCCGCCCGGACGGCGCCATCACCCGCCAGACCTCTCTCAGCAGGGCGAGGGGGTCGTCGCTTTCCTCCAGGCCGTGCACCACCAGCACCCGGTCGAACAGGGCGTTGGGGAAAGGCAGGGCGTTGTCGCGCATCAGGCAGGTCCGGTTGCCGGCGCCGGCGGCGGGCCAGGCCTCGACCCCCTGCTCGGCCGGCATAGCGGCAACCGCGCGGCGCGCGTGGGTGAACCGTTCCAGGAACGGGGTTGCGTAGCCAAGGCCCAGGACATCGAGCCCAGCCGCCTCGCCCCAGGTCTCGGACAGCTTGCGTCCAAGCATGTCCCTCGCCGCCCGGCCCAGGGGCCCGGCGTAGAACCGGCGAAGCTCGACCACGTCTCGGCGCATGCGAATCCTTGCTCAGACCTGTCTCAATATAGGGCCGCTTCGCGAACCGGCCATGGCGGCGTAAAACAGGCCCCCCGCTCGCACTCTAGGATGTCGGCCCGCCATGACCCTGCAAATCGTCCAGTTTCCCTGCCTGGCCGACAATTACGGCTACATCATTCGCGATCAGGACTCAGGATTGACCGCCTGCATCGACACGCCGGACGCCCAGGCTATTCTCTCGGCGCTGGGCCGCGAGGGATGGCGGCTGGACTTCATCTTCAACACCCATTGGCACCGCGACCATGCCGGCGGCAACCAGGCGCTGAAGGATAGGACCGGCGCCTTCATCGTCGGCCCGCAGGAGGTCACGCGCATCGCCCCCCTGGACCGGGTCGTGATCGGGGGCGACCGGGTCAGACTGGGTGGGACCGAGTTCGAAGTGCTTGATGTAGGCGGCCATACCTTGCAGCACATCGCCTATCATGACGCGGTCGACGCCATCGCCTTCGTTGGCGACAGCATCTTCCCCCTGGGCTGCGGGCGGATGTTCGAGGGGCGCCCGAAACAGATGTGGGCGAGCCTTTCACGCATCGCGGCCTTGCCCGAGACCACCCGCCTGTACTGCGCCCACGAATATACCGCCGCCAACGCCCGCTTCGCCCTGTCGATCGACAGCTCGCCGGCGCTCCAGACGCGAGCGGCGGCGGTGTTCGCCGCCCGCGCTCGCGGCGAGGCCACGGTGCCGTCCACGGTGGGCGAGGAACGGGCGACCAATCCCTTCCTGCGCGCACCCGCGCTCGCGGCGCGGTTCGGCCTTGAGGGGCGGGCGGATCAGGACGTGTTCGCCGCCGTGCGCGCGGCCAAGGACGATTTCAGGGGATGACCGCGACTCTCACCGCGCGGGAGGCGGTTCAACGGTTAGGTCTGTCGCCCCACCCCGAGGGCGGCTGGTTCGTGGAGACCTTTCGCGACAATGGCGGGCCGAAAGGACGCGCGGCGTCCACGGCCATCTATTTCCTGCTCGAGGCGGGCCAGGTCTCTCGCTGGCATCGGGTCAAGGATGCCGCCGAGGTGTGGCACCACTACGCCGGCGCGCCGTTGAAGCTCAGCCTGGCGCCGGCCCAGGGCGGCAGGGCGCAGGATGTCATTTTGGGGCCAGACCTAGCCGCCGGCCAGAGGCCGCAAGCGGTATGCCCGCGCGGCGCTTGGCAAAGCGCCGTCAGCCTGGGGGAATGGAGCCTGTGCGGTTGCACAGTGGCGCCGGGCTTCGAGTTCTTGGCCTTCGAGCTGGCTCCGGATGGCTGGGCGCCGCTCTAATTTCCCAAGGCAGCGCGCACCAGGCGCTCGGAGGACGGGCGTCCTGCCGGCCCCTGAGACAGGTCGACGAACACCTCCATGCTCATCTGTTGTCCGCCGCCCGGCGACGGCGTGATGGTCGCTCCAACCTTGGAACCGGGTTGGAATTCCATCCGGGCCAGACGGCGCAGGAATAGGCGGCCGTCATCACGGCGCGACAGGATGACCACCGCCTCGGCGGCGGCCGTGGCGGCGTCCACGAACACCGGCGCGGACTCTGGCGTTACCTCGGGAGCGGCGAACCGGATCAGGTGCTGGGCCGCGCGTGATGCGCGGGCGGAGGATTGCAGCATGCGTTGGAACACGGCGCTAGGCGGCAGATAAGGCGGCGGCTGAAGATCGTCCGCGCCGCTAATCATGGCGGCGGCCTCGCCCCCCGGGGCCGTGGGGCTGAACAAGGTCAGCCCGCCGAGCCGGGTGGCCCGCACCATGGGTTCACCCAGATCGTTGCGATAGATGATATCGCCGCGTGAGGCGGGGGAGGCCTGTAGGACCCAAACCTCCGGACTGTCATCGAATTTCAACAGCGCCGCGCTGGTGGAGCGATCGAACACGAAGACCGACCCTTCGCCGACCGAATAGCGCGCCACCGGCGGCGCCTGCAGTCCGCGGTCCGCGCGCGGTGTCGGCATATCGCGCAACACTGAAGGCGGCGGGCCCGAACCACCTGGAAAATTTGCGGCCGGCGCGGGACGCCCGCCGAACAGCCGCTCGTGGCGGCCATGGACGTTGGCGGCGCCGATCATCCAGGCCTCGGTGAACATCATGCCGGGGATCACCGCGACGCCGTTGACCTCGGCCGCCGCGGGCTCCGCAAGGGAAACCTCGGCGCGCGCGGGTCCGGCCGCGACCAGCGCAGCCCAAGCCCAAATGCCGCCTAGAGCCGCCAACTTGCCTTGGATCATGACCAAGTCAGTTGCACCGACAGTGGGGCGGATTTGAGACGGGCAAAGGGCCGTAGTACGTCAGATGTGCTCAATCGCCCTGGTCCCGCCCATCAAGCTTGGCCTTGACGTTCCTCTCGCCGGGAGTGGGTCGTCAAGCTCGTTCGACGCAAAGCGACACGCCCATGCCGCCGCCGATGCAAAGAGTGGCCAAGCCCTTCTTGGCGTCGGTCCGGTTCATTTCATAGAGCAGGGTGGTCAAAATGCGCGCGCCCGAGGCGCCGATCGGGTGGCCGATGGCGATGGCGCCGCCGTTGACGTTGACCTTGGCCGGATCGAAGCCCAATCCCCGGCTGACGCACAGGGCCTGGGCGGCGAAGGCCTCATTGGCCTCGATCAAGTCCAGATCAGCCACCGACCACCCGGCCCTTTGCAGAGCCTTCTTGGTGGCGGGAATGGGCCCCGAGCCCATGATCGCCGGATCGACCCCGGCCGTCGCCCAGGAGGCGATGCGGGCCAGGGGTTTGAGCCCACGGGCGGCGGCTTCGGCGGCGGTCATCAGCACCACCACGGCGGCGCCGTCGTTCAGCCCTGAGGCGTTGGCGGCGGTGACCGTGCCCTCTTTGGAAAACGCCGGGCGCAGGCCCGCGACCGATTCATAGGTCGCGCCGTAGCGGATATATTCGTCCTTATCGACCACGGTGTCGCCCTTGCGGCCCTTGATGGTCACCGCGGCGATCTCGGCGTCGAGCTTGCCGGCTGTCTGCGCGGCCTCGGCTCGATTCTGCGACAGGACGGCGAAGCGATCCTGGTCTTCTCGGGTGATCTGGCCCTGGGTGGCGAGGTTTTCGGCGGTGACGCCCATGTGGTAGCCGTTGAAGGCGTCCCACAGCCCATCCTTGACCATGGTGTCGATGAATTCGACGTTGCCCATCTTGGTCCCATTGCGCAGGTGCGCGGCGTGCGGCGCCTGGCTCATGCTTTCCTGACCGCCCGCCACCACGATGGTGGCGCCGTCGAGAATTTGCTGCATGCCGATGGCCACGGCCCTGAGCCCCGAGCCGCAAATCTGGTTGATGCTCCAGGCCGGAGTCTCATAGGGGATGCCGGCGTTGACGGAAGCCTGGCGCGCCGGCCCTTGCCCGGCGGCGGCCTGTAACACATGGCCCAGAATGACTTCGCTTACCTGACCCGGCTCAACGCCGGCCCGCTCCAGGGCTGCCTGGATAGCGATCGTGCCCAGCGCGGCCGCAGGGAGGGCGGCCAGGGCGCCGTTGAAGGCGCCCACAGGGGTGCGGGCAGCGGAAACGATAACGATATCAGTCATTGCAAAAGGCTCCTGCCGATTGTCCTGGGCAAATATTCACGGATTCGACCGCGCAGCGGGGTCGAGGGAAATTCGGAAATGCTGCACTAGCGTTGGATGATGTCATCCGCAATAATGTGGCGATGCACAAGAGCGCACCAAGCGCATCCGTTGCGAATTCGGGGTGACCATGACTGACCCAGCCGCGTCCGAGACAAAATCTGGCAATTCCAAAGCCGCCGGGGAGCGGGTGGTCATCAAGAAATACGCCAACCGGAGGCTCTATAACACCGCTTCCAGTTCTTACGTCACCCTCGAGCACCTCAGCGAGATGGTGAAAAAGCACATCGACTTCGTGGTCTATGACGCCAAGACTAACGACGACATCACCCGCTCGGTCCTGACCCAGATCATTTTCGACGAAGAAAATAACGGACAACAGAATCTGTTGCCCATTCAATTTCTTCGCCAGCTCATTCGGTTTTACGGCGACTCCATCCAGGCGCTGGTGCCGAGCTATTTGGAGCTGTCGCTCGACAGCTTCACCCAGCAGCAGGAGCGCATGCGCTCCCAGCTCAGCGAGACCCTAGGCGCGGGCCAAGGCCTGAAGTACTTCGACGAACAGATTCGGCAAAATATGCAGCTATTCGACCGAGCCATGAAGATGTTCTCGCCCTTCACCTTCCCCCGTCCTGACGAAGCTCAGGCCAAGGGCGCCCCGGCAGCCAAGCCGGAAGGCGAAGAATCCCTAGCCGATCTGAAAAAACGGCTGGAAGAGATGCAGCAGCAAATTGAAAAGCTCGCATCCAAGGACTGAAAAGTCCGCCGGATCGCGAAGATTTTGCCGGGCGTGACCGAGCCTTAACCCTCTGCGGTCAAGATGCGGTGAATTCTCGTCTCTCAGAGCGATAGCGATGACCGATCCGATCGAAGCGATCCGCCGGCCCACCGGCGACAGGCGCGCTCGCGTGCGCCGCCAGGCGGACGCCCCGTCTCAGGCGCAAGCCGGCAAAGACAGCGCCCATTTGCCGGCGGTGATTGCGCCGGAAAAGACCATCGATCCGCAGCCTGTGCTGGCGGCCCAACTGATCGGGCAGGACGGTCAAAAACGCGGACTGCGCGGCGGTCCGCAAACCCTGGCCCAGGCGCGCGCGGCCTATCTGTCGACCGAATGGTCAGGCGCCATCGATCGGCGCAACCGCACCGGCCTGTTTTCGAAAACGAAGGTCTGACGGCTTATTTTCTAGAAGCGTTCGGCGCTGGCGCCGGTCTTGCTTGGCTCGAGCACGCTTGTTTCGTGATCCTCAGGGCCGTCCCACATGCACACAGTCGCCGCCTTCGCCACCCGCGCTCTCGACGTGCTGATGGTCGCCCTGGTGTTCACGGTCCTGTCCTAAAGACCGTGTGTCCCGTTCAGCCCTAGTTCGACGCATCCGCCCCATAGCGTGAGCTGGCGATGGTGATGATAAAGCCGGCCAGCACGTCGAGCAGGACCATCAAGGTGATCAGGAAAAACGTCGAGGTGGCGCAGGCGCCGAACAGCAGGAACTCGACCAGGCAAACGATGAACAGGATCATCGACAGCGAATGGTTGATAATCGCCACGTTGCGGCTGGCGGTGGATTTGAGCAACTCGACGAACAGCAGGATTAGCGCGCCCAATACCAGCACATCGCCCAGGCCCACGCTCCAGACGGCGCTGGACGCCATGTGCACGGAAAACAGGGGCTGGGCCAATTGATCCTGGGCGCTGGTCGTGTGCATCCCGCCCATGGTCAGAGCCACGAGGTCATAGGTCAGGACAATTAAGGCCAGCAGTGGAAACGCAGCAATCATGGCGAGTCTCCCCCTTCCCCAGACTGTAGGCTAGCCTCTTTGGCTTCACATGCAAATCGGGGCGCCCGGGTACAGGGCCGCCGGCCCTCTAAATCCGGACGACGATACATGGCCCGGTGGTCGCGGCCAAAGCGTTCCGGCGCCGGATGGATGGTCGTGGCGGGCTTCCATTTTGGGATTGCGCTAACGATTAGAGCGCCGCACTAGGCCATCCGCCCCCATTGCGCTTCAACGTCGCATCTCTGGCAGGCGTGGCCCGCTTCAGGCCTCGTCACGAAAATAGGGCTCGACCTCGCCTTGCAGCTTGATCGTCAAAGGATCCCCGCGGCGGTCGACCTTTGCGCCGAGAGCTAGCCTGACCCATCCCTCGCTGACGCAATATTCCTCGACGTTGGTCTTCTCGGCGCCCTTGAACCGCACGCCCACGCCGCGCGCCAAGGCATCGGCGCTGTAGAAGGGGCTGGCGGGATTAGTGGACAGACGGTCAGGCGGAGAATCAGTCATGGAACCCGGTTGCAAAAGCTGCTGCGCATAGGCCCGAGCCTAAGAGCACGGCAGGGCCGCCCTGGCTAGTGTGCTGAATGTGAGACTCGTCACTCCGAGAGTGACTGTCATTACAGTTGACCGAGATCGGTTTATTTCCTGATTCCGGGCGTGATCTCAATATCCCCTGCTGAAATTTAGTAACCGAAGCATCCCAAAAGCCGCGCGTCAGATTTCGATCGGCCGCGTCAGTTTGTCCTACTCATACATACTTAACCTTTCGTTGAGTGCCGGGGCGCATGCTGTCATCAGGAGGCGCGATGTTCGCAGCGATCAAAGGCCTGGAGCAACATGACCTACGCCTGGTTATCTGGGCGGCGGTTGTCTGCGTCACTTCAGTGGCCGCCGCCTTCGTCGCCTATCGGCGGGCCGTGCTTACACGAGGCTCCCTGCGGCTTGTCTGGATCGCCGCGACCGCCACGCTGATGGGCACGGGCATGTGGGCCACACATTTTCTGGCGCTGCTGGCCTACCGCAAGGATCTGAACCTCGGTTTCGACCTTGGCCTGACGGGTCTGTCGTGGCTGGCGTCCATGGCGGGCGCAGGGCTGGGGATCGCGGTCTGCGCCCAAAGTCGAGATTTCGGGGCCCGTCTGGCGGGCGGAGCAATCTGCGGCGCTGTGGCGGCGCTGGTCCACTTCATCGGCATGGCCGCCATACGCCTTCCCGCTTCGATGGTCTGGGACTACCGCCTGATGGCGGAGGCGATCGGTTTCAGCGTGCTCGGCTCCGCAGCCGCTTTCGCAGTGGCCGGAAAGCTGGATCGGCGCGCCCGTGGGTTCGGCGCTGCGGCCTTGCTGTGCTTGGCGATCCTCAGTCTTCACTACATCGCCATGGCCGCGGTCACCTTGATCCCGGACGCCCAGGCCATGGATACAGGGTCTTTCGGCCGCTTGGAGTTGGCTTGGGGCGTTGTGTCCCTGTTGGGCCTGATCGTCGCGGGCGGTTTGGGCGTGGTGGGCGTAGACCGGATCAGCACCTATTACGCCCTGTCCAACATGCGCACGGCCCTTAGCTGCACGCCGTCGCCCCTGGCCATTTTTAACGCGAACAGCCGTTTGGCGTTCTGGAACGACGGCTATGCCCACGCGCTCAGCCTGATCGACCTGACCGCCGAGCGAGGCCTGCGCTATCGGACGGTCGTCTCGGCCGCCGTCAAGCATGGCCTAACGTCTTGGCTGAGCGAGCCTCACCGGACCGTCCTGACCTCGCCCGGCGAGGAGCTTGAGTCATTCATGGCGCCGGACGGGCGTTGGATGCAGCGCAAGATGGGTCAAACCCAGGATGGAGGGTTTGTCGTCCTGCTGAATGATGTGTCGGCCCAGACCCAGGCGCGCCAGGCGGCCGAGGCGGCAGCGCGGGCCAAGGATGAATTCCTAGCCAATATGAGCCACGAAATCCGCACCCCGCTTAACGCCGTGCTCGGCATGGCCCAGGTCATGCGCTGTCACGTCCTGGAGGCGGATCAAGCCAAGCGCCTGGGTTTGATTGAGGACGCTGCGCGCGCCCTGAACGGCCTGCTCAACCACGTCATGGATCTGTCCAAAATCGAAGCCGGGACAATGCAGGTGCAAAACGAAGCCTTCGATCTGGCGGCGACGATGGACCGCGCCGTAGCCGACCACGCCTTGGAGGCGGCAAGAAAGAACCTAGGCTTTGCCATCGAGATCGATTCGGCCGCTGCGGGTTACTGGCGCGGCGACAGCGGCAAACTGCACAAGGTGATCGACACCCTGCTGTCGAACGCGGTCAAGTTTACCGAGCACGGCCGGGTGACCGTGCGCGCCCAATGTCTGCCAGCCGGCCTGCGAATTGCAGTCCAGGACACCGGAATAGGGGTGGGCGGCGACATGCGCACCCTGATCTTCCAAGCCTTTACTCAGGCGGACAGCTCAGCCACGCGCCGTTTCGGCGGCGCGGGCCTGGGCCTGACGATGGCCCAGCGCCTAGTGGCGCTGATGGGCGGCGAGCTTCAAGTGGAGAGCGCTGAAAACGCGGGCTCTACCTTCACCTTCGACCTTCCCTTGGAACGGGCTGTTGGGCCGCAAACTCAAGAGCCGGCTCAAACTGCCGAGCCTACAGACACGCAAGACCCCTCGCTTGTCATCCTGGCGGCCGAAGACAATCCAACCAATCAGCTCGTGCTGAACGCCATCCTCGAACCCCTTGGCGTGGACCTCACCATGACCGCCAACGGCCGTGAGGCGGTGGCCGCTTTCGGGGCCCGGCGCTTTGACTTAATCCTGATGGATATCCAGATGCCGGAAATGAACGGCGTCGAAGCAACGGGTGAAATTCGCCGACGCGAACAGGAAAACGGGCAGACGCGCACGCCGATCGTGGCGGTGACTGCCAATGTCATGCAGGAGCAGGTCGATGCCTATTTGGCCGCAGGCATGGATGGCGTGGTGGCCAAACCCATTGATATGACAGCCTTGCTGCAGGCCATGGACGCCGCGCTGTGCTCCAATGACCCTGTCAGACCGGCGACCCAAGGCGCCCAAGCCTAGAGCAATCCCCGAATGTCGATTTGAACTAACCCTTGACCTCGGTATCAGGTCGGTCGCCGCCGGAGGCGATCTCGTCATGCCAGACGCCCTCTGCCCGATAGGCCCAGCCGCCGTCATGTTCGACGATCTCGTAGGTGATCTTGCTCATGTCGGCGCTTTTGTGCGGGGTTAAGACGCTATCCTACTCCCTCGCGCGAGCCACGGGCACACCCTGTCTGAATTCAATGCCTGTGCTGAAAGAGTGCGTGCAGACCGGCGACAATGCCCCACCATAACAAGGCGGCAGGCACGGCGGCGATCAATATGCCCTTGGCCGGAGACGAACGCTTGGGCGCGGCCGGCTGCGACGAGGGCGCTTCGGGCACCAAGGGATCGTCGGCCCGTGCGCCCTCAGCGTGACCAGCACGGGCGGCCGGGCCATCGGCGGGACCTGCGGCAGAATCTTGAGCTTCGAAAGCCGGCATAAATCCCTCCTCACTCCTTGGATGATACGCCAATGTTCTTAAAAATTCGATTTCACGACGTTGAGTTCAACCAAGGCTGATAGAGCCTACAACCTGGAAAATTCAGGTGCAACTGAGCCGACAACACACAACTATTAGGGTTTAACTACGGCAATCAAAACGCCGCTTCACGGCGGCGGCGTCCCAGGTACGAATTTCTGAACCCTGCGCCCGCGGTTCTCGGAGACATAGACGTTGTCGTGCGAATCTGTGGCTAAGCCGTGGGGCTGATCGAATTGCCCTGGAAAGTGGCCGGCGCCATCGCCGAAGGTGGATAGGATTTTTCCGCTCCGCCGATCGAGGATCGCGACATTGTCGTTGTTCTGGCTGAGCAGGTAAATCATCGACTGGTGGGCGTCGTGGGAGAAATCGAGCGACACCACCGAGCCGCCGCTCTCCTTGGCCTTGCCGTCGGCGGGCGGGGTGTAAGGGGTCCAGGGAACGTTCAGGCTCTTCTTGAATTTGCCCGTCTTTTCATAGACCAGGATGCGCCCGCCGGGGCGATCACACAGATAGAACAATCCGTCCCGCGCCACCCCCATGCAGTGGATCGAGGTCGCGTCCGGCGTCCATTGCCGCAAGAACTTTCCGCTCTTGTCCATCACGACAATGCGTCGGTTCCCGTGCGGCCCTTCGCCGTCCGAGACATAGACATCGCCGTCGGCCGGATCGATCCAGATGCTGGAGGGCTGGGTGAACACGGCCGCATCGGAGTTCAGCGGCCTTCCCTTTTCAGTGCCATCAGAGGTGTCGTACACGCCCTTCTTGCCCACCTGCAGGAGAAGCTTGCCGTCGTGGGCGTACTTTTGGACCATGCCGGAGGGCGCGCTGCCGATCCAGATATTGCCTTCCTTGTCGAAGGCGCAGCTGTGCAGGCGCGGATCGATCAGCTTGGGATCGCCCCAGGCGTTGACCAGATTGCCTTGGGAGTCGACCTCAATGACGGGCGGGGCGAGATGGCCGGCGTTGAAGTCGCTCGCGGGCGGGTCCTGCCGGTGGAGAATGAACACATGGTCCTGGGCGTCTACGCACAGGCCGCCGATCGCGCCGAACACCCAATGGTCCGGGAATGTCTTGGGCCAAGACCGGTCGACCTGGTAGCGCAGGGGCTGTTGCGCGCGACTGGACCCTGGACCAACCGCCATTCCACAAATGGCGGCCAGCGCGGCGACCGCACCGGACCTAACGTGCGCGCGCCTGCGGCTTGTCAAAGGAACGCCCCCAAAGCTTCGCCGAGCTGTCGTCGGTCAGGTTTTGCCGCCAAGCTTGCGAAGCAGTTCGGCGGTCTCCTTGTGAAAGACCAGAAAGTCATATTCCTCGGCCAGCAGGGTGCCCTTCGGCGGCGGAGGGGGCGTGAGCGCGGCCGTTAGGGCCGTTTCCCCTTTGTTGTTCCGGATGTTGATGGACGCGCCGCTATCGATCAGGGCCTGCACGACGGCGTCGCGTCGACGGGTGGCGGCCACGTGCAAGGCGGTATCCCCATTCGGATCGGCCTGATCGGCCGGCGTCCCCAGTTGCACGGCCAGTTTGACCGTGCTCGCCAACAGAGGGTCGGCGATGTTGGTCCCTTCCCGCGTGCCAGGTCCGGCCAGCACCATTAGCGGCGTGCGTCCGTCTTGCAGCGGAATCGACGGGTCGGCCCCCCTACCCACGAGCACCTTCATGGCTTCCAGCTGGGACAGGTGGACCGCGAGCATATAGGGCGTCGCCCCAACCAACCGAATGTCCAGCGCATGTCCGCTGGCTACCCGCTGCGTCGGGCTGCCCTTCATCTGGCGCGCGTTAGGATCGGCGCCGTGGTCGAGCAGGATCTTGATCAGCGGCACATCGCCGCGCATGGCGGCGATGTGCAGGGCGGTATAGCCTGAGCCTGCGGCGTTGGCGTCGGCGCCCGCGTCCAACAAGAGCTTGGCGACCTCGTCCTGGCCCGTATGCGCTGTGATAACCACGGCGCTGGAGCCGTCCGGCGCCGCGTCCTTGGGGTCGGCGCCGGCAGCGAGTAGGAGTTTGGCAGACTCAAGGTCCCCGTCCTGGGCGGCGAACATCAGCGGCGTGAAACCGCCCACTGCGACCATGGCGATGCCCGCCTCGTCGCCCTCATACAATTGGCAGCACAGCACCATGCGCTGGGTCCAAGATGTGGACCGCGCCCGCACGTCGGCATGGCCCTCGATCAGCGCGCGCACCACTTCCGGCCGATGGGCGGAGACCGCCCACATCAAGGCCGTTTGGCCGCGCGCGTTTTCGCGGGCATTGGGATCCGCCCGGTGGGACAGCAAGGCCTTTACCGCATCGACGTTTCCACGTTGAGCGGCCAGCATCAGCGGCGTGCCGTTCGAGGGCGGGGCAATGTTCGGATCGGCGTGCGCGCTCAGCAGACGCACGATCATGACGGTGCTGGAATTTGTGGCGGCTACCCACAGAGGCGTGATGCCGAGGTCGGTGACGGCGTCCACCTTGGCGCCTTTGCGGATGAGCGCGTCCGCGACGGCCAGGTCGTCGTTTTGCGCGGCCCAGTGCAGAGCGCTGGAGCCGTCGCCCGCGTGGGCGTTCACATTGGCCCCGGCCGCGATCAGCGATTTCACCGCCTGTGCGTCGTCTCGCTTACTGGCCTGGATCAACTGAAGACCGCGATCGGCGGCGTTCGCTATGCCCGCAGCGAGCACAACGGCGCCGATGCAAAAAATTCCAAACTGCCGCGCTCGCACTATCGAGCCCTCCCGCCTATATCGCTTTTGGCAATACTACACCGCGAAGGGCGCTCGTCCATGGTGTCGATTGACAGGCCGCGTAGCCCTGGCCGATAATTCAATCTGCAAAACCCGAGAGAAAACGAGACAATCATCGGGTTGAGGAAACACGCGTATGAGTTTGCAGAGCCGTGTGGCCCAGGCGTTTGTGGTGCTGTTCGCCTGCGCAGCTGGGATCTTTCCGACGGGAGAGGGGCGGGCGGCCGCCGCACCCGATCATCCCGACACCGCTGTCCTCAGCCAATACTGCTTCACCTGCCACAACGACAAGCGCAAGGCCGGCGGCCTGGTGTTGCAGACTAAGGACCTCAACAACGTCGGACCCGACGCCGAGGCCTGGGAAAAGGTGGTGCGCAAGCTGCGCATGGGGGCCATGCCCCCGCCCGGACAGCCTCGGCCTGACAACCAGACTACCGACGCCTTTGTGTCCGCGCTGGAAGGCCAGCTCGACCACGAAGCCGCCCTACACCCCAATCCGGGTCGCACCCAGGCCCTGCACCGCCTGAACCGGGCCGAGTACAAGAACGCCGTACGCGATCTGCTGGGGCTGGACGTGGATACAGCCGCCCTTCTGCCGCCCGACGACGCCGACACCCAGGGCCTGGACAACAACGCCAGCCTGCTATCGGTCTCGCCCGCCTTGCTGGAGCGCTACCTGATCGTGGCGCGGCGCGTGAGCCGCCAGGCGCTCGGCGCGGCGCCGGGGGCGGCCGGCTCCGAGACCTTCAAGGTTTCTACTTATGCGGGACAGGAAGATCAGGGGCAGGATCTTCCATTCGGAACGCGCGGCGGGACCGCTGTGACTTACAACTTCCCCACGGACGGTGAGTACCTCATAGCGGTCCGCCTGCGCCGCTCGCTTTACGGATACATCATCGGCCTGCAAGAACCCGAACAGCTCGAGGTTCGCATCGACGGCGTCCGCGTAAAGACTTTCAAGGTCGGCGCTGAAGATCACGGGAAGACGGCTCCTAGGGGATTTGCAGGGGAGCTGTATGGCGATCCGGATTGGGAGCGCTGGGTGCATGAGGCCGACGCCGGCCTGGACGTGCGCGTGCCCGTCAAGGCAGGTCCGCGCGTCATCTCCGTGTCCTTCGTGGGTCGCGCAGCCAATCCCCAGGACGCCCTCATTCGCGCCCGCAAATCATCTGGGCTGCTGGCGCGGGACGACACGCGCGTGCAGGCGGTGGACACCGTCTCTATCACCGGCCCCTATGTGACGCCTGCCGCTGGCCCGTTGGACACGCCGAGTTTGCGCCGGATTCTCACATGCCGGCCCAAGACCTCCGCCGAGGAAGGCCCCTGCGCGCGGCGGATCGTGACCTCGTTGGCGAGCCAGGCCTACCGCCGGCCGGTGACCGCCAAGGATGTCCAGAAGATCATGGCCTACTACCGCGATGGCCGCAAAGCCGGCGACTTCATGACCGGCCTGCAAGAAGCCCTGTCCTGCATCCTAGCCTCTCCGGATTTCCTGTTCCGCGTGGAGCACGATCCCACCCGCGCCTCGCCAGGGTCGGCCTACCGGCTCAGCGACCTGGAGCTGGCCTCGCGGCTGTCCTTCTTCCTTTGGAGCAGCATTCCCGATCGCAGCCTTGAGAGCTTGGCGGTCCAGGGCAAACTGCGACAGCCGGCCGTGCTCGATCAGCAGGTGAAGCGGATGGTCGCCGATCCCCGCTCCAAGGCCTTGATCGACAATTTCGTCGGCCAGTGGCTTTTGCTGCGCAACCTGCGCGCCACGGCGCCCGACCAGTCGCTCTTTCCGGGGTTCGACGACGCTTTGCGCGACGCCTTCGAGCAGGAAACCAAGCTGTTTTTTAACGACCAGCTCCAGCGTGATCGCACCGTCGTGGAGTTGCTGAGCGCGCGCTACACCTTCCTCAA
The DNA here is from genome assembly GCA_048498155.1 of Pseudomonadota bacterium. GTDB lineage: Bacteria > Pseudomonadota > Alphaproteobacteria > Caulobacterales > Caulobacteraceae > BOG-938. Next base: position 58,106 of record JBEHYN010000006.1, on the reverse strand, counting down.
TGAACGGCTGGCGAACCACTACGGCGTGCCCAATGTCTATGGGACGCGCTTCCGCCGGGTCGATCTGTCGGCGGACAGCCCGCGCGGCGGCTTGCTCGGCCAGGGCAGCCTGTTGATGGTGACCTCTTATCCTAACCGCACCTCGCCGGTGCTGCGGGGCAAGTGGGTGCTGTCCAATCTGCTGGGCACCCCGCCGCCCCAGCCTCCGCCCAATGTTCCGGGGCTGAAGGACACCGGCGCCGGCGGCAAGCCCGCCTCAGTTCGCGCCCGCCTTGAAGAGCATCGCAAGAATCCCGTCTGCGCCGCCTGCCACGCTTCCATGGACCCCCTGGGTTTCGCGCTTGAGAATTTTGACGCCACCGGCAAGTGGCGCACCGTCGATGCCGGAACACCCATCGACTCCTCGGGCGTTCTGCCAAACGGGACCAAGTTCCAAGGTCCCGACGGCCTGCGCGACGCATTGCTCGCCCGCAAGGAGCAGTTCGTGCAGGCCATGACGGAAAGGCTGTTGTCCTACGCCCTTGGCCGACAGCTTGAAGCCTACGACATGCCGGCCGTGCGTAAGATCGTGCATGACGCTCGGGCGGACGACTATCGCTGGCGGTCCATCCTCGGCGGCATCGTCAAGAGCGAGGCTTTCCTGATGCGGACCGCGCAGCCCCGACCGGTCGCCGCCCCGTCGATCGCCGAAAGCGGCGGCAAGAGCGCCGTGGCGCTGCAATGAGGTTATGACCATGATTATCAGGAAGCTGTCGCTACACCGTCGGACCCTGTTGCGAGGCCTGGGCGCGAGCGTGGCCTTGCCGTTGCTGGACGCCATGACCCCGGCGCTCGCCCGCGCCGCCGACAAGATCGCGCCAGTCAAGCGACTGAGCGTCGCCTATGTCCCCAATGGCATGGCCATGGACTACTGGACGCCTAAGACCACAGGAGCCTTCGACCTCTCGCCGATCATGCAGCCCCTGGGGCCGTTCCATGATCGCCTGCTGGTGCTGTCGGGCATGAACGTTCCGCCCGGCGGCGGCGGCGGTCACTCGCGGGCCACGACCGCATTCCTGACGGGCACTCCTCCGGGCACGACATCGGGAGGCGTCCCCCAGGCCGCGGTCTCCATCGATCAGGCGGTGGCTCTGCATTTCGGACAACAGACCCAATTGCCGTCACTGGAGCTGGGTCTGGACAATCTGGACGGGGCCGGTGTCTGCGACGGTTTCCCCTGCATCATGGGCAACAGTATTGCTTGGCATAATCCTAACTTGCCCCTTCCCCCGGAGAACAACCCGCGTCTGGTCTTCGAGCGGCTGTTCGGCGATGTGGGCAGCACCGAGACCAACGCGCGGCTAGCTCATATGCGCCAAGACCGCAGCATTCTTGACTATGTCTCGGAACGGGCGGCGGACCTGAACCAGGGTCTGGGCGCGAGCGATCGTACACGGCTGGTGGAGTACCTGGACGGTGTGCGCGACATTGAGACTCGTATCCAGAAGGCCGAGGCGCAAAGCGCGAAAGACATGCCGGTGGTGAACCAACCCGTCGGCATTCCCCAGACCTTCGCAGAGCACGCCAAGCTGATGTACGACCTGCAGGTCCTGGCCTTTCAGTCCGACCTGACCCGGGTGACCACCTTCATGTATGGCCGCGAATTCACCGGCCGTCCCTATCCTGAAATCGGGGTCCCTGAGGGCCATCACCCCCTGTCCCATCATGAAAATGACCCCGAAAAGATAGCGGCCCTATCCAAGGTCAACACCTATCACATGCAGATGTTCGCCTATTTCCTGGACAAGCTGAGCAAGACCCAGGACGGCGATGGCTCACTGCTGGACCACGCCCTGCTGATTTACGGCGCGGGCATGAGCGACAGCAATCTGCATGCTCAGACCGGCGTCCCCGTGATGCTGGTGGGCGGCCCCAATCAAGGGATCAAGGGCGGTCGACATTTGAAGTACGACGGCGACTCCACGGCCAATCTGCTGATGGCCGTGATGGACAAGCTCGGCCTGCCCACCGATCACGTGGGGACCAGCAAGAACAGGCTGGATATCGATCGGCTCTCCGAGGTCTAAAGCCTCGAGAGCACCGTCAACTCTTGGCCCCCAGCTTGCGGAGTAGATCCGCCGTCGCGGTATGCTTGAGAAGGTAGTCGTGGTCGTCCGACAGGCCCGATCCGATCGCCGCCGCCGGGGGCTTCAGCGCCGCCGCCAACGGGGTCTCACCGTTGCGGTTCTTGATCTCCAGGGACGCGCCGCTGTCCACCAGGGCTTGCACGATTCCATCGCGCCTGCGGGTGGCGGCGATATGCAGGGCGGTATCGCCGTTTATGTCGACCTGATTGACCGGCGTTCCCAGTTGGGCCGCCAGTTTCAGGATTGCCATGATCTGAGGCTCGGTCAGTCGTGGTCCCTGTTGCGTCTGGGTGCCTCGACCGGCCGCCGCCATCAGCGCGGTGCGGCCGTCATTCGTGGCGATGGACGGATCGGCGCCCTTGGCGGCTAAGAGTTTCATGACGTCGCCATGGGCCGTGCAGGCGGCCAGAATGAAAGGCGTGGCGCCGTTCAAATGATAATCCAGGGAATGTCCGCTGCGCAGTTGCTTGGTCGGGCTGCCCTTTTCCTGGCGAGCATTGGGATTAGCGCCATGATCGAGCAAGGCCTTGGTCAAGGCTAAATCGCCGGAAACGGCGGCGATGTGCAGAACGGTGTAACCGGCCCCTGCCGCATTGGGATCGGCGCCGGCGCCCAGCAGGAAAATAGCGGCGTCTGACTGTTGCTCATGGGCCGCTATGGTCAGGGCGTTTGTCCCGTCCGCCGCGGTCGCCTTGATGTCGCCCCCGGCGGCGAGAATGAGCCGAATGGACTCCGAATCCCCACCCTGGGCGGCGAACAGAAGGGGAGTGTATCCGCCTTTTGTTACCGTGTCCGCGCCGCCGGAATCGCCCTCGAAGTACTGGCAGCACAGCATGATGCGCTGGGTCCAGGTCTTGGACCGCGCATGAACGTCCGCGTGAGCCGCGAGCAACAGAGCGACAACGTCCGGATGATGCTCCGCGGCCGCCCACATCAAGGCCGTTTGGCCGTGCGCGGATTCCTGTGCGTTGGGGTCCGCGCCGTGGTCCAGCATCGCCTTGACGGCCTGCGCATTGCCCAGCCGGGCGGCGACCATCAGGGGCGTGCCGTTGGCGGGCGGCGCGATGTTAGGGTTGGCATGGGCGCCGAGCAGGCGCGCGACCATCGGCGCGCTGGAATTGCTTGCGGCGACCCAAAGGGGTGTAACCCCGAGATCGGTGGCCGCATCGACCTTGGCGCCCTTTCGGATCAGGACGTCGGCGAGGGCCAGATCATCGTTTTGCGCGGCCCAATGCAATGCCGTGGAGCCGTCGGGCGCGTGGGCGTTTACATTGACGCCGGAGGCCGAGAGCGCCTTAACCGCCGCGACGTCGTCGCGCTTGCTGGCATCGATCAGTCGAAGGTCCCCTTCGGCGCCGAAGGCGGCGCTCGCAAACAGCAGGCTCGCTGTCAAGCACGCCATGCCCAGCCGTTCAGCGCCCATGATTCAGACCTCCCATTCGATAGTTGTTGGCGACCATTTTACACCGGCCATCGTCGTCGTCCATGCGGCAACAGGGCCGAATTGACAGCCCCCATGCGGGTGGCGGATAATTTGCGGTGTGAACCCCCAAGGAATAACGGGGTCGAGGAAGCGGCGTATGGGCTTAAGATCTCGTGTTGGGCAGGCGCTTTTTGTGCTTATCGCCTGTGCAGCTGGCGTGGCCGCGCCGTCCGGTGGGGTCAGGGCCGCTGCGACGCCCGCCCCCGCCCATCCGGACGGCGCCGTCCTCAGCCAATACTGCTTCACCTGTCACAACGACAAGCGCAAGGCCGGCGGCCTGGTGTTGCAGACCAAGGACCTGAACAACGTCGGACCCGACGCCGAGGCCTGGGAAAAGGTGGTGCGCAAACTGCGCATGGGAGCGATGCCGCCGCCCGGACAGCCCCGGCCTGACAACCAGACTACCGACGCCTTTGTGTCCGCGCTGGAAGGCCAGCTCGACCATGAAGCCGCCCTACACCCCAATCCGGGCCGCACCCAGGCCCTGCACCGCCTGAACCGGGCTGAGTACAAGAACGCCGTACGCGATCTGCTGGGGCTGGACGTGGACACCGCCACCCTGCTGCCGCCCGACGACGCCGACACCCAGGGCCTGGACAACAACGCCAGCCTTCTATCGGTGTCGCCCGCCTTGCTGGAGCGCTATCTGATCGTGGCGCGACGCGTAAGCCGTCAGGCGATGGGACTGCCGCCCGCAGGCGCCGTGACCGAGACCTTCAAGGTGCCCAAGCTGGCGGCGCAGGAAGACCAGAGCGACGGCTTGCCCTTCGGGTCGCGCGGGGGCGCCAGCATCACCTACAACTTCCCTGCAGATGGGGAATATTTGATCAAACTGCGCCTGCGCCGCCAACTCTATGACTACATCATGGGGCTGCAGGAACCCGAGCAACTGGACGTCCGCATCGACGGCGCCCGGATCAAAACCTTCATGATCGGCGGCGGTGACCACGGCGTTGCGGCGACGGAAAGCTTTGCCGGGGAAATCTTCGGCGACCACGATTGGGAGAAATGGGCGCGCGAAGCCGACGCGGGCCTGGAACTGCGCCTGCCCGTGAAAGCCGGCGCTCGGGTGATCAGCGCGTCCTTCGTCGGACGCTTCGTCGAGCCCGAGAACGCCGTAATGCACCTGGGCGGGTCCGCGCGCCGTCTGTTGTTGTACGATGAAACCCGCGCCCAGGCCTTGGACAGCGTCGCGATCAGCGGTCCATTCAATGCGAGCACTCAAGGTCACGCGGATACGGCCAGCCTGCGCAAGATCTTGCTGTGCAAGCCCGCCAAGGCCGCCCAGGAAGAGCCTTGCGCCAAACGAATTTTGACCTCCCTGGCGACCCAGGCTTTTCGGCGGCCCATAACCGCCAAGGAAACCGCGACCCTGATGGGATTCTACCGTGAAGGCCGCCAAGGCGGCGATTTCACCACGGGGCTTCAAGTCGGCGTGTCACGCATCCTGTCTTCGCCCAACTTCCTATTCCGGGTCGAGCAGGACCCGCCGCGCGTCGCGCCCGGCGGCGCCTATCCCATTAGCGACCGGGAACTGGCCTCGCGCCTGTCGTTCTTCCTGTGGAGCAGCATTCCCGACCCAACCCTGGCGACCCTTGCCGCCCAGGGCAAACTTCACCAGCCCGCCGTGCTTGACGGACAGGTGCGCCGGATGCTGGCCGATCCTCGCTCCAAGGCCATGGTTGATAACTTCGTCGGCCAGTGGCTGCTGCTGCGCAATATCAAGGAGACAGCCCCGGATCAGCAGCTGTTCCCCGACTTCGACGAAGAGCTGCGCTCGGCCTTCGAGCAGGAGACCACCCTGTTCGTGAACGATCAGATTCACCGCGATCGCAGCGTGGTGGAGTTGCTCAGCGCCCGCTACACCTTCCTCAATGAGCGGTTGGCGCGCCATTACGGCATTCCCGATGTCATCGGAATTCGCTTCCGTCGGGTCGATTTGCCGCCAGACAGCCCGCGCGGCGGCCTGCTCGGCCAAGGCAGCCTGCAAATGGTCACCTCCTATCCCAACCGCACCTCTCCAGTGCTGCGCGGCAAGTGGGTGCTGGACAGTCTGCTGGGCACCCCGCCGCCCGAACCGCCGCCTAATGTTCCGGCCCTGAAGGACACCGGCGCCGGCGGTAAGCCCGCCTCGGTGCGCGCCCGGCTAGAGGAGCACCGCAAGAACCCAGTGTGCGCGGCCTGTCACGCCACGATGGATCCGCTCGGCTTCGCGCTTGAGAATTTCGACGCCACCGGCCGCTGGCGCACGGTTGACGCCGGAACGCCGATCGACTCCTCCGGCGTTCTGCCCAACGGGACGAAATTCCAGGGCCCCAACGGCCTGCGCGATGCTTTGCTGGCCCGCAAGGAACAGTTCGTCCAGGCCATGACACAAAAACTTTTGGCCTACGCCCTTGGACGGCAGGTCGAGCCTTACGATATGCCCAGCGTGCGCAAGGTCGTGCATGACGCCCGCAAGGACGATTATCGCTGGCGGTCCATCATTGGTGGTATCGTGAAGAGTGAGCCTTTCCTGATGAGGGCTGCGCCACGTTCGCTGACGCCAGCGAACATTGCGCGGGACGGCGGCCCGTCCCCATCAAAATTTGAATGAGGTTTTGGTCATGATCATCAACAAGCTGTCCCTGGACCGTCGCGCCCTGCTGCGGAACGTCGGCGCGAGCGTGGCCTTGCCATTGCTGGACGCCATGACCCCGGCGCTCGCCCGCGCCGCCGACAAGATCGCCCCGGCCAAGCGCCTGGGCGTGATGTACGTGCCCAACGGCATGTCGATGGACTACTGGACGCCCAAGACCACCGGGGCGTTCGAACTGACGCCGATCATGCAGCCCCTAGCGGCGCACCGCGAGCGATTGCTGGTGCTGTCCGGTATGAACTCGCCAATTTCAACTGTCTCAAGCCCGCATTCGCGCGCCGCGACGGCGTTCCTGACGGGTTTTCCGCCCGCCAAGACCTCGGGCGGCGGCGGCAAGGCCGGCGCCTCCCTTGACCAGTTGGTCGCCAAGCACTTCGGCGAGCAGACGCAGCTTCCTTCCCTCGAACTCGGCCTAGACAACCTTGACGCGGCGGGCTTGTGCGACGGCAATCCCTGCATCATGGGCAACACCATTTCCTGGCATACCGCCACTCTGCCCCTTCCTCCGGAAAACAACCCGCGGCTGGTGTTCGAGCGGCTGTTCGGCGATGTGGGAAGCACCGAATCCGGGGCCCGCATGGCGCATCTGCGTCAGGATCGCAGCATTCTGGACTCGGTGATGGACGAGTCCGCTGATCTGCAACGCCGTCTGGGCGCGGACGACCGGTCCAGGCTGGTTGAGTATCTGGACGGAGTGCGCGACATCGAGACCCGCATCCAAAAGGCCGAGGCCCAGAGCACTAAGGACATGCCGGTGGTCACCCAACCGGCGGGCATTCCGGCGACCTTCGAGGAACACGCCAAACTGATGTACGACCTGCAGGTCCTGGCCTATCAGTCAGACCTGACCCGGGTGGTCACCTACATGTACGGTCGCGAATTCAGCGGCCGGGCCTATCCGGAGATCGGCGTGCCGGAGGGCCACCACCCCCTGTCGCACCATCAGTACGATCCCGAAAAACTGGCGGCCTTGGCCAAGCTGAACACCTATCACATGAAGATGTTCGCCTATTTTCTGGACAAGATGAGCAAGACCCAGGACGGCGACGGCTCGCTGCTCGACCTCACCCTGCTGATCTATGGCGCGGGCATGAGCGACAGCAATGTTCACTCTCCGATCGGCATTCCCGTCATGCTGGTGGGGGGGGCCAATCAGGGGATCAAGGGTGGGCGCCATCTGAAGTACGACGGCGATTCCTCGGCCAATCTGCTGGTGGCGGTGATGGACAAGTTCGGCTTGCCGACGGAACGGATCGGCGCCAGCCGCGGTAAGCTGGATATCGATCAGCTGACGGTGGCCTGAAACCTTTCAGGTCTTAGCGCCCAACTTGCGTAGCAACTCGGCCGTGTCGACGTGCTTGAGCAAGAACTCGTAGTCGTCGATCATCCCGCTGCCCTTGATCTGTGAGGGCGGTTTGACGGCCAAGGCCAAAGGTGTTTCGCCGTTTCGGTTCTTCACATCGAGCGCTGCGCCGCTGTCGGCGAGGGCCTGCACGATTCCGTCCCGCCGCCGCGTGGCGGCGACATGCAGGGCGGTGTTGCCGTTGGGGCCCGCCTGATTGACCGGGGTCCCCAGCTTAACCGCCAGCTTGATGGTCTCCGTCGCCTCGGGATCCTGCAGGTTCTGGCCCTCCACCGTGGCCTCGCCCGCCAGCACCATCAAGGGCGTGCGTCCGTCCTGCAGGGCGATCGACGGATCCGCGCCCCTGGCCGCCAGTAGCTTCATCACCTCCAACTGGCCCGCACGGACGGCGAGAAAGTAGGGCGTGGCGCCGACCATCTTGAAGTCGAGCGAATGTCCGCTGGGCATCCGTTTGGTGGGGCTGCCCTTGAGTTGGCGGGCGTTGGGATCGGCGCCGTGGTCCAGCAAGGCCTTGACCAGGGGCAGATTGCCCGAGGTGGCGGCGATGTGCAGGGCTGTGTAGCCCGTTCCTGCCCCATTGGGGTCAGCGCCCGCGTCCAGAAGCACCGCGCCGACGTCGGCTTGCTCGCCATGGGCGGCGATGATCAAGGCGCTGACCCCATCGGGGGTGGCGTCCTTGACGTTGGCGCCGGCGGCGATGAGCAGCCGGGCGGACTCAGGATCACCGTCCTGGGCGGCGAACAGCAAAGGGGTGAAGCCGCCCTTTTGCACCATGACCGAGCCGTCGGACTCCCCTTCATAGTACTGGCAGCACAGCAACATGCGCTGGGTCCAAGCGCGCGTTCGGGCGTGCACGTCGGCATGCGCCGCCAGCAGCAGGCGCACCACGTCTGGATGACGGCCCGCTACCGCCCACATCAGAGCCGTCTGTCCATGAACGGTTTCACTGAGATTCGGGTTCGCGCCGTGGTCCAGCAGGGCCCTGACCGCGTCCGTATTGCCACGTTGGGCCGCGATCATGAGCGGCGTGACCTTGGTCGGCGCGGCGAGATTGGGGTCCGCGTGGGCGGTCAGCAGTCGGACCGCCATCGGCGCGTTGGAGTTGGTCGCCGCGATCCACAGGGGTGTCACGCCCAGGTCGGTCTGCGCGTTCACCTGGGCGCCCTTGCGCACAAGTGCGTCGACCAGGGCCAGATCGTCGTTTTGCGCGGCCCAATGCAGCGCTGTGGTCCCGTCCGCAGCACGGGCGTTCACATTGACCCCCGACGCGATCAAGGTTTTCGCTGCGGCCGCATCGTCCCGTTGGCTTGCGTCGATCAGGCGAAGGTCGGCGCTCTGGGCGGCTGTGGCGCCTGCGGTGAGCAGGCAGACCAAGACGCAAACAATTCCAATTGGCCTGACCCGCAACGTGACTCCTCCGGCTAGTATCGGCTTTGAATTATACTACACCGCGCCCTGCTGTCGTCCATGCCCCCGAATTGACAGGCGTCGCGCCGCTGGCGGATAATCTTATTAGTGCAACCCCGAGGAAAAAGGGGCGGAGGAATCGAGTGTCATGAGTTTGCGAAATCGCGTTGTTCAGGCGCTTTGTGTGATCCTCGCCTGTGCGGTCGCCCCCAGCGCGGGCGTCAGCGCCGCCGCCCCAACAGCCTTGCCTCATCCCGACACCGCCGTCCTCAGCCAATACTGCTTCACCTGTCACAACGACAAGCGCAAGGCCGGCGGCCTGGTGTTGCAGACCAAGGACCTCAACAAGGTCGGACCCGACGTCGAGACCTGGGAAAAGGTGGTGCGCAAGCTGCGCATGGGGGCCATGCCGCCGCCCGGACAGCCCCGGCCTGACAACCAGACCACCGACGCCTTTGTGTCCGCGCTGGAAGGCCAGCTCGACCACGAAGCCTCCCTACACCCCAATCCCGGCCGCACCCAGGCGCTGCATCGCCTGAACCGGGCTGAGTACAAGAACGCCGTGCGCGATCTGCTGGGCTTGGACGTGGACACCGCCACCCTGCTGCCGCCCGACGACGCCGACACCCAGGGCCTGGACAACAACGCCAGCCTTCTATCGGTGTCGCCCGCCTTGCTGGAGCGCTATCTGATCGTGGCGCGACGCGTGAGCCGTTTGGCGCTGGGCCTGCCGCCGTCCAGTCCGGTGATCGACACGCTGAAGGCGCCGAAGCTGTCGTCCCAGGAAGATCAGGGCGCGGGCCTGCCCTTCGGAACCCGCGGCGGAGCCGCCTTCCACTACAATTTCCCGGCGGACGGCGAATACCTCATCAAGCTGCGTCTACGCCGGCAGCTGTATGACTATGTCGATGGCCTGCAGGAGCCCGAACAGGTCGATGTACGGATCGATGGCGTTCCCATCAAGAGCTTTAGGGTCGGCGGCGAAAGCCATGGCTTGCAGGCGGCGGAAAGCTTCGCAGGCGAGATATACGGCGGCGCGGAATGGGAGACCTGGGCGATCAACGCCGACGAGGGCCTGCAGGTGCGACTGCCGGTTAAGGCCGGCCCCCGCGTTGTGGCGGTCTCATTCATCCGCAACTTCACCAAGTCTGAAGACGCCCTGACCCGCGCGGTGGGCGTATCCGGCCATCTGGCCAGCGATGAAACCCCTACCCAAGCGCTGGATAGCGTCGTGATCACCGGGCCCTACGACCCGGCAGTCGGTCGCGCCGACACGCCGAGCCTGCGCAAAATCATGCTTTGCCGGCCCAACGGCGCGGTCCAGGAGGAGCCCTGCGCGCGACGAATCCTGTCGTCCCTGGCGGTCCAGGCCTATCGCCGGCCCTTGAGTGATAAGGACATGCAGACCCTGATGGGCTTTTACCGCGAGGGTCGGCGCGATGGGGACTTTACGACGGGGCTGCAGGTGGGGATTTCCCGGATTCTGTCCTCCCCCAGTTTCCTATTCCGGCTGGAGCAGGATCCGGCCGGCGCGGCGCCGGGCGGGACCTACCGTATTGGCGATCTGGAGCTGGCCTCGCGCCTGTCGTTCTTCCTGTGGAGCAGTATTCCTGACCAGACCCTGGCGACCCTTGCCCGCCAAGGCAGGCTTCATCAGCCCGCGGTGCTTGATCGGCAGGTTCAGCGGATGATGGCGGATGCGCGGTCCAAGGCGCTGGTCGACAATTTCGTGGGCCAATGGCTGTTGCTGCGCAATATTCGCGACGCGGAGCCGGACCAGCACGTTTTTTCCAGCTTTGACGAGGAGCTGCGCTCCGCTCTTGAACAGGAAACCACCCTGTTCGTGAACGACCAACTGCACCGTAATCGCAGCGTGGTCGAACTCTTGAGCGCCCGCTACACCTTCCTCAACGAACGCCTGGCGCGCCACTACGGCATTCCCGATGTGGTCGGGACCCGCATGCGCCGGGTCGATTTGCCGCCGGACAGCCCGCGTGGGGGCCTTTTGGGCCAGGGCAGTCTTTTGATGGTGACATCCTACCCCAACCGCACCTCTCCAGTGCTGCGCGGCAAGTGGGTGCTGGACAGTCTGCTGGGCACCCCGCCGCCTGAACCGCCGCCTAATGTTCCGGCGCTGAAGGACACCGGCGCCGGCGGTAAGCCCGCCTCGGTGCGCGTCCGGCTCGAAGAGCACCGCAAGAATCCTGTCTGTGCGGCCTGTCACGCCACGATGGATCCCCTGGGCTTCGCCCTGGAAACCTTCGACGCCACAGGAAAATGGCGCACCAGCGATGCGGGAACGCCAATCGACTCCTCTGGCGTTCTGCCCAACGGGACCAAGTTCCAGGGCCCGACCGGGCTGCGCGACGCCCTGCTGGCCCGCAAGGAACAATTCGTCCAGGCCATGACGCAAAAACTTTTGGCCTACGCCCTTGGACGGCAGGTCGAGGCTTACGATATGCCCAGCGTGCGCAAAATCGTGCATGATGCCCAGGCGGACGACTATCGCTGGCAATCGATTATCGGCGGCATCGTGAAGAGCGAACCCTTTCTGATGCGCGCCGCGCCCGTCGCGCCGACCAAAGTGGCGCGCGCACCGGCGGCTGCGGCGAAATTTGAATGAGGTTTTGGTCATGATCATCAACAAGCTGTCCCTGGACCGTCGCGCCCTGTTGCGGAACGTCGGCGCGAGCGTGGCCTTGCCCCTGTTGGACGCCATGACCCCGGCGCTCGCCCGCGCCGCCGATAAAATCGCGCCGGCCAAGCGGCTGGGGGTAATGTACGTGCCCAACGGCATGTCGATGGACTATTGGCTGCCCAAGAGCACGGGCGCCCTGCAATTGACGCCGATCATGCAGCCGTTGGCCCCGTTCCATGATCGGCTGCTGGTGCTGTCGGGGCTGAACGTGCCCATGGTCAGCACCTCCAGCCCTCACTCGCGGGCCTCGACCGGCTTTTTGACAGGCACCCCGCCGAGCAAGACCTCGGGCGGCGGCGGTCTGGCCTCGACCTCGCTCGATCAACTGGCGGCGCAGCATTTCGGCGCGCAGACCCAGTTGCCGTCCTTGGAGCTGGGGCTGGACAATCTGGACTCGGCGGGGCTGTGCGACGGCAATCCCTGCATCATGGGCAACACCGTCTCCTGGCACTCGGCGACCCTGCCGCTCGCGCCGGAGAATAATCCGCGCATCGTGTTCGAACGCCTGTTCGGCGACGCGGGCAGCACCGACACCGCCGTGCGCCAGGCGCACCTGCGTCAGGACCGCAGCATTCTCGATTCCGTGATCGGCCAGGTCGGCGACATGGAACGCAGCCTGGGGGCCGAGGACCGCGCCCGGCTGGCCGAGTATCTGGACGGGGTGCGCGACATCGAAACTCGAATCCAGAAGGCCGAGGCCCAGAGCGCCAAGGACATGCCGGTGGTCACCCAACCGGCGGGCATTCCGGCGACCTTCGAGGAACACGCCAAGCTGATGTACGACCTGCAGGTTCTCGCCTATCAGGCCGATCTGACGCGGGTGGCCACCTATATGTACGGCCGCGAATTCAGCGGGCGAACCTATCCGGAAATCGGGGTGCCGGAGGGTCACCACCCCCTGTCACACCACCAGTACGATCCCGACAGACTGCTCGCCCTATCCAAGGTGAACACGTACCACGTCCAGATGTTCGCCTATTTCCTGGACAAACTCAGCAAGACCGAGGACGGCGACGGATCCCTGCTGGACCACACACTGCTCTTGTACGGAGCGGGCATGAGCGACAGCAACATCCACAACCACGACAATGTCCCCGTCATGTTGGTGGGCGGGCCCAACCAGGGGATCAAAGGTGGCCGTCACCTGAAATACAACGGCGACTCCACCGCCAATATGCTGGTTGCCGTGCTGGACAAGCTAGGCCTGCCGGTCGACAAGGTCGGAACCAGCACCGGCAAGCTCGACATCGACCGGCTGTCTGAAGTTTGACCGCGTTCAGCTCTTAGCGCCTAGCTTGCGCAGCAGTTCGGGCGTTCCCTTGTGCGAGATCATCTCCGCGTATTCTTGGGTGAACCCTGAGCCCTGCAGCGGCGGTGGCGGCTTGAGCGCAAGGGCCAGGGGCGTGTCTCCATCGCGGTTGCGCGCCTCCAGCGAAGCGCCGCTATCGACCAGGGCCTGCAGCAGCTGGTCGCGCCGCCGGGCGGCGGCGATGTGCATGGCGGTGTTGCCGTTGGCGTCGGCCTGATTGACGGGCGTGCCCAGCTTAACCGCCAGCTTGACCACCTCCGCCGCCTTCGCTTCGGGCACATCCGGTCCCTCCAGGGTGCTTTCGCCGGCCAGGATCATGAATGCGGTGCGGCCGTCCTTGAGCGGAATGGCGGCATCGGCGCCCCTGTCCGCCAGCAGCTTCATCATCTCCAACTGGCCCGAGCGCATGGCGGTGAAATAGGCCGTGGCGCCGACCATGGCGTGGTCGAGGGCATGGCCGTTGATGGTGCGTTTGGACGGCGTGCCGCTCTGCTGGCGGGTGTTGGGATCGGCGCCGTGGTCCAGCAGCGCCTTGGCCAGGGGCAGGTTACCCGTGGTGGCGGCGATCTGCAGGGCCGTGTAGCCCGCGCGCGCATCGTTTGGATCCGCTCCGGCGTCCAGCAGGACCGAGGCCACGTCGTTCTGCTTGAGGTGAGCGGCCAGGATCAGGGCGCAGGCGTTGTCGGCCGCCGCGTCCTTGACGTCCGCGCCGGCGGCGATCAGCAGCTTGGCGGACTCCACGTCCCCGTCCTGGGCGGCGAACAGCATGGCGGTGTAGCCGCCCTTTTGGACCACGGCGTCTCCGTCCTCCTGACTTTCATAGTACTGGCAGCACAGCAGCACCCGCTGGGGCGAGGATTTGGTCCGGATATGCAGGTCCGCATGCGCCTGCAGCAGCAGGCGAACGACGTCCGGATGACGGGCGACGACCGCCCACATCAGCGCCGTCTGGCCGTGGGCGTCCTCGCGAGCGTTGGGGTCCGCTCCGTGCGCCAGCAGCGCCTTGACCGCGTCAGCGTTGCCGATCCGCGCGGCCACCATCACGGGCGAGCCGTTGGTCGGCGGGGCGATGTTGGGATCGGCGCGCGCATCCAGTAGCCGTTGGACCATGGCGGCGCCCGAATTGGAGGCGGCGACCCACAGGGGCGTCACGCCCAGGTCATTGACCGCATCCACCTTGGCGCCCCTGCGGATCAGCAGGTCCGCCAGGGCCAGGTCGTCGTTGTGCGCGGCCCAATGCAGGGCGGTGGCCCCGTCGGGGGCGCGGGCGTTCACGTCCACGCCCGCCAAGTCTTTCGCCGCTTGAATATCGTCTCTCTGAGCCGCCTGGATCAGGCGAAGGTCGCGGACGGCTGAATCGGCGGCCGTCGCGGCAAGCGCCCAGGCCATGACACAGACAAAACCGACTGCTGCAGTCCGCACCAGGACGCCTCCTTAAAGCATGCTTTTTTGATACTACACCGCGCGAGGCGGTCGTCCACGCTGTCGAATTGACAGGCCTCGCGCCCATGGCGGATAACTCACCGTGTGCGCGCCCGAACCCATAATCGGGCCTGAGGAAACGGGCGTATGAAACTGAGTAATCGCGTTGCCCAATTCCTGACGGTGCTCCTCGCCTGCGGAGCCGCCAGCGCCGCGCCGGTCGCCGGCCTGAGCGCCGAGGCCGCGCCCGCTGGCCATTCCGACGGCGCGATGCTCAGCAAGTACTGCTTCGGTTGCCACAACGACAAGCGAAAGGTCGGCGGCCTCGTCCTGGAAAATAAGGACCTGAACCATGTGGGTCCCGACGCCGACACCTGGGAAAAGGTGGTCCGCAAGCTGCGTATGGGGGCCATGCCGCCGCCGGGTCTGCCGCGACCGGACAGCCAGACCACCGACAGCTTCGTGCTGGCGCTGGAAAATCGGCTTGATCAGGAAGCCGCGCTGAATCCCAATCCCGGCCGAACCCAGGCTGTGCACCGACTGAACCGGGCCGAATACCGCAACGCCGTGCGAGACCTTCTCGCGCTCGATGTCGACACCGCGATGCTTCTACCGCCGGATGACGCCGACACCCAGGGCCTAGACAACAACGCCAGCCTGCTTTCGGTCTCGCCGGCGCTGCTGGAACGCTATCTGATCGTGGCCCGCCGAGTCAGCCGCCTGGCGCTGGGCATGCCTCCGGCCAGCCCGGTCACCGACACCTTCGCGACGCCCAAATTGGCGACCCAGCAGGACCAAGCCGAGGGCATGCCGTTCGGCTCGCGCGGCGGGACCTCAGTCAGCTACAACTTCCCAACGGATGGGGAATATCAGATCAAAGTGCGTCTGCGCCGGCAGCTGTACGAATACATCGTCGGTCTAAACGAGCCTGAACAGATCGACCTTCGCATCGACGGCGAACGGGTCAAGACGTTCAAGGTTGGGGGTGAGAACCACGGCCGGGGGACCGCCGAGAGCTTTTCCGGTGAAATCTACGGCGACGCCGCCTGGGAGACCTGGGCCCACGAGGCCGATGCGGGCCTGCAGATCCGCTTGCCGGTCAAGGCGGGCCCGCATGTGGTCAGCGTATCCTTCGCGGGCCGTTTCGCCGATCCCGAAGACGCCGTGATACGTCCGCCGCCGGCCCTGCGCATTCTGCAGTACGACGAAACCCGCGCCCAGGCCATCGACAGCCTGGCGATCAGCGGCCCTCTGAACGTGGATGGCAAGAGCCGCGCCGACACGCCCAGCCTGCGCAAGATTTTGCTGTGTCGTCCTTCATCCGCGGCCGGCGAGGCGCCCTGCGCGCGGCGCATCCTGTCGAACTTGGCCCATCAGGCTTTCCGGCGTCCGATCACGGACAAGGAGGCGGCAGCCCTGATGCAGTTCTACCGCGATGGCCGCAAGGACGGTGATTTCACCACCGGCCTGCAATCGGGCGTGGCCTGGATCCTGGCCTCGCCCAACTTCCTGTTCCGTGTGGAGCACGACCCGGCCCACGTGGCGCCGGGCTCAGCCTACCGGATCAGCGATCAGGAACTGGCCTCGCGGTTGTCCTTCTTCCTGTGGAGCAGCCTTCCCGATTCCACGCTGACTACACTGGCCGTGCACGGCAAGCTGCGCCAGCCGGCGGTGCTGGGCGGTGAGGTCAAGCGGATGATGGCCGACCCCCGCTCCAAGGCCCTGACGGACAACTTCGTCGGCCAATGGCTGCTGCTGCGAAACATCAAGAACGCGGACCCCGACGAACGTCTGTTCCCCACCTTCGATCAGTCCCTGTTGGCGTCCATGAACCAGGAAACCACCCTGTTCATGAACGATCAGATCCACCGCAACCGCAGCGTGGTCGAGCTGCTCAGCGCCCGCTACACCTTCCTGGACGAGCGTCTGGCCAGGCATTACGGCGTCCCGGGCGTGTTCGGGTCCCGTTTCCGCCGGGTCGACCTGCCCACCGACAGCCCGCGCGGGGGCCTTTTGGGTCAGGGCGCCCTTATGATCGTGACCTCATACCCCAACCGCACTTCGCCGGTGCTGCGGGGCAAGTGGGTTCTCGACAGTCTCTTGGGCACGCCCCCGCCCGAGCCGCCGCCCAATGTGCCGGCCCTCAAGGACAACGGCGCCAACGGCAAACCGGCCTCTGTGCGCGCCAGGCTCGAGGAACACCGCAAGAACCCGATTTGCGCGGGTTGTCACGCCTCGATGGACCCGTTGGGCTTTGCCCTTGAAAACTTCGACGCCACCGGCCGTTGGCGCACGGTTGACGCCGGAATGCCGATCGATTCCTCAGGCGTCCTTCCTAACGGGACCAAGTTCCAAGGACCTGATGGCCTGCGCGACGCCCTGCTGAGCCGCAAGGAGCAGTTCGTCCAGGCCATGACTCAAAAGCTTTTGGCCTACGCCTTGGGACGACAGATCGAGGCCTATGACATGCCCGCCGTGCGCAAGATCGTGCACGACGCCCGCAAGGATGACTATCGCTGGCAGTCCATCATCGGCGGCATAGTCAAGAGCGAGCCCTTCCTGATGCGGAAAGCCCCGGACCTGGACAAGACCAAGGAGGTTGCGTGGGCCAAGGTTGGGTGAAGATCGCGGCGGCGGCGGTTGTCGCCGCAGCCAGTCTGACGGCGCTCGCCGCCAAGGCAGACGATTCGGCCGCTTGGCTCAAGGACCGCCAGGCGCGCTTTGCCGCCTTTCAGAAGGCCCATCCCCACCAAGACGCTGAGATCGCTCAGATCAAGGCCAAGACCGCTGCCCTGATCGCCGCCGCCCCGCCGATGAACCCGGCCCAGCTGGACCCGCCCGTGCAGTGGAAGGCGACGGATAAGCCGCTGGAGTTATGGGACGGTCCTGATTATCCGCAATTGCTGGTGATGCCGGCCGGCGAATACGCCATGGGCTCGCCTGCCGAGGAGTTCAATCACCAGAGTTATGAGGCGCCGCGCCACCGCGTGCGCATCGGCTACGCCTTCGCGGTCGGCAAATACGCCGTCACCGTGGGCGAGTTCGCCCGCTTCGTGGCCGACACCGGCTACAACGCCGGCGACAAGTGCATCACCGGCGAAGGCGGCGAGCAGCCCCGAAGTGGGCGCGACTGGCGCAATCCCAGTTTCGCGCAGACCAGCGACCACCCGGTGGTGTGCATGAGCTGGACCGACGCCCAGGCCTATGTCACCTGGCTGTCCAAGAAGACCGGCCATAGCTACCGGCTGCTGTCGGAGGCGGAGTACGAATACGTCGACCGGGGAGGGACCACCACCTCCTACTTCTGGGGTGAGGACGCCTCGGCCGCCTGCGCCTACGCCAACGGCGCGGATGCGGACGCCAAGGCCGCGCTGACGCATATCATCACGGCCAACACCTGCCACGACGGTTACGTCTTCACCTCGCCGGTGGGCAGCTTCAAACCCAACCCCTTTGGGCTGTATGACATCACCGGCAACGCCTGGTCCTGGCTGGCCGATTGCTGGAATGAGAACTATGTCGGCGCCCCGACCGACGGCTCCATCAACCTGGCTGGCGACTGCAAGCAGCGGCCGCTCCGGCGCGGCTCTTGGAGCGCCCGCCCGACCATCCTGCGGGCCGCCGAGCGCATCCGCTACGACGTGGACGTGCGGGTAGACGATCACGGCATCCGGGTGGCGCGAGTTTTCTAGAGTTTTCGATGTTCCCATTGAATCTCCAACCCCTAACCCGCTCATCCCCGCGAAAGCGGGGACCCAGTTCTGTCCAGGATCCGCCACGCTGGAAAGATCTGGATTCCCGCTTTCGCGGTAACGAGCGGAGGAGAAGGCGGTCGTGAATCCTGCTTGGATGAAGATCGTCGTTGCGACGGGCGCGCTGTGGAGTTTCTGCGTCTTCGCCGTTCAGGCCGACGACGCCTCCGCCTGGCTCAAAGACCGCCAGGCGCGCTTTGCCGCCTATCAGGCTGCCCATCCCCATCCCGAGGCTGAGATCGCCGCGATCAAGACCAAGACCGCCGCCCTGATTGCTGGCGCTGCGCCTCTGGCTGAGCTGCAGGCGCGGCTGGACAGCCCGCCGATTTCCTGGCCCGCGTCCGGCAATCCGGTCGAGTTGTGGGATGGGGCGGACTATCCGCAAATGATCGTGGTTCCGGCGGGGGAAAGCGTCCTGGGCTCCACCCAGACCACGCTTGATTACCAGCCCTATGAGATCCCGCGCCACCGGGTGCGCATCGGCTACGCCTTCGCCGTGGGAAAATATCCCGTCGCCGTGGGCGAGTTCGCCCGCTTCGTGGCGGACACGGGCTATGATGCGGGCGACGAGTGTTTCACCAGCGAGCCGGCCAAGCAGCCGATGAAGGGCCGAAATTGGCGCAATCCCGGCTTTGAACAGACCGACGACTTTCCCGTGCAATGCCTGAATTGGAAGGACGCCAAGGCCTATGCGGCCTGGCTGTCAAACAAGACCGGCCACGCCTATCGGCTATTGTCTGAGGCCGAGTACGACTACGCCAACCGCGCCGGGACCACGACCACCTATTTTTGGGGCGACGACCCCGCCGGCGCCTGCGGCTACGCCAACGGCGCCGACCAGGACACCCTGGCCCGTTTCCCGCAAATGCTGACCACCGCCTGCCACGACGGCTATGCCGTCGCCTCCCCGGTGGGCCGCTTCAAGCCCAACGCCTTCGGGCTCTACGACATGATAGGCGAGACCTGGTCCTGGCTGGAGGACTGCTGGAGCGACAGCTACAAGGACGCCCCCACCGACGGCTCCGCCAACCGCACCGGCGACTGCGCCCAACCCGGCCTTCGCGGCGGCTCCTGGAGCGCCCGCCCCCAAATGCTCCGCTCGGCGCAGCGCCTCCGCTATGCGGGCGAGCTGCGGATTGATGACCATGGGTTCAGGGTGGCGCGGAGTTTTTGAGGGTTTGCGATTCACGACCATTTAGATAGCCGCGCCTTTCCGGCCCACGACCGCCGCCTCAACCGCTAGCGCCAAGGCCGCCGCTGCCGCCATCCCCGCCACGATGATCTGGCCGCTTTCCGCGACCGCCACCGCCGCCAAGCCCCAGATGATGGGCGCTAGATAGACGGGCGCGACTAGGCGCCGGCCGATCAGTGCGCCGACGATCAGCACGGCCGCGATTGCCGCCGCAGCCCAGACAACGCTTGGCGTGATCCAACCCTGGGCGGTCAGCACGGTGATCAAATTCAGTCCGCTGGCGATGGTCAGCCAACCGGCCAGCAGGGTCAGGGGCGCGATGATCCACAGCCGTTCCGCCCGCGACGTGGCTCGGGGCGCTGCGAGCAGGCCGCCGACCAGGCTCGCGGTGGAGGCCACGATCACCGCCACGCTCAGCCATTGCAGATTGAAGGCCGAGGCGATGATCCACAGGCCACAGCCTAATATCCCCGCGGCTGCGGGCCATCCGACCCGGTTCATCAGGATGGACCGCCGGACCCCAGGCCGGAACTGATAGATCGCGAAGGCCACGAGCCCGAGATAGATGATCGACCAGATGCCGAAGGCATAGGGGGCCGCACGCAGGGTCTGATCGCCTTGGGCGGAGAATTGCGCCGCAGTCAGGCCGACACGCCCGATCATCTGCCAGGCCGGAATGACGATCGCCGCCACGACGCTAAGTGCAATCGCCGCCGCTCGGCCGAGATGATCATTCGCCATGTCTAACTCCCTGCGGAGTAAAAGGCTTTCACGAGCAGACTGTTCCAGTTGCGCTGAAAAGCCACCTCACCGCATCGCCTTCGCCCGCGCCTCAAACGCCTTGCGGTCAAAATCATTGGCCATGCCGACGAACTGCCCGGTCACGAACTCCGACGCCGGGATCGAGCGTTTCATCACCCCAGCCTGCGCCAATAGCTCGATATAGCGTTGGATGTCGCCTTGCAGAACCTCGCCGATGCGCTGGGCAGTCGGGTCCGAGGCCGGCAGGTCGTCTTCCCACGCGGTCAGGGTGGTGGCGATGCGCTTCACATCCGCTTCGGTGAAGGGCTCGCCTTTGGCGGCCAGAAAGGCCCGCGCCGCCGCCGTGGGATTGTAGCGGATCAGCAGCGAGGTCTTGACGATGGCGCGGGAAAAACGGCCCAGGGCGTCGGCCTTGGCGGCGATCACCGAGGGGGCCGAGGCATAGCCGCCGTTGGCGATGTGGCCCAGGATGGGGTGGCGCAGGATGCGCAGCTTGGCGCCCGCCGCGACGAAGGGGACCATCTCGTACATGGGCAGGCCGAGCGCCGCGACCTTGCCCGAAGCTAAGGCGTCCATGGCCTCCTGGTTCATGCCCACGGTGACCATGGTGGTCTCGCCCGGCTTGACCCCCGCCGCGGCCAGGGCCGATTGGGTGGGAAAGACTCCCGCCGCCCCGGTGGCCAGATGCACGCCGATGGCCTTGCCCTTCAGGTCGGCTAGAGTGCGAGCCGGGCTGTCCGCCGGCACGGCGATCACCACGGTGAAGGTATCGGCGCTGGAGATGAACATCTTCATGCGCACCCCATCGTCATAGTGCTCCAGCATGGGCTCGATGGGCATGGGACAGATGTCGCTCGCCCCGCTGGTGCAGCTCATCAGGGTCTGGATGGCCTCGTCGGTGAACCGGGTGGTGATTTGCAGGTGCTCTTCCCTGTAAAAGCCCGCGCCTTGGGCCACCAGGTTAAGGGCGTTCATCAGGGGCGGCGTCTTCTTGGCGATGATCACCGACAGGGCGTCGTCGGCCAGAGCCGGGCCGGCCGCCGACAGCAGCACCGCCACAGCCGCGAGGAGCGCGCGGCGAATCCCGTACAAGGCGGACGTCGGCATGATTTCCTCCACTCGTTTTTTGTATTTATGCGCTGAGGGGGCTGGAGCGGGCGGCGAGAATCGAACTCGCGACATTCAGCTTGGGAAGCTGACGTTCTACCTCTGAACTACGCCCGCAGCAGGGGGCGCAAAATAGACGATCCGGCCTTGGCCGCAAGCGGGGCTTTTGGATCCGGCGTCCTCCACCGCGCAGCGGGGGAGGGGGACCACGAAGTGGTGGAGGGGGCGTGCGGCAAGCGCAGTGGTTAAACTGCGCCCCCTCAGGCGCTCCGCGCCAGCTCCCCCGTGCACGGGGGAGCACGTCTTTATCACCAGGCCTTGAAGTGCTTGGACAGCTTCAGCCCCTGGCGCTGGTAGTGTGAGCCGTCCTGGCCGTAGAGGCGTTCGGGGCGCTCGGTGAGGGGCTCGAACACCAGGCGCGCGACGGTCTGGCCGTCTTCCAGCAGGAAGGGGGTCTCGTGGCTGCGCACCTCAAGCACGCCGCGCGAGCCGAGACCCGAGGCCTCCGCCGTGCCGAAGCCGGGATCGAAGAAGCCGGCGTAGTGCACGCGGAACTCACCGACCGAGGGGTCGATGGGCGTCATCTCGGCCGCCTGCATCACCGGTATTTCCACCGCCTGCTTGGAGGCCAGGATGTAAAACTCGCCGGGGTCTAGCAGCAGCTCGCCTCGGCGCGGCTCCAACGGCTCCCAATAGTCGCGCGGGTCGTGGCCGTCTTCCTTGTCCAGGTCGATCACTCCGGCGTGGCGGCGGGCGCGAAATCCGGCCAGGGCCTCGGTCAGGTCTACGCCCACATTGACGCTGGCCAGGCGCGGCGGGTCGCCCTGTTTCAGGCGCAGCTGGTTCAGCCGCGTGCCCGAGCGGACCAGGACCGAGAAGGTCTGGGGGGCGATCTCGACGTAGAGCGGGCCGGTATAGCCTTCGGCCACATCGTCGAACGCCGGGCTGTGGTCGGTCAGCAGGCGCACGAACACGTCTACCCGTCCGGTGGAGCTCTTCGGATTGGCCCGTCCGCTGACGCCAGGCGGCAAGGCCAGGGCCTCTTGCACCTCGGCGATATAGACGCAGCCTTTTTCCAGGACCGCGCCGCCGGTCAGGTCAAGGCGATGCATGGCCACATCGGCCAGGCGCTGGGCGACCGTGCGTTGGGCGCCCGGCAAAAACGAGGCGCGCACACGCCAGGCATGCTCGCCCAGGCGCAGGTCGAGGCTGGCCGGCTGGACCTGGTCAGGAGCGAAGGGCGCGCAGGCGGAAATGGCGCCTTGGCCGATCAGGGCGTTCAGGGCTTGGGAGGGCAGGATGCCGGGCGGTTTGCTCATCGCCGCGACACTCGCTGGCCTGCTTGAGTCTGTCCAGAGATAGCGAAGCGTGCGGTCAAACCGGACGCCTCGCCATCGCTGGATCGGTTACAGCCGCGATCAGACCGTGATCGATGCGGTCCAGAAGTCGTGCAGATTGCAGGTGCTGGTCACAATGACCTTGCCCTTATAGCCGGCGGGCAGGGTGTAGGTGGAGGTCGGCATGTCGGCCGGGGTGAAGGTCTTGCGGCCGAGGTATTGCCCGCCCGCCAGAACCACCGAGTGGCTGACGATGAAGTGCTGCTCGCTCATGGGGTGCGGGGTCTTCACGGTCAGGGTCGAACCGTCCACGGTGGCGAGCGGAACGTGCGCGCCTTTGCCCTTGGCCCAGTGGCCGGGGTCGTCGGCGGTGAACACCACGTTCGATTCCGGATTGGCGGTCTGCGCCCGGCCGAGGGCCGGAAGGGCCGCCGCCGCCGCGCCGAGAAAGGCAGCCTTGGCCAGACCTCTGCGGTCCATCTCAATGTCTTTGCGCGCCATGTGAATATCCTCCCTACAGGTTTGGGTTCGCGCGGCGATTATTGAGATGGATCAGACGAGCGCGCAAGCTTTGCCCGCCAATATTAAACCGCGCGCCACTGATAGGCTCGGGCCCGGCTTGACTTGAGCCGCCAGACGCCTTTCATGCCGCCCCTCTGGGAGTATTTCCATGGCGTACCCGTCAGATCCATCCGATCCCCGGCAGTGGGAGGTCGCCACCAAGCTGGTGCGCGGCGGCCTGAACCGTTCGCCGTTTGGCGAGACGGCCGAAGCGATCTTCCTGACCCAGGGCTATGTCTATGACAGCGCCGAGCAGGCCGACGCCCGTTTCGCGGGCGATGAGCCGGGCTTTGTCTATTCGCGCTACGCCAATCCCACCAACCGCATGTTCGAGGAGCGCCTCGCGCTGCTGGAGGGCGCCGAGGCGTGCCGTTCGACGGCGTCAGGCATGGCGGCGGTGGCCATGGCGATCCAGGGCTTGGTCAAGGCCGGCGACCATGTGGTGGCCGGGCGCGCCCTGTTCGGCTCGTGCCGCTGGATCCTGGCGTCCTGGTTGCCCCGCTTTGGGGTGGAGACCAGCTTCGTGGAGCCTGACATCGCCGCGTGGCGCGCAGCCGTGCGCCCCAACACCACCCTGT
This sequence comes from Pseudomonadota bacterium, assembly GCA_048498155.1. GTDB lineage: Bacteria > Pseudomonadota > Alphaproteobacteria > Caulobacterales > Caulobacteraceae > BOG-938. Next base: position 34,371 of record JBEHYN010000006.1, on the reverse strand, counting down.
TCGTGATCGAGACTCCGGCCAATCCCCTGCTGGAGATGGTCGACATCGCCGCCATCTGCTCTATCGCCCGCGAAATCGGGGCCAAGGTGGTGGTCGACAATGTGTTCGCCACGCCGATCTATCAGAAGCCCTTGGAGTTAGGCGCGGACGTGGTGGTCTATTCCGCCACTAAGCACATCGACGGCGGCGGGCGGGTGCTCGGCGGCGCTATCCTGGGTAAGGCCGAGCTGATCGAGGAGTCCTATCGCGACGCCCTGCGCCACCTGGGCCCCGCGCTGTCGCCGTTCAACGCCTGGGTGCTGCTTAAGGGCATGGAGACGCTGGACCTGCGCGTGCGCCACGCGAGCGCGACGGCCGCCATGCTGGCCGACGTGATCGCCGACCATCCGAAGGTCAAGCGCTGCTTCTATCCTACGCGTACGGATCATCCCCAATATGCGGTGGGCCAGAAGCAGATGACCGGGGGCGGCACCATCGTGGCCTTCGACGTAGGCTCCGCGCCTGCGGCCTTCAATGTGCTGAACGCTTTGGAGGTGATCGACATCTCCAACAACCTGGGCGACGCCAAGTCCATGGCCACCCACCCGTGGACCACCACCCACAGGTCCACGCCCGAGGACGAGAGGCTGGCCATGGGCCTGACCGACGGATGCATTCGCCTGTCGGTGGGGCTGGAGGGCGCGCAAGACCTGAAGCGGGACGTGCTGCGGGCGCTGGACCAGGCCTGAGGCGTAACAGGCTCTGGCGCCCGAGCCCGTTTGCGGCCAATCTGGCGCCGTCAAAAAGGCGCAAATGCATCCGCGGTTTGCATTGGGGCGGTAGGTCATGCGCCGAATAGGGAGAAGGAGAGTTCGATGACGCCAGTATCAAGAGGCGGCTGGGCCGCCTTGGCCGCCTTCACATGCGCGTTTGTGACCGCGCCGCTTCCGGCTCTCGCCCACCATTCCTTCGCCATGTTCGACGAAACTCGGACCACCACCATCTCAGGCGTGGTTGAGGAATTCCAGATGATCCAGCCGCACAGCTGGCTTCAGCTGGTTGCGGTGGACAGTCACGGCAAGCAGCACGAATGGTCCCTGGAGGCGTCAGCGCCCGGACAGCTGATGAAGGCCGGTTGGCAGCAGACCAGCCTGCGCCCCGGCGACAAGGTCACCGTGTCCCTTCATCCGCTCAAGGATGGGACCTACGGCGGAGAGTTGCTCACGGTCACCCTGCCTGACGGGCATATCCTGTCCGCGCATAAGCCGCCGGGCGGTGCAAAATGAAGGGTTTGGATTTCCGCTATCTGGTCCTGGCGACAGTTTTGGGCTTTCCGGCGCCCGCCTTTGCGGTGAGTTGGAGCCACTACGCCTTTTCCGATGATGGTTTCGCTGTGCAGGCGCCGGTCGAGCCGACGCCCTCAAAGGGCGTCTTCAAGACGCCCTCCGGAACCAGCGTGCCGGAAATCACCTATGTCGGGCGTGATGACAACGCGGTCTTCCAGGTCACGGTGATCGATCTTCGCGGAACTGCGGTGGACAAACAGGCCGCCCTCGACATGGGGGTCAAGGCGCTGGGCGCGGAGGGCCAGATCGCGCTGAACGTCGAAGAGCGGATTGACAAAGAGTTCGGCCGCAACCTGACCATCGTCGGCGCAGACGGCAGCCGTTCAACGGCGTCGGTGTTCTTCGTCAACGGCAAGCTCTACGAACTGGTGGGCAAGGCGCTCGCGCCGGACCCTAACGCGGGCTCGGGCAAGACCATGCGTTTTCAGGAGTCGCTGGAGCTGATCGGTCTCGGCGCGGAAGCTGATCGCCCGGAAAACCGCCAGGATGGAGAAGGGCTGGGCCCCCAAGGTCAGGGAGGCCCACGTCGCGGTCCCCCCCCGCCCCAGGCGTTCGACGCCTGTAAGGGAAAGGCGCAAGGCGATCAGGTCTATCTGGCCACGCCCCGCGGCGAGGTTGCCGCATCCTGCATTCAGACGCAGCAGGGGCTGGCTGCTCGGCCGCTTCACCCGCCGCTGGGCGCCGCCGGCGAGCCATCGGACTGACCCGCGCCCCAGGTGGAATGCGAAACGCGCCGCCCGCGCCTTACGGCGCTTAACCCCGATGCTCCACGCCCATTGAAATGACTCTAGCTGACGCTGTCCGGCGTCACGTCGTAGACCCGCGCGCAATATTCACAGGTGACGCGGATGACCCCGTCGTCCTCGACCATGCCCTCGCGTTCTTCGGCCGGGAAAGACTTCAGCACACCGACGATCCGTTCGGACGAACAGCGGCAGAAGGCCTTCAGCGGCTTGGGTTCAAACAGCCGCACGCCATCCTCGTGGAACAGTCGCCATAGCAGGGTCTGGGGTGGAACGGTGGGGTCCACCAATTCATCTTCGCCCAGGGTTTCGAACAAGGCCTCGGCCCGCTCCCAGGCGTCGGCGGTCGACCCGCGCGCATCGTCTTCGGCCACGTTCTGCAGCATCATGCCGCCGGCCCGCCAATCGAAGCCGGCGTCGGTCTGCAATTGCGCCACGGCCAGGCGCAGGCGCGTGGGCGTCTGTTCGGACTGGGCGAAATAGCGTTCGGCGCACAGGGCCAGGGTCTCGCCCTCAATGGCGGTGACGCCCTGATACCGCTCGGTGTCGGGACCCTGATCAACGGTCATGATGAACAGGCCCTGGCCCAAAAGGGCGCCTGCGCCCGGCCGGGAAAAGCCCCCTTGCAACGCGGCGACCCGCTCCTCATCGAACCGGCAATATCCCCGCAGCAGACCCTGGGTGTCGTAGTCGGCCACCGCATAGGCCACCGGACCATCGCCCTGGGCCTGGACGATCAGGCGGCCCTCGAACTTAAGGCTGGAGCCCACTAAGGCCGCCAGGACGCAGGCTTCGCCCAGCAGGTTGGCCACCGGCTCGGGATAGGCGTGCCGGCGCAGGATGTCGTCGACCACCGCCGACAGCCGGGCGATGCGCCCGCGCACGGGCCAGCCTTCGATCTGGAAGACGGCGATCTGGTCCTCGCCCTGCGCGGCGGGCTGGGCTTGTTCGGGTTGGTTTTGGCTCACGCGCCTAGATAGGGCTGCGGAGGGCTCCGCGCCAGAGCCCCTAAATCGCGCCCAGACACCAGGCTATGACCGCCTTCTGGGCGTGGATGCGGTTTTCCGCCTCGTCCCAAATCACCGATTGGGGCCCGTCGATCACCTCGGGGGTCACTTCCTCGCCGCGATGGGCGGGCAGGTCATGCATGAACAGAGCGTCGGGCTGGGCCAGGGCCATCAAGCCCGCATCGACCTGATAGGGTCCAAGCGCCTTGAGCCGGGCCTCGGCGTCTGTATCGCCCATGGACACCCAGGTGTCGGTGATGATGGCGTCCGCGCCGCGCGCCGCTTCGCGCGGATCGTGCGTCACGTGGACGACCGCCCCAGCCTGCCTGGCGCGCGCCAAGTCCGCTGCGGCGGGCGGATAGGCCGGAGGACAGGCGATAGTCAGGGAAAAGCCGAAAGGTGCGGCGGCGTGGATGAAGCTGGAACAAACGTTGTTGCCGTCGCCGATCCAGGCCAGGGTCCGCCCCGCGATGGCCCCGCGATGCTCCTCATAGGTGAGGATATCGGCCATGATCTGGCAGGGGTGGCTCTTGTCGGTCAGGCCATTGATCACCGGCGCGCTGCACGCGGCGGCGAACGCATCCAGATCCTCGTGCCGATTGGCCCGCAGCATCACCACATCCACCATGCGCGCGAGGACCATGGCGGTGTCCTCGATGGTCTCTCCGCGCCCTAGTTGCATGTCTGCAGCGGTGGCGATGGTCGAGGCGCCGCCGAGCTGGCGCATGGCGGCGTCGAAGGAGAAGCGGGTGCGGGTGGAGTTCTTCTGAAAAATCATCGCCAGGGTCCGCCCGGCGGCTGGAGCGTCGGGGTCGGGACGGCCCTTTCCCCAGCCCGCGCGCGCTGCCTTACGGCGCCGGGCTTCATCGACAATGGCGCGCAAGGTGGCGGCGTCGTGCCGCCAGAGGTCGAGGAAATGTCTGGGTGCGGCGGGCGCCATCAGGCCTGCTCCACTGCTTTTGCGGCCTTAACCTGAGCGCGTGCGGCTTCGCAAGCGGCCTCGAACTTCGCCAGGGCCTCGCTGGCCTCCTGCAAGGTCATGATCAAGGGGGGCAGCAGGCGCACGCAGTTGTCACCGCCACCGGCGATCAGCAGCTTTTGCTCACGCGCCAGGGCCATAAACGCCCGGTTGTTGGGGATCAGCTTGACGCCAATCAACAGGCCCTTGCCGCGAATGTCCGCGATCACATCGGGATAGCGATCCTTCAGACCGGCCAACTGTTGGCCAAAATAACCCGCTACGTCGCGCACATGCTCCAGCATCGCCGGCGTGGCGATCTCGTCGAACGCCGCCAGGGCCACGGCCATGGCCAGGGGATTACCGCCATAGGTCGAGCCGTGCGAACCAAAGGTCATGCAGCTTCCCGCCTTGGCGCTGGCCAAGCAGGCGCCCACGGGAAAACCGCCGCCCAGGGCCTTGGCCACGGTCATCACGTCGGGCTCAACGCCGGTCCATTCATAGGCGAACAGTTTCCCGGTGCGGCCCATGCCGCATTGAATTTCGTCATAGACCAACAAGGCGCCCTGTTCGTCGCACAGGCGGCGGATCGTCCGCAGATCCTCATCGGAAAAGACCCGCGCCCCGCCCTCGCCCTGCACCGGCTCCAGCATGATGGCCGCCGTGGTTGGGCCCACCGCCGCCTTGAGCGCATCCATGTCGCCGAACGGCAGATAGACGTAACCAGGAAGGCGCGGGCCGAATCCCTCAAGATAGGCCGGGTTGCCTCCCGCATTGACCGCTGCGTAGGAGCGGCCGTGGAAGGCGCCTTCGAAGGTGATCACATCGATCCGCTCGGGTGCGCCGCGCGCGGCCTGGTATTTGCGCGCGATCTTCAGCGCCAACTCGACCGCTTCCGTGCCGGAATTGGTGAAGAACACCTGGTCGGCGAAGGTGGCTTCGCACAGGCGGTCGGCCAGGGCTTCTTGCTCGGGTATCCGGTAGATGTTCGACACGTGCCACAGCTTTTGCGCCTGCTCGGCCAGGGCCTTCACCAGCTTCGGATGACAGTGACCCAGGCCGTTCACGGCAATGCCGGCCACGCAGTCCAGATAGATCTCGCCCTGGGTCGAATACAGGCGCACACCCTCGCCGCGCTCAAAGGCCAGGTCGCCACGGCTATAAACGTCCATGAGGTGGCTGTTGGCAGCGTCGGAGGGGGATGCGGGGCCGGACAAGGGCGCCTCCCATAAAGGAAATATCCCCGGACAAGGCCGGGGACGGGAAGGCGGGCAGTTTTCGCGCTTGGCAAAGCCGCTGTCAATCACGGCCCTCAAACGAAAAAATCCACAGCGGGATATGCTGCAATGCAATAATTAAGCTTGACCGATGTTGCGTCGCAACATATACAAATCCTCGCCCGACCCGGGCAGTTTCCTCCCTGTGAACTGGCGGCGTCTCGGCGCCGCCTTTTTGTTTTGTGCTTGGGGCGTGTTGCGTAAAAGACTTGAGGAGTATGTCATGAACCGCTTGTACGAACGGATTGAGACCGCAGCCGACCATTCGGCCCTGCTGTTTCTTCTGGCCGCTTTCCCGGCCGCTGCGGCCGCGATTATCGCCGCCGCATTCTAAGATCGAGCTCGGTCGCGGCGAGCGCCTGCGACAGGTTATTTTGTCGAATGACTATGTTGCAGCGCCGTCCTCGGCTGGGTTTGTGGCCCAGAGCTTGGTCCCAAATGGCCTAAGGTCGATGCCTTAACCCCTTTGACCGGGGCGCCGGCCTGCTTGGCGTCAACCATCAAACCCGCGCAATCGGCGTCCTTGGCCAAGCCGGGAGAGACAAATGGCAGGATCGCGGTCAACGGCCCGAGCAGGGCGCCGATACTCACCGCCAAGCCGCCCTGAGCGGCCACCGATCCCGCATCCAATCCCATGCTGGGCTTGTTGAACGTGCCCCTGATCTGGATGGGGGTCCAAATACGCAGCAGTTCCGGGTGCTTGGTTTGGCCCTTAAGGTCCAGGTTCAAGCGCTCGGCCCCCAGATCTATGGAGCCCGAGCCAGTGCTCGTGACCACGCCGGTGTCGATCACGATCTGACGGGCGTTCATCACCCCGCCTTGGACATCGAACTGAGCCACGGCGCAGCGCATGTCCGTCTGCCGGGGATCTTTAGACAACAGCAGAAACAATCCGCGCCCGACGTTCACGCCCAGCAGTTCGGCGAAGGACTGTCGAATACGGCCGTGGGAGACCACGAACACCACCTGACCGTTGGCCGTGGATGCCGCCTTGTGCACGGAGTCGCCGACGCCCGACAGGCGCGCGCGGGCTTGCATCAAGCCTTCGACCGACGGCTGGGGCCCGGAGGACTTGATCAACTGTTGTAAGCCGACATTGGCCAAGGTGACGTCGGCGTCAGTCCTGACCGATGCCGTGCGCGCGTCGATGCCTATGCGGCCTGTCAGGCGGCCCTGGGCGAACTCGATGTCCAGGGGATCTATAGTCAGGACGCCGTCCTGAAGCTTGAGCGTGAGGGAGCCTCGGCGGACCGCGAACGCTCCGCTCCGGATGGAATTGACGCGAAAGCGCACGTCGGCGTCCATGGCGCCTAAGCGGTCTCGGATAAGGGGCGCATCGGGCAGCAGCCGGTGGTCAGCGCTCTTGAGGGCCGAAGCAGGCTTTGCGCCCAAGTGCATGGTGATCTGGGCCCGTTTGGCCGGAGCGGGCGAGGGCGCCTTACGGGTGGGCGGCCCGCCGAACAGCGCCAGAAGGTCGGGCATATTGAGATGCTCGCTGACCAGATCCCCCGTCATCTTGCGCCGGCCGTTCACCTTGTCGATGCTCATTTCGCCGCTCAGGTCGCTGGCGCCGACCGTGCCGGCGATCCGGGTCAAACTGAACCGAGCGCCGCGTCGTTCAAATTGCGCGGATAACTTGTAGGGCGGGGTATTGGGCAAGATGATCGCTGTCAGGTCATACAGGCGCGCTAGGTCCGGGCCGCTGATGGTCAGGGCTCCGGTCAGCGCGCCCAGATCGAACGGCCGTACGATTTGGCCCGCCACAAGGGCGTGGCTCGCGCCGGCCTGCACATCCAGACGAAACGGATAGGGCTGGTCGCGCTTGATGGCGATCAGCGGCCCGCCCGTGGCCTGGAGCTGAAATGTCTCACTGTTCAAGGTTCCGTCGCCCGTCAGGCTGAAACCTCTACCATCGGCGGAGGTCGGCCTTTCGTTAGCCTGGACCTGGCCGCTGAGGACAAACTTCCGGGTCTGGTCGACCAGGCGCACCCGGCCGTCCGTGATCAGAAAGCGGTTGATCGGCGGCAGCTTGAACGGTCGGCCGGTTGACTTGGCGTCAAGCGCCCAGCTCTCGCGGCTGGCGGTGTCGCGCAACAGATCCAGCCGCATGGCCCTCAGCTCCACCAAGGGCAATTCAAGTCGGCCAATGAACAGGGGCAAGAGCCGCAGCTGAAGGCGGGCAAACTGCACATCGGCCACGTCGCCAGACCCAGCCCAACTCGGTTTGCCGATTTTCAGACCGCCGATATCGATCTGTGGGGTCCAAGACAGCAGATGCGCTCGAAGGTCGCCGTCCAGGCGCACTGCCCGCCCGGTGCGCGCCGAGGCGAACCCGGCGATGGGGCCGCGCAGAAAGTTCCAATTCTCCTGGGCCAAAAACAGCAGGATCGCGACGACGGTGACCAGAACAACTCCGCCGACAACCATCGGGACTCGGCCGATCCTGCGCCCAAACGAATTCGCCAGTTCCGTTATCCGTTCGACCGAGATCATCAGCGCTTGCCTCCGGTTCCCAAGCGCGGGGCCGAGCGATGCGTTCCCTCAAGCGTGTGCCCCCCCCTCCTGAATTCAGCTTAAGGTGTAGTTAACGCTTGTTCATCTAAGGTCGGTCAATCGCTGGACTTCGGCGGCCCAGGACGCATCATGGCTGAGCTCAGCGACAAAGCTCGCTTCAATCTAAAAAAAGCGTCGGTTCTCCTGTTCGAGTCGCCCGTGAACGGGTTGGATATCACCGCCCAGATTCTGGCAGGCCTGGGCGTGCGGCGGCCGGATCGATGCAAGACCCCCTCCGACGCCACGATGGCCGTCAAGTCTCGAGTATTCGACCTAATTATCTGCGACGGCGGCGTGCCCGATGGGGGCGCCTACGAATTTATCTCGGAACTGCGCCGGTCCGATCTGGACCCGAACCGCTATTGTCCGGTGATCCTGATCGCCGGCCATACGCCCCAGTCCCTGGTCAGCTGGGCCCGCGATTGCGGGGCTAACTTTGTGCTCGCCAAACCGATCAGCCCCCGTGTCATGCTCGAGCGCATCCTGTGGATGGGCCAAGGTAATCGGAGCTTCATCGAACTAGACACCTATGTCGGTCCAGACCGGCGGTTTCATGACCAGGAGCCGGGACCGAACGCCTTCGCCCGCCGCCGCCAGGATCTAGTGGCCCCGGCCGAGACAGTCCCCACCGAAGAGGCTCAACCTGAGGAGCCAAGAACCAAAGAGGCCAGGGCATGAGCACCGTGATTGTCCGTCGTCCGGTCAACCGGTTGGCCAAGTTGATCCGGACGCCCGGGGGGCCGACGGTCGCTCAGGCCATCGCGGATGTGGACGAGCGCCTTGGCGCCATTCGCGAGCCCGCCTTGGCCGAGCTGCTCAGCCTGATGGCCGCCGTCCAGGCCCTGGCGCGTGTTTTCGGTCCCGCGCCCGCCGATCAGGAAATTCTGGCGGTCTACAATCTATGCAATGAGATGCTGGCCGTCGCCCAGGTGCCCGGATATCCGCAACTCGGTCAGGCGGCCCTGAGCCTTTGCGAACTGCTCGACGGATCAATGACTCGCAAGGTCTGGAACCCATCTGCGGTCAGGGTCCATCTGGACGGCCTGCTGCTGCTCGCCGATCCAGCCCAGGACGCCGAGCAATCTGAGGCCATTGTCGCCGGTCTGCGGCAAGTGGTTCAACGGACGCTGCGCTGAAGCGCCACTGCTGGCTAGAGCCGGTTTCACGGCCCGTTAACCCTGTGCCGCGAGGCTCCGTCGTGGATCGGGAGCATTGGCCATGGACCTAGGGGAACGCGCGCCGGCTTGGACCTTGGGCCCAGCGCGTCCGGCCGGCCCAGTGGTGGACGACGTCCTGCGGCGCGGCGTGCACACCTTCGATCAATCGGTCGACGCCGCCGCCGCTGCTGACCTCCTGGCCGATCTGAAGGGCGAGCGTCGCTACGACGAGACCCTGTTTCTTAGCGAGGCGGAGTTCGACGCAGACCCGCAGTACCGTGGGGTCAATCCCCGGCGGGGCCGCAATCTTCTGGAAAAATTCGCCGATAAGCTCGGTTTCGTGGAGCGCGCGCCCCAAATTGTCTCGGCCCTGACGGATTTGTTCGGGGCGGGCTATGAACTGATCGACCGCAAGGTTGTGTGCGGCGTGCCGGCCAAGTCGATCCCGGACTGGCTGCAGGCGCGCATCCTGGGCAATCCAGTCAACAACCTCGGCGCCTATGTGAAGCCGCAGTACCGCGATGTGACCTATTTCTACGGCATCGATTTCCATCAGGACCTGATCGATTTCAAGGATCGGGACGCAGATTTCATCACCCTCTACATCTATCTGCACCCCGTCACCCTGGCCGACGCGCCCCTGCATGTGCTGGAAAACAGCCACGCCCTGGGCGCTTCGGTGTTTCCGCACGACCTGACCAAGCAGGTGGACGGCTGGCTCTATCGCAACGGGGCGCAGGGCGAGATTCTGGCGCCCCAGCTGATCCTGACGGGCGACACGGGCTATTGCGCCCTGTGGCATGGCTGCACCCTGCACGGCACCCAGCCGGACGCCGCCGACAGCGAACGCATCTCCCTGCGCTACCTGATTGGCCCCAAGGCCGGATCGCGCGGCGGCATTCATGCAGTGAACGAGGCCCTTGGCGTTCCCTTGCGCCTGGGCGACACCCGGGTGGACCTGGATGGAAACGGCGCCGCGGCGATCAAGGCCAATACGGTGAACGGGGCCTGATGTGTTGGAGCTGCGCCCCAACTGTGAATGTTGTGATCGCGATCTCCCGCCGGACAGCGCCGACGCGCGGATATGCACGTTCGAGTGCACGTTCTGCTCAGACTGCGTGGAGACCGTCCTCGCCGGCGTGTGCCCGAACTGTGGGGGCGACTTTGTAAAAAGGCCTATTCGCCCAGCGCGGCTGCTTTCGCGTTCGCCGGCATCGACCCAGCGAGTGCTCAAAGCCGGCGGCTGCGCAGCTTTGGGCTGAGTCCCAACCGGTCCTGCCTGTGCTGTCGCTCCGGGCGTTCGTTGCGGCGATCGACAAATTGGTGTCGATCACATGCCCCGCGCCCAGGGCGCGACCCCGCAACTCACCCATCCAGATCCAGCGAATACCCCGCCGAACGCACTGTGCGGATGGGGTCGTTTTCGATGTCCAGGTTCAGCGCCTTGCGCAGGCGGCCGATGTGCACGTCCACGGTGCGGGCCTCCACATAGACGTCAGAGCCCCACACGGCGTCCAGCAGCTGTTCGCGGCTGAACACCCGACCGGGGTGCTGCATCAGATAGTCGAGCAGGCGAAATTCGGTGGGGCCCAGGTGCACCTCCCGGTCAGCTCGGCGCACCCGGTGGGCGACCCGGTCGATGGTGATGTCGCCTTGGCGGATGCGGTCCTCGGCCAGGCCCGGGCGAATGCGGCGCAGCACGGCGCGCAGCCGCGCGGTCAGCTCGCTCATGGAGAAGGGCTTGACCACATAGTCGTCGGCCCCGGTGTCCAGGCCGCGGATGCGGTCGGTCTCCTCGCCGCGGGCGGTCAGCAGGATGATCGGGATGTTGCGGGTCTCGGCCTTGGACCGCAGACGTCGGCACACTTCGATGCCCGACACCTTGGGCAGCATCCAGTCCAGCACCAGCAAGTCGGGCATGCGCTCGTCGACCATCATCAGGGCTTCTTCGCCGTCCTGGGCCAGGGCGACGTCATAGCCCTCCTTGTCCAGGTTGTACTGCAGCAGGGTGGCCAGGGCGTCCTCGTCCTCCACCACCAGTACGTAAGGCGTCACTCGGCCATTCTCCTACTCGACCGACGCCCGTTGCAGGGCGTCCCATTTGGGCCGGTCAGACACCAGCTCCTCGCCTGTGATCTCGAAGTGCACCATTTCGGCGATGTTGGTGGCGTGGTCGCCGATGCGTTCCAGGTTCTTGGCGATGAACAACAGGTGGGTGCAGGCGCTGATCGTGCGCGCATCCCCCATCATGTAGGTCAGCAATTCGCGAAACAGGCTGTCGTAGTGCTCATCGATCTCGTCGTCGCGAGACCAGACGCCCGCCGCGCGTTCGATATCGCCGGCCGAATAGGCGTCGAGCACCTCCTTGAGGCGCGAGGTCACCAGGATGCCCATGCGTTCAATTGAGCGGGTCAGGGGCGGCAAGGGCTCGGATCCCGCCAGCACCAGGCAGCGTTTGGCGATGTTCTTGGCCAGGTCTCCGCAGCGCTCCAGCTGCATGGAGATCTTCATCGCCGCAACCGTGTGCCTCAGGTCTTGGGCCACAGGCTGGCGCAGGGCGATCAAGCGAATGGCCTTGCGTTCGATATCGGCCTGCAAGGCGTCCAGCTTGTCGTCGCGGTCGATCACTTGGTGGGCGATGGGCAGGTCGCGACGCGCCACCGCTTCCACGGAATCGGATAGCTGAGCCTCTGCCAGCCCGCCCAGCCGCGTCACTTCGGCGGTCAGATGGTTCAGCTCTTCGCTGTAGGCCTTTACCGTGTGTTCCATGGTTCAAATCCTTCGCAGTCCGGAGCCGAGTCGGGCGTATAGAAGCCCGGGCGCAAAGCCCGTTGTGCGCGCGGACATTGCCTGGGCAATGCATTGGCGCTGTGAAGCTTTTATGATGCTTTTGTTACGCCTGACGGCGTCGCCGCCAAAGGAAAATAGACGACGAACTGCGCACCCTCGCCCTCGGCCGATTCCACGGCCAGTCCTCCGCGGTGACGGTTCATGATGTGCTTGACGATGGCCAGGCCCAGGCCGGTGCCCAGACGCTCCCCGCTTTTCTGACCCTCTACCCGGTAGAACCGCTCGGTCAGCCGAGGCAGCACCTGTCGGGCCAGCCCCGGTCCGGTGTCGGCCACGCGGATTACGGCGTACAGCCCTGCGGCGTGGTCGGGAGTCAACATCGCCAGGCGCGCGGCGTGCGGCTTTTGTAAAGCCACTGCGCCTTCGGCGGTCAGGCCGCAGTCAACGGTCACCGTGGCGCGTCCGCCCCGCCCGGCGTATTTGATGGCGTTGTCGACCAAGTTCTGCACCACCTGCACGATCTGATCGCGATCGCCCGTGACGACCGCCTGGCCGCGCACGCCCAGGTCCACAACGAACTCGACCCCCGCTTCGCGCGCCTGAGGCGACAGGGCGTCGATCACATCCGCCGCCGCCAGCGACAGGTCGACTTCCCCGTCAGGGGCGATGTGTTCGTTCAACTCGATCCGGCTCAAGGACATCAGGTCCTCGATCAACCGCGCCATGCGCCAGGCCTGACGGGCCATGATGTCCAAGAATCGGTCGCGGGCGGCGGAATCGTCCTTGGCGTGCCCTCGCAAGGTGTCGATGAAGCCGGCGAGCGAGGCCAGGGGCGTGCGCAGCTCGTGACTGGCGTTGGCCAGGAAGTCGGCGCGCATGCGCTCGTTGCGGCGCGCATCCGTTTCGTCGCGCAACACCAGCAGCGCTCGCTTCATGCCCCCCGCCGTGGGCGACAGAGGCCTGGCCCAGGCGCGCCAGTAGCGATCCTGCGCGCCACCGCCCTCATAGGTCGCTTCCCCTAGCCAGCCGTGGAACAAGGCGTCGTCGACAACTTCCAGAACCCGCGGGTTGCGCACGGCGGACACCAGCAGCACCTGGTCGCCGGTTAGGCGGAACATCTCGCGCGCCGCGAGGTTGGCGAACAGAACCCGCCGCCCGGCATATTCCTCCGGCTCCAGCGCCCCAACCACGAGGACAGGATCAGGCAGGGCTTCGATCACCTCCTCCAGGGGCGCGTTGGCGGCGGCGTAGGAGGCAGGCAGGGCGGGCGGGGCGGGAGCCGGCGCAGCCGCCCCGGCCCTGCGCGCGCCGAGCACGCCGCTCAGCCATCCTCGGGCGAAGGCGGGCGTGGGCCAAGGCGGGAAGCGGCTCAGCGACATGGGCGACGAATCACAGGCTGGCGACAGGACAGAACCTGTCAGATCACGGCCTTATGGCGGTCCTGTGACAACCGCAAGGTTTGCGCCCCATCCAGGAACCCAAAGGGCCTCAAATCCGTTGTTCGGAGGAATGAAACGAGCGCAGTGATGTCACAACAACCCTTCATGCAAACCCGCTATCCGACCAAGGTTTGGGCCGCTGCGGCTTCGGCGGCGATATTCGCCCTGAGCTCCGGCGCGTCGCTTTGGCTGTTCTTCGGTCAGGCCAATCCCATGGGCTTGACTCACGCGGAACATCCCTTGGCGATCCACGCCGGCCTGATCCCCTGGTCTCGCTAAGCTGGCCGCCGGAGTTGTAATCGAAGTCATCGGCTCGGCGGCGGGACTGTGCTCCATGGCCAGTTTCGTGCCCCAACTGGTGAAGATTGTGCGTGAGCGACAGGCGGACGGCGTGTCCTTGCGAACCTATCTGGTGATGGTCGCGGGGTTCATCCTTTGGGTCGCCTATGGCGTGCTGGAGAAAAGCTGGCCCATCGCCGCCTCGAACGCCGTCAACCTACTCCTGTCGGCGGCCATCCTGGGGCTGAAGTTCAGGATGGAGCGGCTCAGTGAGCCACTTCCTTGAATGCCAGGGTCATGGCGATCAGCATCAGGCCCGCAGCCAGGAAAAACGGACCGCCGATCAGGCTGTATTGATCCTCGCCGCGTACGGCCATCGAAAACACCTGGGTGAACAGGGCGGGGCCGAGCATGCCGGTGACCCCGTTCAAACTGTTGGTGGCGCCTTGCAGGCGGCCTTGTTCGGCCGCGCCCAGGCGCCGTGAGAAGAAGGCGTTGATCAAGGGCGTTGAGATCGATCCGCCGGCCATCAGCAGCACGCCCCAGCAGAACTGCGGCCCGGTGGTCGCCAGGGCGATGGCCAGGAAGCCGAAGATGGTCAGCACGAGGCCGAGCATCAGGGTGGGCCGCTCGCCCAGCCGGTTGACCGAGGCCGACAGCAGCAGGCCCTGTGCGGCCATGCTGCAGATCGCCCAGCCTGTCAGCATCTCGCTGATCGCCCAGATGCCCCAGTGGTAGCGATAGCCCACGTAGAGCACGACGATATTGGGCAGAGCCTGGGAGGACAGGCTGACCAGGAAGGCGACGATGGCCATGACGCGAAGACCCGGCGTTGTCCGCAGCAAGCGGAAGGCGCCCAAAGGATTGGCCTGGCGCCACTTGAACGGCGTGCGCCGGTTGCGCGGCAGAGACTCCGGCAGGACGAACAGGCCATAGACCGCGTTGAGCAGGCACAGGCAGGCGGCGATCCAGAACGGCAGGCGGGGATCAAGCGAGCCGGCCAGCCCGCCTAGAGCCATGCCGGCGGTGATGCCGAACCCCGTGGCCGCGCCCAGGAAGCCGAAGCTGGCTGCGCGCTTTTCCGGGGGGGTTGTGTCGGCCAGATAGGCCAGGGCGGCGGGAATGCCCCCAGCCGCCGAGCCCGACAGAATTCGGCCGATGAACAGCCAGCTCAGATGGGGCGCCAGGGCGGTCAATATATAGTCCGCGCCCAGACCGAAATTGGACATCAGGATCACCGGCCGTCGCCCAAAGCGGTCAGACAGGGCGCCTTGCAGGGGCGATGTCAGAAACTGCATGGCCGCCCAAAGCATATTGAGCAGACCGAACAGCTCCGCCGCGCGCGCTGGGCCGCCGCCCGATAGGGTCTGCACCAGGCGCGGCATCACCGGGATCGCCATGCCCACTGCGCACATGTCCAGCACGATGGTCACGAAAATGAATAGCTTGGCCCCGCGCCGCGGCCCGCCCGTATTCAGTTCGCTTAGCGTGTCACCCAAGCGCGACAAGGCGGCCCTCGCTCATTCCGGCCCCTGATTAGCCCTCCTCGGCGCAGAACAGAAGCCCCTGGCGTTTGGCCGAGGCGGCGCCGCCTGTCGCCACATCGTATGGTTAAGGCTTTCCGTTCGACGGCGCCCCCGGCTGCGTGGATAATCGGTTGATTCGGTTCGGCGGGCTCAATGCGCAAGATCACTGTCGCCCTACTCTCGGCCGCCTACCTTTGCCTCGCGCTGACCGGGGCCCTTTTGCTATGGCGTTCCGGCGGAGGCTGGGGCGCGGGCATTGCGGGCCTGATGGGCGGATTGGCCCTGGCCTTCGGCTTGCACAATCTGGTGGAGCGCAACGTCGAGCGCGTGAAGCTGGAAGGCGAGATCGGCGCCGTGCGCGACGCGCAGCTGATCCTGATCGATCAACTTGAGCAGATCCAGACCAAGCTCTTGACCCTCAGCGAGACCGTGCACGACGACGTGGAGCGGCGCTCGGAGGAGCTGACCGGCGAAATGCGCATACTGGAGGACCTGGTCCAGCGCATGAGCGAGACATTGGACGAGCGCCTGCACACGCGCGGCGCCGCAGGCCTGTCGCCGCACCTGGAACGCCAGACCGCCGCCCTGCTCGACACCGTGCGTCAGGCCTTGGCCGACAACCGCGTGGACCTCTATCTGCAGCCGGTGGTCAGCCTGCCCCAGCGGCGGACGGTGTTCTACGAGAGCTTCTCGCGCCTGCGCGACGAGACCGGCCGCGTCATGATGCCGGCGGAATATCTGCAGGTGACCGAGCGCGAGGGCCTGGTCAGCGCCATCGACAACCTGCTGCTGTTCCGCTGCGTGCAGATCGTGCGCCGCCTGGCCAAGCAGGACCGCAAGGTCGGCATCTTCTGCAACATCGCCCTGGGCTCCCTGGCGGACGAGACCTTCTTCCCGCAGTTCCTGGAATTCCTGTCCGAGAACAAGGACATGTCCGGCGCCCTGATCTTCGAACTGGGGCAGGCGGCGTTCAAGCAGCGCGGTTCGGTGGAAGCGCGCAACATGGCCAAGCTGGCCGACCTGGGCTTCCGCTTCTCCCTCGACAAGGTCAATGACCTGGAGCTGGACTTCCAGGATTTGGCCCGCTCGGACGTGAAGTTCCTCAAGATCGGCGCTGACCTTTTGCTGTCCCAATTGCTGGACGTGGAAGGCCGCCAAGCCCTCAAGTCCCTGCGCGACATCCAAGCCTCCGACTTCGCCGGCTACACCCGCCGCTACGGCGTGGAAGTGATCGCCGAGAAGGTCGAGAGCGAACGCCAGGTGGTCGATGTGCTGGAACTCGACATCGGCTACGGCCAAGGCCACCTGTTCGGCGAACCACGCGCCATCAAGGAACAGATCCTCGCCGAAGCCGACCCGCCGGCCGATTTCATGCGCTCGACCATGAGGCGCCGCGCTTCGGGGTGGTGAGGTATTAGTCGAAGGGCGGGAGTCTGGCCCATTTAGTTATGGACGACCGCGCACTCCCAGCCATCGTATTCCGCCTCAAACTCTTCGGCCCAGAGGTTCATCAAAGCATTGATCGCATCGAAGCGCTCCGCATCTACTGGGAGCGTTTTTTCCAGAATCAAGCCGGGGCTTGTAGCCGTAGGTCCAACGACAAAGCCGTTCGAGCGCGCCGCTTTTTCCAAGCCGTCGGTATCACCGCCATAAAAGTAAAAGAGCGTATGTCGGGGCGTTTGACCGTTGTCGCCAAGCGACGCCAATTGGCGGCGAATTTCTCCATCGGGATTGGACATCGTTTGCTCCATTCGTACCGACCAATTTTGAGATGGCAGCGATCCTACCCCGCCGTCCAACGCATGATGGAATGATTTTTCGAAGGTCTGGCCCAGTCAAGGACGACGCGATGCGTCGCCGCGCAGCGGTCGACTTTGGCGATCCTTGACAGGGCCAGGCCCTTCGAAAGCACGCTCCGCCATGCGTTGGACGGATTGGTGCGGCTGTTCAGAACAAGGCGTTCCTTCCCCCTCGAGGGGGGAAGGGTAGGGTTGGGGGTGCAAGGCGCGACGCTGCAATCTGTGGCGCTCGAGGCGGTCCCGCCACACGCGACAGCCTAGAAACCACAGCGCGAACACCCCCATCCCCGACCCTTCCCCCCTCGAGGGGGAAGGGAGAGGTGTTGACGCACCGCCCTCACGCGCCTAGCTCCCGTCCATGTCCTCCCCCGATATTCATCCGACCCTGGCCAAGGCCCTGTCTACGCGCGGCTATGCCGACCTGACCCCCGTGCAATTGGCGGTGCTCGAACCCCAAGCCCATGGGCGTGATCTGCTGGTTTCCGCCCGCACCGGGTCGGGCAAGACCGTCGCCTATGGCCTGGCCCTGGCCGAGACCCTGCTGGGCGCAGGCGACGCCTTGCCGCCGCCCGGACCGCCGGCGGCCCTGGTCATTGCGCCGACCCGCGAACTGGCCATGCAGGTCCAGCGCGAACTGCAATGGCTCTATGCCGCCGCCCGGGTGGTGTCCTGCGTCGGCGGGATGGACCCGCGCGCCGAGCGAAGGGCGCTAGAGGCGGGCTGCCACATCGTGGTGGGTACGCCGGGGCGTCTGCGCGATCACCTGGAGCGGGGCAATCTGCAGCTCGACCAGCTGGCCGCCGTGATCCTCGACGAAGCCGACGAGATGCTCGACCTCGGGTTCCGCGAGGAGCTGGAGGAAATCCTCGACGCCACGCCCAAGACCCGCCGCACCCTGCTGTTCTCGGCCACCTTGCCCCGGCCGATCATCGCCCTGGCCGGCGCCTATCAGAAGGACGCCCTGCGTCTGGTGGTGGGCGCAGCCGAAGAGCCGCACGCGGACATTGATTACCGCGCCATGGCCATCGCGCCGGGCGAGGTGGAGCTGGCGACGGTCAATGTGCTGCGCTACTTCGAGCCGGACGCCGCCCTGATCTTCTGTTCCACCCGCGAGGCGGTGCGGCGGCTGCACGCCAATCTGGTGGAGCGCGGTTTCAACGTCGTCGCCCTATCCGGCGAGCTCAGTCAGAACGAACGCACCCATGCTCTTCAGGCCTTGCGCGACCGGCGCGCGCGGGTGTGCGTGGCGACAGACGTGGCTGCGCGGGGTATCGACATCCCTGACCTGGACCTGGTGATCCACGCCGACCTGCCCAATAACCGCGACGTGCTGCAGCACCGTTCGGGCCGCACCGGCCGGGCCGGCCGCAAGGGTGTCTGCATCATTCTTGCGCCCCATCCGCGCCGCCGCCGCGCTCAAGGCCTGTTCGATACGGCGCGCATTCAAGTGACTTGGCAGGCGCCGCCCAGCGCCGAAGACATCCGCGCCCAGGACCAGAACCGCCTGATCGAGCAGGTGGCCCCCGCCGCCGAAGCCGCCGAGGAAGACCTCGCTTTGGCCTACGCCCTGATGGGCCAGCGCCCGCCAGAGGCCATCGCCGCTGCCTATGTGCGCCTGGCCCGCGCCCGCATGCCCTCGCCCGAAGATCTGGCGGAGAGCCAGCCTGAACCCGCGCCCTATGTTCCGGCCCACGGCCGGGCGCCCGAAGCGCCTCGCGCCGGGTTCGAGGACGCCGTGTGGTTCCGCATCGATTTCGGCCGCAACAAGCACGCCGAGGCGCGCTGGCTCCTTCCCATGATCTGCCGGCGCGGCCATGTGACCAAGCGCGAGATCGGCGCCATCCGCATCTATGAGCGTGAAACCCGCTTCCAGATCATCGCCGAAGCGGCGGACGCCTTCACCGGTCTGGCGACCAAGGGCGATAACGACGGCGGCCGCATTGTTCGCCTAGAGGCCAACGAGCCTACTCCGCGCGACGAGCGTCCCCCGCGCAGCCGGGGCAAGCCCTTCGGCAAGCCCCCGGGTGCGCCTACCGGCGATAGGCCGACCTACGACAAACCCAAGTTCGACAAGCCTAAGTTTGAAAAGCCCAAATTCGACAAACCGAAATTTGACGGCCCCAAGCCCGGCAAAAAGCCTTGGGCGCCGCCGATCGAGGGCGCGGCGCACGATGGGCCGTTCAAGCCGAACAAGGCCAAGGGCCCCAAGAAACGCAAATCGAACGGCTAGAGCGGGTGATCAGCCGGTAGAGGCCAGCTCCATCAGCTTGGGCGGCTCCATGGTCGAGATTTCCAGGGACAAGGCCTGAAGCAGGTCGCGCAGGCCGCCGAGAACATCGTCGGGCGCGCCGCCGATCATATTGTGGTGGCCGAATCGATCGCCCCAGAACCCCACGACCTGTTCCAATCGTCCGACGCGGTCACCCAGTTCGACGAACAGGCTGGGGCTGTGCACCAGGAAGGACCGGAAGGCTTCCGGGTTTTGCCCCGCCGTGAGTGATGAAAAGGCGTCATCGTACTGGCGCAGATGATGACGGACTTCGCTCCAGGCCTTGGTCACGGACTTACCCAGCAGTTGCTTGGCCCTGGCCACAAAGGCCAGTTCGTCGCGCTCATGGCGGCTGGCGCGAAGGGTCGACATCGATCTGAGGGTGTATTTGAGCATCGGCGCCAGGGCGCGGCTGCGCCAGTGATAATAGAGGAACGCCTTCCACGAGAACATGGCCTCGGAGAACTCTGACGCCTCCATCCGGAAGGTCTCGCGCAGAGGCTCCAGCTCCTCGCTGTCCTGGTTGGCCAGGAGCAGGCGAGACAGCCGGTCAGCCCGCTTGTCGTTGGCGTTCGCTTCGCCGAAACACAGCCTGACCAGCGCCTCGATCTCGCCCGCGACAAAGCCCAGCATCTCGGCCTTGTCGTTTTCGGTGAAGCGATAGTAGCACCGAGCGACCTCGATCTTTTGTCGGTTCAAGCTCTCGCGGATCAGGAAGGGGTCGAGTGTGGGCAGCCGGTCCAGCGTCTTGAGCACGGCCACGTCGCGGTCCATGGGCAGGCCTGTGTAGTCCAGATGGCGCGCCAACAGGCTCATGAAATTCTTGTGGCTGACAAACAGCCATTGGCCGCCCAGGTTCAAATCCAGCGGGTCGAACGGAAAGATGACCTTGGTGGCGTTGAAACGTCCAGGGGCGAGCCGGTCCATGTCGCTGGACCTCAGGTTATGCTTCAGGATGATGGCCCGGTTGAGCACCGGATGGATGAACATGGGGTGTTCGGCATAGGCTGGGTCGTCAAGACTCTCACCGGCCAGGGAATGCAGATCGAGCACGCGCGCGGAAGACGCTGCGGCGATCACACTGCTCAGATTGCGCGCCCCGGGGAGCGCCTTGGACGCCTGCATGCGGCGCACTCCCAACTACTCATGGGAAGGCTTATAGCGCCAAGACTTTGCCAGGGCCTTTAGGAGCAGGCTTAACGCGCGTTGACCACAATGCCTGTGAACAGGACAGTTTGGGGAATGCCCAGTGCAATCGGCGGCCGCCCGCGTTATCGTATGCTTCATGTTCGAAACGCCGCCCGCGGGCGCGATGGCCGCGCCGTCCACCGCCCGCAACCGCGATCCCATACTGCTGGTGCTGCGGCCCCGTCTGCCCGCCCAGGGCTTGGTGCTGGAGGTGGCCTCGGGCTTTGGCGAACACGCCGTTTACAACGCCGCCGCCTTGCCGGGCCTGCAATGGCAGCCGACCGATCATGACGCCGCATCCTTGCCGGGGATTGAGGCGTGGAGGGCGCATGCGGCCCTGCCCAACCTATTGCCACCCCTGCCACTGGACGCTTGCGACCCGGACTCCTGGCCGCTCGACCGGGCTGATGCGATGGTCAACATCAATATGATTCACATTTCCCCCTGGTCGGCGACCCAGGGCCTGATGGTCGGCGCGGGCCGGCTGTTGCCGCCCGGCGGGGTGCTGTTTCTGTACGGGCCCTATGTCGAGGCGGATGTAGAGACCGCGCCCAGCAACCTAGCCTTCGACGAAAGCCTGAAGCGCCGAAATCCCGCCTGGGGCATCCGCCATCTGGACGCGGTCAAGTCCCTGGCGGCTGACAACAACTTGGCGTTATCCGAGCGGATCGCCATGCCGGCCAACAACCTCGGCCTGGTCTTTCGCAAGACATAAGCTGGCCAGGACAGGTTGACGCCTCGCCCCCATGGCTCTAGCTCCGCGCCCATGAGCGCTCCCGAAATCCTGGTCGGCCTGTCGCAAATCGCCGACCGCTACGATGTGCTGCTGTGCGACGTGTGGGGCGTGATCCACAACGGCCGGCAGAATTTCCCGGCCGCTTGCGAGGCCTTGGCGCGATTCCAGCGCGAGCGCGGACCGGTGGTGCTAATCTCCAATTCTCCCCGCCCGGCCGAGGCCGTCCGGCCGCAGCTGGCCGAGTTGAGGGTGCCAGACGCCGCCTGGACCAGCTTTATCACCTCCGGCGACGCCACCCGGACGCTCTTGGCCGAGCGCTCCCCAGGTCCGGCCTGGCGCATCGGGCCCGAGCGAGACGACGTCCTCTATGACGGGCTGGAGCTTGCGTTCGGCGGGCCGTCCGACTCCGCCTTCATCGCCTGCACCGGCCCGGTGGACGATGACGTGGAGACTCCCGAAGACTACCGCGCGGACCTGCAGATCGCCGCCGAGCGTGACCTGACCATGATCTGCGCCAATCCGGACCGCGTGGTTCATCGGGGCGACAAGCTGATCTATTGCGGCGGCGCCCTGGCCGACCTTTACGCCGAGTTGGGCGGGCAGGTGATCATGGCCGGCAAGCCCTATCGCGCGATCTACGACCTTTGTCTGGCCGAAGCGGCGCTCCTGCTCGGCCGGGCGGGCCGCGCATTGTGCATCGGAGACGGGGCGCCGACCGACGTTAAGGGCGCCCAGGCTGCGGGGCTGGACTGCCTGTTCATTTTCGGCGGAATCCATGGCGGCGAGCTGGCCGGCCATGAGGACCGCATCGGCCGGCTGCTGGCTGATCACGCAACGGCGGCGGCCTTCGCCATGCCGTCTCTGTCCTGGTAAGGGTTGACCATGGACCGTGATCCCCTGGCCGTCGGCCAAAGCGCCGAACGCAGCTTCTCCATCACCGATGAACGCGTGCGTGCTTTCGCCGAGGTGTCGGAGGACCGCAATCCCGTGCATTTGGACGAGGCCTACGCCGCCAAGACGATGTTCCGGGGCCGGGTGGCGCATGGCATGCTGCTGGGCGGGTTCATTTCGGCGGTGCTGGGCGATGACCTGCCCGGTCCGGGTTCGATCTATTTGGGGCAGACCCTGGAGTTTTTGCACCCCGTGCGTATCGGTGATCGGGTTACGGTGAAGGTCTCGGTGACTTCCGCCGAGCGCGCCCGCGCGACCCTGGAAACCCTCTGCCTGGTGGGCGATGTGCTGGTGGCCAAGGGCGAGGCGACGGTGGTTCCGCCGCGCCGGCGCAAGGCGGAGGCCTGATGGGCCTGACCGTGGTCCAGGGATGGCGCGACACGCCCGCCGCGCTCAAGGGCGCCTCAGTGGCGCTAGGCAATTTCGACGGTGTGCATCTGGGCCACCGCCGCGTGCTGGCCGAGGCCGCGCGGGCGGCGGGAGAGCTGAAGGCGCCGTTCGGCGCGATCCGCTTCAGTCCGCACCCGATCATGGTCATGCGCCCCCAGACCACGCCTTTTTTGCTGATGACCCCTGGCCAGCAGGACCGCGCCCTGGAGGCACTGGGTGTCGAGCGGCTGTACGATATCCCCTTTGATCTGGCGCTGTCTGCGCTCAGCGCCGAGGCTTTCGCCCGCGAAGTCCTAGGGGAGGGTCTGGGCGTCAAGCACGTCACCGCCGGCTTCAACGTCACCTTCGGCAAGGGGCGCAGCGGAGACGCCCAAGCCCTGGTCCGCTACGGCGAGGCCTTCGGTTTTGGCGTCAGTATCGTCCAGGCGGTGGCCGGGCCTGACGGCGAGCAGTATTCCTCCAGCGCCGCGCGCGAGGCGATCCGCAAGGGAGACGTCGCCGCCGCCGCGCGCATCTTAGGCCGTCCCTTCGCCATCGAGGGCGTGGTGGTGGTGGGCGCCAAACTCGGGCGGCGGCTGGGGTTTCCCACGGCCAATGTAGCGCTCGGCGACTATGTGCGTCCGCCACTGGGCGTCTATGCCACGCGGACCCGCTTGCCCGACGGACGGCTTGTGCCTGGCGTGGCCAGCGTAGGGACCAACCCCACAGTGGGCGTGGTCGAACCTCGCCTGGAGGTGTGGCTGTTCGATTTCGACGAAGACCTCTATGGCCAGACCATCGAAACCGAACTGATCGCCTTCCTGCGCCCGGAGGCTAAGTTCGATAGTGTCGAGACCTTGGTGAAGCAGATCGGGATCGATGCGGATCAGGCGCGCGCGATGCTCATGCCGGCGTTTTAGTGCGAGCTGAATTCGCGCCTAGCCCGCAGCAAGCTGCGTGCGTTCGTCACGGCGATGGCCAAATCATTGGCCATCGCATGCGCACCGCCAGAGCGGCGCGCCGTTCCTCACCCCCACTGCCCCAGGACCGCGCCCATCAACATCATCGTCACCAGGTTGTAGCCGCTGTTGATCAGGAATAGGCGTAGGCTGGAGCCTTCGTAGGTGACACGGGCTATAGCGGTCACCGCGACAAAGCCCAGCCAGTTCAACGCGCCGACGGTGGCGCCGGTGATGGGCGTGCTGGCGCCCGCATAGCGCACGGCGCCGGCCAGAACAAAGGACATGAGGATCGCGCCGAGCAGGTCCACGCCCATGGCCTTGGCCATTCTCGGCTTCATGGCATCGTCATTGACGCCGGTATCGGCCTGCCAGTCCCTGAGAAACAGAGCCGGGGAAAACCACAGCCCGCCGATGACAAATCGGATGGCCACGCAGGCGATGAAGGCCAAAGCGTTGATGGCGATGGGTTGCATTGTTTCCTCCCGACCCCCCGGGGGGGCGTTCGCGCCAGAACATACCGGGCCCAGGTTCTGGTCAAGCGCCTAGCCCGGCGCGATCGTGGCTGCTACATGACGCGCCATGACCGTTCGAGCGCTCCTTTCGCGAATTAGCCGCCCGGCGTGATGCCGCGGGCGAAAGCTTCAGCGTGCGCGCCGGGACCGCCGTAAAAAACCCGTCATCCTCGGGCAACGAAGCGGCCACAGGCCGCGCAGGCCGACCCGAGGACCCCTAGTCACCGCGCTAACGACAGATTTTCATGCCCGACGACGCCACCCCCTCCACCGGCCGCGACTACCGCGACACCGTCTTTTTGCCTGACACGCCATTTCCTATGCGTGGGGGGCTCCCTCAAAAGGAGCCTGAAATCCTCGCCCGCTGGGCCGAGCAGGATCTCTATCACGCGGTGCGCAAGGCCCGTCAGGGCGCGGGCGCGCCGCTCTATGTGCTGCACGACGGCCCGCCTTACGCCAACGGCGCGATTCACATCGGCCATGCGCTGAACAAGATCCTCAAGGACTTCATCGTCCGCTCGCGCTTCGCCCTGGGCCACGACGTGGACTATGTGCCCGGCTGGGACTGCCACGGCCTGCCTATCGAATGGAAGATCGAGGAAGAGGTCCGCGCCCAGGGCAAGCGCAAGGACGAGGTGCCGGTGGCCGAGTTTCGCGCCCGCTGCCGCGCCTTCGCCGGCAAGTGGATCGACCTGCAGCGCGATGAGTTCAAGCGCCTGGGCGTGCTGGGCCGCTGGGAAAACTATTACTCGACCATGGCCTTCGGCTCCGAGGCGGCCATTGTCGGCGAGTTCCACAAGTTCCTCATGAGCGACCAGCTTTATCGCGGCTCCAAGCCGGTGATGTGGAGCCCGGTGGAGCGCACCGCCCTGGCCGACGCCGAGGTGGAATACCACGACCACGTCTCGCCGACGGTGTGGGTAAAATTCCAGGTGGCGAACCGGGCGGACCTGACCGAAGCGGCCATCGTAATCTGGACGACCACGCCTTGGACGCTACCCGCCAACCGAGCCATCGCCTTCAATCCCGAGATCGCCTACGGCCTCTATGAGGTTCAAGCTATGGAACAGGGCTTGGCTTTCGAGCCCTGGGCAAAGTCGGGCGACCGGCTGATCGTCGCCGACAAGCTGGCGGCCGACGTTGCGGCGGCAGCCAAGATCGCCGAGTGGAATCGCTTGGACGACGTCGATCCGATGGGATTGGTAGCGCGTCATCCGCTGCATGCCCTGGACCCCGGCTACGGCTTCGACGTCCCGCTGCTCTCAGGCGACCACGTCACCGACGACACCGGCACAGGCTTCGTGCACACCGCCCCCGGTCACGGCGCGGATGACTACAATGTCTGGCTGGCGCACGGCCTGCCCCGCGACTCCATCCCCGACACCGTCGATCCCGACGGCGCCTACTATCCCGATGTCCCGCTGTTCGGCGGGCTGAAGGTGCTGGAGACCGAGGGCAAGAAGGCGGGCAAGTTTGGGCCGGCCAACGGCGCGGTGATGGATAAGCTGATCGAGGCCGGCAATTTGCTGGCGCGCGGGCGGCTGGAGCACAGCTATCCGCACTCCTGGCGCTCAAAGGCGCCGGTGATCTTCCGCAACACGCCGCAGTGGTTCGTGCGCGTGGCCGATGACGGCCTGCGGGCGACCGCGCTGAAAGCCATCGACGACACCGCCTTCTATCCGGCTCAGGGCAGGAACCGCATCCGCTCCATGGTGGAGAGCCGTCCCGACTGGCTGATCTCGCGCCAACGCGCCTGGGGCGCGCCCTTGGCCATGTTCGTGGACAAGAAGACCGGCAAGCCGTTGCAGGATGAAGCGGTCAACGCCCGCATCCTCAAGGCCATTGCGGCCGAGGGCGCCGACGCCTGGTTCACCCGGCCCGACGCGGACTTCCTCGGCAACGGCTATGATCCCGCCGACTATGAGAAGGTCGAGGACATTCTCGACGTCTGGTTCGACAGCGGCTCGACCCACGCCTTCGTGCTGGAGGGCCGCGCCGACAGCCGCTGGCCGGCCGACCTTTACCTGGAAGGCTCAGACCAGCATCGCGGCTGGTTCCAGTCCTCCCTGCTGGAGTCCTGCGGCACGCGGGGCCGCGCGCCCTACAACGGCGTATTGACCCACGGCTTCGTCCTGGATGAGCAGGGCGAGAAGATGTCCAAGTCCAAGGGCAACGTTACCGATCCGCAGGTCATCGCCAAGGAAAGCGGCGTGGAGATTCTGCGCCTATGGGTGGCCATGTCCGACTATGCCGAGGACCTGCGTATCGGCAAAACCATCCTGCAGACCACGGTGGACGCCTATCGCAAGCTGAGGAACACCGTGCGCTATCTGTTGGGCGCCTTGCACGGTTTCGATGAGGCCGAGCGCCTGCCGCTGGACGAGATGCCGCCGCTGGAGCGCTTCATCCTGCACCGTCTGTGGCAGTTGGACGGTCAGGTGCGCGCCGCCTACCAGTCCTACAGCTTTCAGGACGTGTGGCGACCGATCCTGGACTTCTGTTCCCAGGACCTGTCGGCCCTGTATTTCGACGTGCGCAAGGACAGCCTCTATTGCGACCGGCTTGACGCCGTGCGTCGACGCGCGGCCCGCACCGTGATGGACGCGGTGTTTGAGCGCCTGACCATCTGGCTGTCGCCGCTGGCGCCCTTCACCATGGAAGAGGCCTGGACCACGCGCTTCCCCGATGCCGGCTCCAACAGCCTGCGCGTATTTCCCGCCACGCCCGAATCTTGGCGCAACGACGCCGAGGCCGCCCGCTGGGCCAAGGTCGATGCGGTGACCCGGGCGGTGACCGGCGCGCTTGAAATCGAGCGGCGCGAAAAACGCATGGGCGGGGCTCTTGATGCCGCGCCCACGGTGTGGATCGCCGATGTTGATTTGCTGGCCGCCTTCGAGGGTCTGGACCCGGCCGAGGTGTTTCGCACCAGCCAGGCCGAACTGATCACGGGCGAAGGGCCTTTGGACGCATTCAGGTTGCCGGACGTCGCCGGCGTGGCGGTCGCTCCGCTTAGGGCTGAAGGCCGCAAGTGCGCCCGCTCCTGGCGCGTACTGCCGGAAGTGGGTACGGACCCTCGCTATCCGGACCTGTCGCTGCGCGATGCGGACGCGGTGGCGCATTGGGACAGGGTGCATCGTCTATGAGCGTGACGGCTGAGAAGACCGCGCCGGTTTCGCGCTTGGGCCTTGTGGCCTATGGACTGGCGCTGGTGACGGTGGCGCTGGACCAGTTGTCCAAGGCCTGGGTGCTCGGTCCCCTGCGCCTGGACGACAAGGGCACCATCGAGGTCCTGCCATTCTTTCACCTGACCCTGGTGGAAAACCGAGGCGTCAGCTTCGGCCTGCTGCGCGCCGATACGCCCGTTGGACGTTGGGCGCTGGTGGCGGCGGCCCTGACTGTGGTGATCGGCCTGATCTGGTGGGTGCGCAAGGCGGACCGAGCCTTGTTCGCGGCCGCCGTTGGCCTAGTGATCGGCGGCGCCTTGGGCAACAATCTGATCGACCGGGCCAGGATTGGCCGCGTGGTGGATTTCCTGGACTTCTCAGGCCTGTATTTTCCCTGGGTGTTCAACGTCGCGGACAGCGCCATTACGTTAGGCGTGGTGCTGCTGCTGATCGACAATCTGCTGGCGACTAAACAGATTCAAACCGACCGCGACCCATAGCGCGCTTGGCGCCGCCCGGACTTTCGGGGTATTGCCCATGCAAGCTGGCTGGGCCCGATGAGGCTTTCGCCTCCACGAGGTTAAATGATGAATTCCAACCGCACCGTCCTGGCCTTGGCGCTCACCGCAGGCGTGGGCCTTTTGAGTCTGGGCCTCGAAGGCTGCAGCAGCACCGCAAAGGCGCTCGGCATGACCAAGGTCGTGCCCGACGAATTCCGCGTGGTGTCCAAGGCGCCCCTCGTGGTGCCGCCCGACTACGCCCTACGCCCGCCGTCTCCCGGCGAGCCCCGCCCGCAGGAACTGCAGCCTGAAAGCGCCGCGCGTAACGCTCTGCTGGGTGAAAGCCAGGGCGCGGCCCGAACGGATGGCGAAAAGCTGCTGGTGGACAAGGCCGGCGGCGACAAGGCCGACCCGCTGATCCGCTATGTGGTGGACGACGAATTCGGATCGCTCGCGCACAAGGAGCCGAGCTTTGCCGACCGCGTGATGTTCTGGCGCAAGCCGGACGCCAAGGCCGGTGGCAAGACCGCCGTCACCGCCAGCCAGTCCGGCGCCCAGACCGCCGCGCCGGTGGACGCCGCCGCGGAAGCCGCGCGCGTGAAGTCCCTGACCGGCGACCGCCCGGTGTTGATCGCGCGCGATCCGCAAGGCGGCGTGAAACTGCCGGGGTTGTAGGGCACGTCACGCCTCCCCCGCTTCGCGATGGAGCACGGGGGCATAACCCCCTATCCTGGGCCTTTCCGACTCGGGCCCGCCATGCCGATCCGCCGTCTGCCGCCTGAGACCGTCAACCGCATCGCCGCCGGCGAAGTGGTCGAACGGCCGGCCAGCGCCGTCAAGGAGCTGGTGGAGAACGCCCTGGACGCCGGCTCCACCCGCGTGGAGATCCAGGTCGATCAGGGCGGTCTGGCGCGCATTCTGGTGGCCGACGACGGTCAGGGTTTGAGCCGCGAAGAGCTGGCCCTGGCGCTTGAGCGCCACGCCACCTCAAAACTGGCGCCTGGCGCCGACGGCGAGTGGGACCTGCTGCATATCTCCACCCTGGGCTTTCGCGGCGAGGCCCTGCCGTCGATCGGCTCGGTTGCGCGCCTGACCTTGACCTCACGGCCCAAAACAGGCGGTGACGCCTTTGCCCTCACCGTTGAGGGCGGGCGAATGGGCGAGGCTCAGCCGGCGCCCTTTGCCGGGCCTCACGGGGCGCGGGTTGAGGTGCGCGACCTATTCTTCGCAACGCCCGCCCGACTGAAGTTCATGAAGTCCGAGCGGGCCGAGTCCATGGCGGTGACCGAGGAGGTCAAGCGCCAGGCCATGGCGCACGAGGCGGTGGCTTTCTCGCTCGATCTGGACGGGCGGCGGGTCCTGCGCCTGGCCGCCGAACATCCGGGACCGGAGGGCCGTCTGAAGCGTCTGGCGGCCGTATTGGGCGCGGACTTCCAGGACAACGCCCTGCTGATCGATCAGGTGCGCGAGGGCGTGCGCCTGTCGGGCTACGCTGGCCTGCCGACCTTCTCGCGCGGCAACGCGGGGCACCAACACCTGTTCGTCAACGGACGACCGGTGCGCGACCGGCTACTGCAAGGCGCTCTGCGGGCGGCTTACGCCGATTTCCTGGCGCGCGACCGCCATCCCCTAGCGGCCCTATATCTAGAACTTGAGCCCACCGAGGTGGACGTCAATGTGCATCCCGCCAAGGCCGAGGTGCGCTTCCGCGATCCGGGCCTGGTCCGTGGACTGATGATCGGCGCCCTGCGCCACGCCCTGGCGGCGGCGGGCCATCAGGCGTCAACCACGGTGGCCAGCGCCGCGCTCGGCAGTTTCCGGCCGGGGCAGGGCGGCTATTCGCCTGCGCCGCGCGCCAACGGATTCTCCGCCTGGAGCGCCGGGGGCTGGACTCCGGCTGCGTCCGCGCCGGGGCTGCCTGGGCTGGAGTCCCTATCGGCTCGGGTGGACCAGGGCCTGGCCGAGGACCCCGCGCCCTACGCACAGGGACCCGCAGACCCTATCGACCAGCCCCTCGGCGCCGCGCGCGCGCAGTTGCATGAGACCTATGTCCTGGCCCAGACCCGCGACGGTCTGGTGATCGTCGATCAGCACGCCGCCCATGAACGGCTGGTCTATGAGCGGATGAAGCAGCAGATCGAGGCGGGCGGCGTGGCGCGCCAGACCCTGCTTCTGCCCGAGGTGGTCAATCTGGATCCGGCGGAAGCCGAGCGGGTGGCCGCCCGCGCCGAGGAGCTGGCCGAGCTGGGCTTGGTGCTGGAAAGCTTTGGCCCCGGCGCGGTCCTGGTGCGCGAGACCCCGGCCCTGCTGGGCGAGGTGGATGTGCAGGGTCTGGTCAAGGACATCGCCGACGATCTGGCCGAGGCCGATTCCGCCCTGGCCCTGAAGGAGCGCCTGGGCGAGGTGTGCGGGACCTTGGCCTGTCGCGGATCGGTTCGCGCGGGTCGCAGGCTGAATTCGGCGGAGATGAACGCCCTGCTGCGCCAGATGGAGGTCACGCCCCATTCGGGCCAGTGCAACCACGGTCGACCGACCTATGTGGAGCTGAAGTTGGCCGATATCGAACGGCTTTTCGGTCGTCGCTGATGGGTGCATAAAGCCGCCATGAGCGAGCCTGGCGCAAAGCCCACCTTCACACCCAAATCCATGGGCTTCTTCTCCGAATGGTACGTGACGGTCGTCTGGCCGAGCGGCTATACGGAGAAAGTCAACGGCTTCAAGAGTGAAGCCCACGCCAAGGGCTGGATCGAGCACGAATCCGAAAAATGGATCGACGAGAAACGTGGGCCCAGGGGGTAGGCGGTTGGCGGCGTCGTGCAGACGCTCAGGCTGCTTCGGGGTGTCGCCGCCAACCAAGAGCGTCGACAGATAGTCAATTGACCAATCGTAGTCTATAAACTACAAATGATTGAGCTAAAGCAGACAGAGACGTTTCGCAAGTGGTGGACGGCGCTAAAGGATAAGCGCGCCCTCGGTGTTATTCTCGCTCGATTGGACCGGCTCGCCTTTGGTCATGCTGGCGACGCTGAACCGGTGGGGGGAGGCATCAGCGAGCTGCGTATTCATTACGGCCCGGGCTATCGCGTCTATTTTCAGCGACGGGGCAACACGCTAATCATGCTCCTTTGCGGTGGGGACAAGAGCAGCCAAGCCAAGGACATTAAACGGGCCAAGCGCCTAGCCGAAACATGGAGCGAATAAGGATGGCGGAGAAGCTGACCACCTTTGATCCGGCTGAGGGGCTCACCTCCGACGACGCAATCGCGGCGTTCATGGAGGAAGCTTTCAAGACCGAGGACGTCGGCTATATCGCCCACGCCCTTGGCGTGGTGGCGCGGGCCAAAGGCATGACCCAAATCGCCAACGAGACCGGCCTGTCGCGCGAGCAACTCTATCGCTCGTTCAGCGAGAACGGCAATCCGACGCTGAAGACGACCATCGCCGTGATGAAAGCGCTCGGGATCGCCCTGACGGCGACGCCGGCGGCCAACCCAAAGATTTCGAGCGCCGCCTAGGCCGATGCCAATTCCGGTCGCGACGCGATGACACCTTCCGTTCTCGCCCGCACCATGGGCGAGGCTAGACAGGTGGCAACCGCCTCGTAGCCGATGGCCCAAGGGTGCGGGGCAACGCGGATCGGCGGACTGTGATTGGCAGGACAGAGAATGATCGCCTCGTCGGCGCCCAAGGCAGCCAGGTCCAAGATCGAGCTTGAGCGAGTCGTGAAGAAGAACGGCCGGGCCGCCGGGCCGCGACGGCGCAGGTGGGCGATCAGGGCCTCCTGGGCGGCTTGGTCTAGTCCCTGCTCCAACATATCGACGACTAGGTTCGCGGGACCCTCGATTTCCAATGCGGTGACGAGGGCGATCAGAGCGCTCGAGATCGACGCACCTGCATCGACGAGCCAAGCCAGGGTTTGATCAACCCGCGAACTCAGAGCGGTGTCGGCTCGGAGCAGCGCTCGCGCCGCTTCGCTATCGTGCGCCAAACGTTCCAGCCCGATGAAAAGCGCACCTGGCAGCGCAGCCGCGAGGCATTTGATGAGCTGGGTTTTGCCGCTACCGAGGGGGCCAATAATGTGGTTCAGCGGCCGGGTGTCGCTGAGCTCGAACCGTTCGCCGCCCCAAGGCCAGGGAAGATCGAAGGTCACAATGATCTCAGGCGACTGGTCTTGCGCGAGGCTCGCCCGCAAGACGAAAATCTTCTCTAAGGCGTAGGTCAGTTGGCGAACCCGGCCTTCGAGCGTTGCTTGGTGCGCGGCAAGCGCCGGCTCCAGGCCATGTATTTCGCCCATCAACACCCGCGCCACCTGGGCGAGGGTCAGGCCGAGCGCCCTGAGCGCTACGACTTCGGAGGCGCGAGCCATCTCGCTTGGGCCATAGGTTCGCCACCCAGCCGCCGTACGTCCCGGAACGACCAATCCGCGCTGCTCGTAAATGCGTAGCGCCTTGGCGGAGACGCCGAGCCGCTTTGCGGCGTCGGATGGCCTCAGATATTGGGCGGAAGCGCTCACGAATCACCTCGTTGTTAGCTGGCCGCTGTCCTTATCGGTGCAGCCCCAAGGGCCGGGTCAACAGCGCTTTCAGCGTCCCTATACATCTCCGAGTTGTCGAGGCTAGAAGAAGCGGAGATGGGCGTCTCACCCCTCGAACCGCAAAAACGCCACCGTAGCCGCGCCGTATTTGCGTTCATCCAGCAGCCCATATCCGGCCCCTGCCGGCGCCCCCTCGTGGGCGCCCCGCTCCAGCACGCACACCGCGCCCGGCTTTAGCCAACCGCCGGACGCCAATCCCGCCAGGGCCTTTTCACCCAGGCCCTTGCCGTAGGGCGGATCGAGGAAGGCCAGGTCGAACGGCTCGCCGTCGCCCGCCGGAATGCGGCCCAGGTCCGTGGCGTCGCGGCGGTGGATGCGGATGCGGCCGTTCAGTTCACCGCCCGGGGCCAGGGCCTCGGCGTTGTCGCGGATGGCGCCGCGCGCGGCCGCCTCGCTTTCCACGAACAGGCACCAGGCCGCTCCGCGCGACAGGGCTTCCAGGCCCAGGGCGCCCGATCCGGCGAACAGGTCGATCACCCTTTGGCCGGCGAGGCCCGGCGACCAGGCGGCGTGCTCCAGGATGTTGAACACCGCCTCGCGCGCCCGGTCCGAGGTGGGCCGCGTGGCCGCGCCGTCCGGCGCCGTCAGCACCCGGCCACGATAGTCTCCGCCGACGATCCTCATCGGGCCTTGGGCGGCCTGCGGGGACCGGGCTTGGCGGGCGGCGGGCGGGCGTGAATCTCGGTCTTCTTGGCGGCGCTCTTGCTCTTGGGCGGGCCGCGATAGGGGGCCTTGATCTTGGGCTTGGCCCAGCCGGGTTTTCGCACCAGTTTGGTCGGCTCCAGCACATCGCCCGATGTGCCGTCGGCCAGGGGCGCGCGGCGCTTGCCGCTGGAGGGTTTGTGCACGGCGGCGGGGGCCATCACCCGGTCGCCCGTGGGCATGTTGCGCGGGGCGATCAGACCCGCGAGCTGTTCGCGGATCACCCTAGGGCCGATCTCCTCCACCTGTCCGGCGGCAAGCGTTCCCAGCTGAAACGGTCCATATGACATGCGGATCAGCCGATTGACCTGCAGGCCGATGGACTCCAGCACCCGGCGAACCTCGCGGTTCTTGCCT
The DNA here is from genome assembly GCA_048498155.1 of Pseudomonadota bacterium. Lineage (GTDB taxonomy): Bacteria > Pseudomonadota > Alphaproteobacteria > Caulobacterales > Caulobacteraceae > BOG-938. The sequence continues at coordinate 1,214 of JBEHYN010000006.1, read as the reverse complement.
TCGGTGATCGCGACCGAGATCCACACATTGGCCGGCCCACGCTCGTCGGGGCCCTGCTTGACCTTGTCCAGCCGCGCTTCGATGGAGCCATAGCGCACGCCCTCGACCGTCACGCCATCCTTCAGCTTGTCGAGCCTGGCCTGGTCGGTGCGCCCGCGCGCCCGCGCCCGGTAACGGCGCACCCAGCCGGTATTGGGCAGCTCTAGATTGCGGGCTAGGCCTCCGTCATTGGTCAGCAGCAGCAGGCCCTCCGAGCTCAAGTCCAGCCGGCCGATGGAAATCACGCGCGGCAGGTTTCGGGGCAGGGCCTCGAACACCGTCGGGCGACCCGCCGGGTCCTTATGGGTGGTCACTAGGCCCACCGGCTTGTGATAGCGCCACAGACGCGTGGGTTCGGCCTGGCCGACAGGACGTCCGTCCAAGGTCAACACATCGCCCGGCGCGACCTTGACCGCCGGGGTGGTCAGCACCGCGCCGTTGAGCGCCACGCGGCCGGCTTCGATCAGCCGCTCAACCTCGCGGCGCGAGGCCACGCCCGCACGGGCCAGGGCCTTAGCCACGCGCTCGTGGCCGCCGTTCGCGCCATCGTCGTCTTGACCGGGCGGCTCAGCCGGTCTTGGGTCTTTGGAATGCAGGCTCATGATCTTTCCACCATGCGCATCGCGCTCGATTTGGCGCAAGACGCCGCCGCTCGGGGCGAGGCGCCGATCGGCGCGGTGGTCTATGACCCGGCGAGCGGCGAGGTCATCGCGGCGGCGGGCAACAGCCCGATCTCGCTGCACGATCCGACCGCCCACGCGGAGATCCTGGCCTTGCGCCAAGCCGCTGCGAAGGTCGGCAACTATCGCCTCACGGGGCTGTCCCTGTTCGTCACCCTTGAACCCTGCCCCATGTGCGCCGGCGCCATCAGCCATGCGCGGATCGGACGGCTGGTGTTCGGGGCGGACGATGCGAAGGGCGGCGGGGTTTTCCACGGCGCACGGGTGTTCGACCAGCCGACGTGTCACTGGAAGCCGCAGGTGGAGGGTGGGGTGCTCGCGGCGGAAAGCGCGGCGCTGCTGAAGGGGTTTTTCAGGGCGAGGCGGGGTCAAAATTAAGCGGCCTTCCCCCATCGAGGGAGCTTTGCGATAGTCGCTGCCCGACGCCCTGGTCTTGATGGATATGGGCCTGGTGTGACGCTTAGGGCGGGCGTCTGGCTGTGTTGTTCTGGTGGT
>JBEHYN010000005.1:0-91814 GCA_048498155.1 Pseudomonadota bacterium | reverse complement strand
CACACTCATCGTTCTGCTCCGAATCAATAAATCCGGAACGGAATGAATCAGCGCTCAGTCGCCCTGTGAATCCTGAATGTCGATTGGTCCTAGGGCTTTGCCTGTTTTTCTCGCTTGAGGATCGCTGTCTTTCGTTCGCTTCCCCAACGATAGCCCGACACGGCGCCGTCCGAGCGCACCACGCGGTGGCAGGGGATAGCGACCGCTACGGTATTACTCGCGCAGGCTCGGGCCACCGCCCGGGCAGCCTTGGGCGCGCCGATGTCCCGGGCCACCTGGGCATAGCTGGCAGTCGATCCGGCAGGGATGCGGGTGAGGGCCTGCCAGACCCGCTCCTGGAAGGCCGCGCCCTGAACGTCCAGGGGCAGTTGATGCGGCTTTTCGGGCGCCTCAATCAGGGCGATGACTAGGTCGAGGGTATGCTGGAAGTCCTCGCCGCCGTCAGAGATTTCAGCCTCTCGAAAGCGCTCCGTCAGCTGAGCAATCAGGACATCGGGATCATCGCCCAGACTGATGGCGCAAACGCCGCGTTCCGTGGCGGCCGCCAGGACATGGCCCAGCCAGCAGATCCCCACGCCGTAGTGGATGGTATGGCCGCGTCCATGTCGTTTGAAGGCCAAGGGCGTCATCCCCAGCCGTTCGCCAGAGGTTTCATAGAACCGGCCGCTCGAGCTGAATCCCGCGTCAAAGATGGCGGCGGTGACCTCGTTTTCACTCAGGAGCGCGGCCCGCGCCCGCTCGGCCCGCTGGGCGCGCGCATAACCGGCGGGGGTCAGGCCGACAGTAGCCTTGAATTGTCGCTGGAAATGAAAGGGGCTCAGACCGGCCTGGGCGGCCAAGACAGCCAGGGAAGGGGGCGTGAGGGCGTCTTTGATGGTCCGGCAGGCCTGGGCAATGGCCGCCGCCGGCCCGTTCACCGAAGGCTCATCGGGGCGGCAGCGCAGGCAAGGGCGGAAACCTGCGGCGCGTGCGGCGGCGGTGCTGTCGTAAAAGCAAACATTGGCTCGGTGCGGGCGGCGCGAGGCGCAGCCAGGGCGGCAATAGATCCCTGTCGTTGTGACGGCGTAGATGAAATCGGCGTCGGGGCCGGACGTCCGCGCGCAGAGCGCCGTCCACCGCGCCTCGTTCAACGATGAATCGTCGATCCGCATCTGCATCACCCTTCCATACAGCCTGCCTCATCCGTCCGCATAGCTTGCGTGATTGAGGTGCGCGCTCCGCCACTTGCGCGGCAATTCCAGGCCTTGCGGTTATGCGAAGACGGTTTGCGAACAGGGGCGGCTGTGATACCCGGCGATCTGAGCCGCCGCAGGAGAAGCTGATGGGTCTGCTTGATCTGAAAGCCTTGTCCGATGCGCCCTTGGCCACGGACCCCTTCGAATATGTGTTGGTCGAAGGCTTTATCGGCGAGAAGGATCAATCGGCGATCCTCAACGACTTTCCGGACATGCCGGACGCCGGCTCGTTTCCGTTTAGCGAATTGTCCGCCGGACCGGCCTTGCAGGCTTTGATTGACGAAATGAACGGCCCGGCCTTTCGCGGCGCCGTCGAGCAGAAGTTCGGGCTGGACCTCGCGCGGTCCGCGACGATGTTCACCTTGCGCGGCCGCTGCGATGCACGCGACGGCAGGATTCACAACGATTCCAAGAAGAAGATCATCACGGTATTGGTCTATCTGAACGGCGAATGGGAGGCTGACGGCGGGCGGCTGCGCCTATTGCGCAATGGCCACGACCTCAACGCCGTCGCTGCCGAGGTCTCGCCCAAGTTCGGCAACCTTCTGGTGTTCAAGCGATCGGACGAATCCTGGCACGGTCATGAGCCCTTTGTCGGCCCGCGCCGGGTGTTGCAGATGAACTGGGTGGTATCGGACAAGGTCGCGGCCTGGGAGCAATGGCGCCATCGGCTGTCGGCGGCTTTCAAGCGCTTTGCCCGTGGATTGTCGGGCTCCCAGTCTAATCCGCGTGCGGCTTGAGCGGCGGGCGATGACCCAGCCCCACGCGAGCGGTCCGTTCACCCAACGCTGCCTGCTGGCTCTTTTCGGGTTCCTGGCGGTCTTCACGCCGATCTGTTTGTTCCTGGGCGTGCGTGGTTTTGCGCCGACCGTCGGCCTGGCCGGTGGCGCCAGCCTGTTCCTAGCGCGGCCTTCACGTGCCGATTGGCCAGGCGTGGCCATCCTTCTTGCCCTGGTGACTTGGTCGGTCATCGGGTTGGCTTGGACGCCGGCTCCCAATCTGCACGGGTTGGGATCGTTGAAGACCCTCACACGGGCCACCGTCCTGCATCTAGGACTGCAGCTTGTCCTTTGCACGGCCCTGGTCACGGCCATAGCGCGGCTGGAGCGGGATACGGCGATCAAGGGCCTGACCTGGCTGTCCTTCGGGCTGCTCTGCGGACTGGCGCTGCTGACCGAGGAAGGGTTTTCGCACGCCGCCGTCTATCAAGCGCTCATGGCGGCCGTGCATGACTTCACCCGCCCTGACCTTGCGGTGCGCGCCCTGGCGCAAGGCGGCTATGTCGCCGCCGTTCTCGCCTGGCCACTCGGCATGGCGTTGCATCGCCAGGGCCGAACGAAGCTCGCGTTCGCCATGGCGGCCTTTGTGCCACTGTCCTTGATCCTCATGCGCGGCTCTGCGCCCACTGCGGGCCTGCTGGTCAGCATTCCGGCCTTCCTCTTGGTCAGGCGGTTTGGCCGACCCGCCATTTTGGCGCTGATGGCCATTACGGCCGCCTATATGGTGCTGACGCCCCTGGTCATGCTCGCGATAGATCACTTCGGCGCCTACGCCCTCCTCAAAGCGCACCTGCCGCCCTCATGGGCCGATCGGCTCCGCATCTGGAGCTTCGTGGCCGAGCAATTCGTCCAACATCCCCTGCGCGGCGCGGGGCTGGACGCCAGCCGCACCTTCCCAGGCATAGTACCCCTGCATCCGCACAACGGTCCGCTGCAGCTATGGTACGAACTGGGGGCGGTGGGGGGCCTGCTGGGCGCGGCCTTCTGGGTTTGGCTTTGGCTCAGGATCGCCAGGCGGGACGAGCAAGGGGATCGCCTGTTCGCAGCCGTCGCTTCGGCCGCCGCCACGGTCTATATCTTCATCAGCGCCGTGGGCTTTGGTCTGTGGCAGGAGTGGTGGCTGTGCGTGGGGGCCCTGACCATGACCGTCTGCGTGGCGTTCGCCAGAACCCTGCCGACGAGCGCCCCGGGGAGCGAGACGACCTGACATGACGCGAGCCGTCTCGGATGCAGAGCGCCGTGTCCTTCTGATCATCGGCGGCTTCGTCCTGGTTCGGTTGGCGGCGTCCGCGCTCATGGGCCTGGGCATGGACGAGTCCTATTCCACGGCCGTCGCGCGCGAATTGCACCTGTCCTACTTCGATCACCCGCCCCTGCATCAGTGGCTGGCGCACCTGGGCGGAGAGACGTTCGGTTACGGCCGCTGGACCCGGCTGCCATTCATCGCCCTGTTCGCCGGCTCGTCCTGGCTGATGTTCCGCCTGACCTCGCGTTTGTTCGGCGAGGCGGCGGGCGTGTGGGCCGTGCTGTCATTGAACCTCTCGGCGTTCTTCACCCTGGCGGCAGGGGAGTGGGTGCTGCCGGACGGGCCCTTGATATTCTGCGAACTGGCGGCGGCCTTGTGCTTCGTCCGCATCTTTTTCCCTCGCGTGGGGGAGAGCGAGCGCGGGCGGGTCTGGTGGCCTGCCGTGGGTCTGTGGCTGGGCCTCGCCGCCCTGTCCAAATACCAGGCGGCGACGGTGGGTTTGGGCCTGGGACTGTTTCTGATAACGACCCGCGAGGGGCGGCGGGAGCTGAGCACGCCCTGGCCCTATCTGGCTGGGGTGCTGATCCTGGCCGTGGCGTCGCCGGTGCTGGTGTGGAACGCCCAACACCAGTGGATATCCTTCACCTTCCAGGGCGCGCGCGGGGCGCCGCGCCATCTGACGCCCTTGGGCCCGCTGATCGGTCTGGCAGGCCAAGCCGCGCTGCTGGCGCCCTGGATCGTGGTTCCCCTGGTCTGGGCCGGGTGGAGAGCGATTAAGGCGGGGCCGGCGGATCGGCGTTCATGGCTGTGTCTGATGGCCGCGGCGCCGACCATCGTGCTGTTCACCCTGCTGCCGTTGTTCGGCTCCAAGGTCCTGCCCCATTGGCCTATGCCGGGGTGGTTGATGCTGTTTCCGGTGCTGGGCGACGCGCTGGCGCGTTCGGGCCGCGCTTGGCCGCTGCGCTGGGCGGCGATCTCCGCAGGCGTGCTTTTAGCGTTCTGGGCCGTGGCGGTCAGCGACGCGAGCACGGCCTGGGTCAAGGACGCCTTTCCCAAGGTCTTCCCCAAGACCGATCCGACCTATGAGGCCATCGACTGGTCGTCCCTGCGTGGGCAACTGGATAGAGCGGGACTGCTGAAGAGGCCCGGCCAGTTCGTGGTGGCGGTGGAGTGGAATGAGGCGGGCAAGATCGACCAGGCGCTGGGGGACATCGATCCGGTCGTGGTGTTCAACCGTGATCCGCGTGAATATGCCTTCCGCGCCAACGCCGGGGGTATTGTAGGACAATACGCCCTGATCATTGGCCGTGGTCCGACCGTGGCCCAGGAGCTTGCGAACATCGCGCCGCACTTCGCATCCCTTAAGCCCCTGGCCGGGTTCTCCGTGGGCCGCGGCGGCAAGGCGGAGATTCCCCTGACGGTGATCCAGGCGCACAATCTTTTGACGCCCTATCCTTCGCCCGCCTGGGCCAAGGCTGCGCCATGAGCGCGCCCGTCGTTTGGTGGATGACCACCGGGGAGGCCGGCTTTCGCAGCCAGGCGAGGGGCTTGGTCAATGCCCTGGAGCTTGAGGCGGAAGAGAAGGTCATTGGCTTAAAGGCGCCATGGTCCCTGGCGCCGCCGGCCCTGTGGCGGGTCACGCTCAAGGGTGTAAGGCCGGTCTTGGCGCCGCCCTGGCCGGACCTGATCATCAGCTGCAGCCGCCGTGCCGCCAAGGCGGCCATCGCCGTGCGGCGCGCGAGCGGGGGGCGGACCTTGGCCGTGCACATCCAAAACCCGCTGGCGCCGCTCGGCGAGTTCGACCTGGTCATCGCCATGCGCCACGACGGCATCGATGGGCCGAACGTCATGCGGATCGACACGGCTCTGCATGACGTGACCGCCGAAAAACTGGTGGCTGCGGGTGAGGCTTGGAGAGAACGGTTTGCGCATCTGCCCAGGCCCCTGACAGGCGTACTGCTGGGCGGATCGACCCGGCGTCATCCCTTCACCGCGCAAAAGGCTCAGGCGATGATCGAGGCTCTGAACCGGCTGCGCGGCTCTGATGGCGGACTGGTCATAACGGCCTCTCGGCGCACCCCGGACGAGGTCAAGGCTCTGTTCCAGCAGGCGTTTGGGGCCGATCCTCGGGTGCTGATGTGGGACGGGCAGGGGGACAATCCCTATCAGGGCATTCTGGCCCTGGCCGACCAGTTGGCGGTTACCGGCGACAGTGTTTCCATGGTGTCGGAAGCGGTCGCCACCGGGCGGTCCGTGGCCGTGTTCGACATCGGCGGCGGCGCGCGCCACCGCAAATTCCTGGCCAATCTCGTTCAGCGGGGGATCGTTGGGTTGCTGGATGGCTCGCCCGTGCCGCAAGGCTCCAGTGCGCCCATCAATGCGACGCCGGCGGCGGCGGAGAGGGTGCGCAGGCTGCTCCAAGCCAAGTCGTAATAGCGGAACGGTGACAGGTGCTCCTGTCCCCCAAGACGCTAGACGCTTAAATTGCGTCCTCCACCGCGAAGCGGGGGAGGGGGCGTGCCGGGAGCGCTGCGCTTGACCTATGCCCCCTCAGGCCCTCACCGGAATCGTCGGATAGGCCAGCTGTTCGCGGGCCATCCAGTCCTGGGTCACGTAATTGACGATCACCGTGCGCCGAATGCGCGGAATCTCGCGTCGTTCGAAGCCGTGGTAGGTGTTGTTTGAGGGCACGAACATCAGGGCGCTGTTCCATTTGAACGCGGGGCGCCCGGCCCAGGTGTCGGGGTCCACATAGATATCGGTGCCGAGGTCTTCCTGATCGGGCCCGTCGGGCATGTAGTAGAGTAGGGAAATGCGCTTCACCCCCAGGTCGGTGTGGGGCTGCAGCCAGAAGTCGTCGGCGTCCAGGGTGTATTCGATCCGCACATTGGTGCCCGACAGGTCTGCGCCGGTGCGCTGCTGAAACAGCTGCACAGTCTCCTCGGCCTGGAACAGGCGAGCCACCTGATCGCACACCGCGAAGCGCTGGTTGTTGGCGGCGTCGAAATAGCTGCGCGTGTCATTGTGCAGCTCGCGTTTGCCTGACACGCCATGCAGATCCGGCTTAGGGAAGGGCAGGACCGACAAGGTTTTCGCCACCGCTTCAGGGAACATGTCGCGCAGCAGCCAGTGGCGATAGGGCGCCTCGTTCTGCTGGGCCGTCGTGAGGCTGGCGCTGAGGGCGCCAAACAGCGGCTTGATGTCCGGATCGACGGTAAAGCGAGGTTGCAGGGCCTGGGCCTCTTGCGCCATGAATGACTCCAGTGGTCGATCAGTCGCCTGAATCAGGCGGCGAATTCCGTGGGCTTATACCTCTTGGAGGCCCGAGACGGAAATTGGACAGATCAGCGCCGTCCGACGCCCCGATAATCGAACCCGCGCGCGGTCATCTCGGCGGGGCGATAGATATTGCGCAGATCCACCACTAGGGGCGTGCGCATCAGCAGCTTGATCCGGTCCAGATCCAAGGCGCGGAATTGGTCCCATTCGGTGAGGATCACCAGGGCGTCGGCGTCTTCGGCGACGTCGTAAGGGCCAGCCTTAAATTCAGCGCCGGTCAGCATTTGCCGCGCTTCATGGCCTTCTGGATCGTAGGCCTGGACCGTCGCGCCCATGCCGATCAGGGCCGGCACGATATCGAGCGAAGGCGCATCGCGCATATCGTCGGTGTTGGGCTTGAAGGTCAGGCCGAGCACGCCGATCCGCTTGCCCGCCACCGCGCCGCCCATGGCCTTGACGATCTTTTGCGCCATGGCCTTCTTGCGGGCGTCGTTGACCTCGACAGTGGTCTCCACCAGCCGGATTGGAGAGCCGGCGTCAGAAGCCGTGCGCACCAGGGCCAAGGTGTCCTTGGGAAAACACGATCCGCCATAGCCGGGGCCCGCGTGCAGGAATTTGGAGCCGATGCGGTTGTCTAAGCCGATGCCGCGGGCGACTTGCTGAACATCGGCGTCAAGGACTTCACACAAATCAGCGATTTCATTGATGAAGGTGATCTTCATCGCCAGGAAGGCGTTGGCCGCATATTTGGTCAGCTCCGAGGTTCGCCGTCCGGTGAACAGGATCGGGCTCTCGTTCAGGTTCAACGGGCGGTACAGTTCGGCCATCACCACCTTGGCCCGCTCGTCCTCGGTTCCCACCACCACCCGGTCGGGGCGCTTGAAGTCGTTGATCGCCGCGCCCTCGCGCAGAAACTCAGGATTGGACACCACCGCGAAGTCGCCGTCCGGTCTGACGCGCTTGAGGATGGCCTCGATCTCATCGCCTGTGCCGACGGGCACGGTGGACTTGGTCACCACCACGGTGAAGCCGTCGATCTGGCTGGCGATCTCTTCGGCCGCTGCATAGACGTAGCTGAGGTCGGCATGGCCGTCGCCTCGGCGAGAAGGGGTCCCGACCGCGATGAACACCGCATCGGCCTCGCGCACCGCCAGGGCGCTGTCCGTCGCGAAGAACAGCCGCGCCTCGCGCACATTGCGCGCGACCAGATCGTCCAGGCCGGGCTCGAAAATAGGAATCTCGCCCTTCTTCAGCCGCTCGATCTTGGAGGCGTCCTTGTCGATACAGGTGACCACATGGCCGAAGTCGGCGAAGCAGGCGCCAGACACCAGCCCGACATAACCCGTTCCGATCATGGCGACGCGCATAGGGTTAGATTTCCTGGTTGTAGGCGCCGACGCCCGGGTATTTGGCCAGGCGCGGCTTCACTTCGTTATGAAACAGGGCGCGCATATCATTCTCGCTGGCCATGCTCTCCACCACCACCACCAGTTCGGGCTTGTTGGAGGACGCTCGCACCAGAACCCAGGAACCGTCTTCCAAGGTCACGCGCACGCCGTTGACGGTCAACACCTCGGCGATCTTGCGACCCTCGATCAGGCCTCCGGCGGCGGCTAACGCCTGGTATTCCCGCACAATCTGCTCAACCACGCCGTATTTTGTTTCGTCCGAGCAGTGCGGCGACATCGTCAAGGAGGTGTAGGCGACCGGCAGGGCTTTCTTGAGGTCCGACAGTTTCTTGTCCGGGTTGCGGTCCAGCATGGCCAGGATGGCGGCGGCGGCGACCAGCCCGTCGTCATAGCCGCGCCCGAGCGGCTGGTTGAAGAAGAAGTGGCCGGATTTCTCAAAGCCGGCCAGGGCGCCGATCTCGGCTGTCTTGCGTTTGATGTAGCTGTGCCCGGTTTTCCAATAGACCGTCTTAGCCCCGTTTTTCTTCAGCACCGGATCGGTGATGAACAGGCCGGTGGATTTGACGTCGACAATGAAGGTCGCGTCCGGGTGAACCTCCGACAGATCGCGCGCCAGCATCAGGCCGATCTTGTCGGCGAAGATCTCCTCGCCTTCGTCGTCCACCACGCCGCAGCGATCGCCGTCGCCGTCAAAGCCCAGGGCCAGGTCGGCGTTGAAATGGCGCACCGAATTGGCCATGGCGTGCAGCATGATGCTGTCTTCGGGGTTGGGATTGTACTTGGGGAAGGTCCAGTCCAAGTCGCAGTCCATCTCGACCACCACCGCCACGCCCATCCGGCGCAGGGCTTCGGGGGCGAAATGTCCGGCTGTGCCGTTGCCGCACGCGGTGATCACGGTGAGGGGGCGTGTGAGCTTCAGCTTGGAGGCGGCGTCGGCGATATAGCGCTCGGCCACGCCCGGCACATGGGTCAGCTTGCCGCCAGCCTTTTCCTTCCAGGCGCCGCCCAGCACGATCTCCTTCAGCCGGCCCATCTCATCGGGGCCAAAGGTCAGCGGGCGTTGCGCCCCCATTTTCACCCCGGTCCAGCCGTTTTCGTTGTGGCTGGCGGTGACCATGGCCACGCATGGCGCGTCCAGATCGAACTGGGCGAAATAGGCCATGGGCGAGACCGCCAGGCCGATGTCGAGCACCTCGCAGCCGGCCGCGATCAGACCGAGCGTCAGGGCCTGTTTGATCGACAGGGAATAGGAGCGGAAATCGTGGCCGACGACGATGCGGCTATGGCCCAGCTCCTGGATATAGGTTCCAAGGCCCAGCCCTAAGGCTTCGACTCCCAGCAGGTTGATGTCCGGTCCGAACAGCCAACGGGCGTCGTATTCACGAAAGCCGGTCGCCTTGACCAGAGCCTGGTTCTCGTAGGCGAAGGTGTTGGGGGTAAGGTCGGCGCTGGGCGCGGATAACATGGGGATTCCCTTTGACAGTGGGCGCCCGCCTCTTAGCGGCAAAAACCGCCGCAAGGCCAGCCGAACCGACCGGCGCGCGATGAAAATCAGATGACTCCGGCGCGAACCAGATCGTGGATGTGCAAAATGCCGACCGGCCGCTCATCTTCGACCACGAACAGCACGGTGGACGGCGGCGCGGTCTGGCTCATGCGCTTGAGCGCTTCGGCGGCCAGCATGGCGGGCGGGACGCTCTTGGGCGAGGGCGTCATCACCTGGCCGGCTGTGCGTTGAAACAGGCCGTCCATGTGCCGCCGAAGATCGCCGTCGGTGATGATCCCCTCCAGCCGTCCATCCTGGCCCACCACGCCCACGCAGCCGAACCGCTTTTCGGTCATCAGCAACAGGGTCTCGCGCATGGGCGCGTCGGGCGGCGCCAGGGGGGTGTCGGCCAAGCCGTGCATCAGATCGCCCACGGTGCGCAGCATGGCGCCCAGCTTGCCGCCGGGGTGGTACAGGCGAAAGTCCTTGGCCGTGAACCCGCGCCGCTCAAGTAGGGCCACGGCCAGGGCGTCGCCCAGGGCGATCTGCAGGGTGGTGGAGGTTGTCGGGGCATTGACCTCGGCGGTGGCTTCCTCTGCGTCGGGCAGGGCCAGCACCACGTCCGCAGCGCGGCCCAGCGCGCTATCGGCGCTGGCGGTTAAGGCGATCAGCGGAATGTCGAAGCGTTTGGCGTAGGCCAGAATATCGCTCAGCTCGCGCGCTTCGCCCGATTTGGACAGGGCCAGCACCACATCGCCCGGGCCGATCATGCCCAGGTCGCCGTGGCTGGCTTCGGCCGGATGGACGAACAGGGCGGGCGAGCCGGTCGAGGCCAAGGTCGCGGCGATCTTTCGCGCCACCAGGCCTGACTTGCCGATGCCGGTGCAGGCGATGCGGCCCTTGGCCTTGAACAGGGTTTCCACCGCTTGGTTGAAGCTGTCCCCCAGGGCGCCCGACAAGGCTTTCAGCGCCTCGGCCTCCACCTCGAGCACGCGGCGGCCCACCGTGATGGCGTCGAACGGGCTCATTGGGTGATTGTGGGAAGGACGGGCCTGGCCGGCCCGGTGGGGGTGGGGGCGACCATCGGATGGCCGAACGGCGCGGGCGAGGGCGCGCCCTGACCTTGGGGCCATACTAGGGCCAGGGCTATCAGGACGGCGAAGGCGCCGAGGACCAAGGGGTAGAAGATGCGATCAGGCAGCATGGCCGGTCTATAGCAGCGGCGGGCCGACAGGGCCAACGGTCCGCTTGACGCCCCTTCGGCAAAGGCTTAGCCCGCCGGTTCGGCCCCCATCTCAAGCGGACCCCCAAGACCATGCCCGCCCTTGTTCTGCTCCGCCACGGCCAAAGCCAATGGAATCTGGAGAACCGCTTCACCGGGTGGGTCGACGTGGACCTGACCGCCCAGGGCGAGGCGGAGGCCAAGAAGGGCGGGGCGCTGATCCAGGCTGCGGAGCTCAAGTTCGACCGCGCCTACACCTCCGTGCTGACGCGGGCGATCCGCACGGCCAATCTGGCCCTGGCGGCCTCCGGCCAGGCCTGGGTTCCGATCACCAAGAGCTGGCGGCTCAACGAGCGCCACTACGGCGCTCTGACGGGCCTGGACAAGGCTGAGACCGCCAAGACCTATGGAGAGGACCAGGTGAAGATCTGGCGCCGCTCCTATGACACGCCCCCGCCCCCAATGGCGCCGGGCGGGCCGTTCGACCTGTCCGGCGACCGTCGCTATGCCGGGATCGCGGCGCCCGCCACGGAAAGCTTGAAGACCACCTTGGAGCGGGTGGAGCCTTATTGGCGCGAGGACATCGCGCCTAAACTGAAATCCGGCGAAACCCTGCTGATCGCCGCGCATGGCAATTCCTTGCGGGCCATCGTCAAGCTGCTGTTCGCCGTGGCGGACGCCGACATCGTCGGGGTGGAGATTCCCACGGGCAATCCCTTGCTGATCGAGCTGGACGCGAACCTGACGCCGCTGTCCGCCCGCTATCTGGATCCCAGCCGCGCCGAGCCCTTGCCCGCGCCGCCGGCGCGGACCGCGTGAGCGCGGACTTCGATGAACAGATGATGAGCCGGGCCATCGGCCTGGCGCGCGCTCAGTTGGGGCGCACGCGATCCAATCCCGCGGTCGGCTGCATTCTGGTCAAGGACGGCAAGGTCCTGGCCCAGGCCGCCACGGCGCCCGGCGGACGTCCCCACGCCGAGGAGCAGGCGTTAGAGGCGGCGGGATCGATGGCGCAGGGCGCTGTGGCCTATGTCACCCTTGAACCCTGCGCGCGTCGAACCTCCGGCGCCTGTTCCTGCGCTCAGCGCCTGGCGGACGCCCGCGTGGCCCGTGTGGTGTACGCTTGTGACAATCCCGACCCGCTATCGGCCGGCGAGGGCCCGAAGGTCATGAAGGCCGCCGGCTTGGACGTTGAAGCGGGCCTTCTGGGGGAGGAAGCTAACGCCCTGCTTTATCGCGGCTTTCGCCGACGCGCGATGTCCGCCCGCGACAAGCTAGGAGCTCGTTAATCCCCTTTTGTGATAAAGGTGGATGGACTTAGCAGAACTGCGCGCACCATGTCCGGACAAACGGCCCATGCCCCACCGCGGCGCCTGACCCAGGCAGACGTCGATCTCATCTGCGTCAAGCACGACCGGCTGTTTTCCTCACGTCCCGGCGGCGCCCGCGCGGTTTTCTCCTGGACCGATATTTCCGGTCTGGACCTGTCTGGACGCAACCTCAGCGACGCGGACTTCACCGGGGCGATCCTGGCCGGCTGCCGTTTGATCGGCGCGCGGCTGGATAATTCCGTGCTGTTCAGCGCGGACTTGCAGAACGCCGATTTGACCAATGTCAGCCTGCGCCGGGCAGACCTGCGCGGCGCCTGCCTTCGCGGCGCGGACCTGACGGGGGCGGACCTATTCGAGGCCGACCTGCGCGAGGGGACTATCGCCGCAGCCGACGCGGAAATGGGATTTCGCATTCTTGAGCCCACCAAGCGCGCTAGCGACGTGCAGGGCGCCATCCTGATCGGCGCTAATCTGGAACGGTCCAAACTGTCCGGCGCGGTGGCGGTGCGAGCCGATTTCACCGACGCCATCCTCAAGGACGCCAAGCTGGTCCGCGCCAACCTCAAGCAGGCCAATATGAACGGCGCGAACCTGTCGGGCGCCGACCTGACCGGGGCGGACCTGGCCGGGGCCGACCTGCGCGACGCCGTGCTGGTGGGCGCCTTGACCCAGTCCTGCAAGTTCGACGGGGCCCAAATGGACGGCGTCTTGAGGGATGGCCCCGCCGGCAAGCATGTCTCGGCCCTGCCCTTCGCCGAGATGCTGCGCGATCACGCTCTGTGGTGCGAGAGCGGCGGCGCCCAGGGCAAGCCCTCAAAGTTTGATGAGGCGGACCTGCGGTCGCTGGGTTCGATCAGCGGTTACAATCTTACCGCCCTGTCGGCGCGAGGCGCGGTGTTTTATGGTCTAAACATGGAGGGGGTTCAGCTGCAGGGCGCGCACCTGGAAGGCGCCGACATGCGCAACTGCAATTTGCGACGCGCCGACCTGCGCGGCGCACGGCTGACCAACGCCAAGCTGTCCGGATCAAACCTCGGCGAGGCTCAGATGGGGCCTCTGGTCATTGGTCAAGACCGCCTGCTATCCTGCGATCTGCGCGGCGCCATGGTCAAAACCGCCGACCTGCGCGGTGCCGACCTGCGCGGCGCCCTGTTGAGCGGCTCCAACCTGTCGCGCTCGGATTTTTCCGGGGCGCTGTTGCGGGAGTCTGATTTGCTCGGCGCCCATGCCGAAGGGGCCAAGGGGTTGGGGTCGGTTCGGTAGGGGCTTGTGTCCCACCCGAAGCCCTTCCGATAATCCGCTCATCCCGGCGGAAGCCGGGAGGAGCGGGGTTAAGGGGCGGTTCAGCTCAACCACCAGCGCTGGCAGAAGAGCACTCCGCCGCGACCAGGGTGCCTGGCGAACCGAACGTCCGGTTTCCGGCAATGCGCCAACGGGGCGAATCGACCCGCGTCGGATGTCGGGAAGGTCTTGTGTGGATGGCTCCCGCGTTGCAAGGGGTAACGTGACGTTTTTGGCGGTTTGGTCGGGTGCAGTCTTGTGTCCGGCCTGTTTGCGCGGTCATGGACCGCTGGCCTTGATGGTTTCCGCGGACGAGGTCCTACTCTGCTTTGCGGGCTATCACGCCCTGGACCTTCACGCTGGTTGTCCTCGTCCCCGGTCTGACCGGTTCGCCATCACTTCACATGGTCCTCGCAACTTCTGAAGCGCTGCTCTGGCGGCGCTAATCCTTTGAGTTGGCTATGCTGCTGCGCCGACGGGCTCCGGCGCGCGGTAGACTTCGCCCCGGACCATGATGGCCCAGATTGCCCGCGCCGCTCGGTTGGCCATGGCCACCGTGGCCAGCCGTACTGGCTTGCGAGCCAGCAGCGCCGCAAGGCGCGGATCGGCCGCCCCAGGATGGTGAAGGTTGCGCCGGACGAGCGCGGTCATGCCTGTTACCAGCAGCCGTCGCAGGTACTGGTCGCCCATCTTGGAGATGCGGCCCAGCCGCTCCTTGCCGCCGCTAGAGTTGTTGAGCGGCGTCAGCCCTAGCCACGCGGCGAACTGACGGCCGGAGCGAAACTGGGTGGGATCGGTGACTGTGGCCGCCAGGGCGGTGGCGCCGAGTAGACCCACGCCTGGCACGGTGGCGATGCGCCGGGCCAGATCGTTGGAACGGT
Organism: Pseudomonadota bacterium; assembly: GCA_048498155.1. Lineage (GTDB taxonomy): Bacteria > Pseudomonadota > Alphaproteobacteria > Caulobacterales > Caulobacteraceae > BOG-938. The sequence continues at coordinate 77,665 of JBEHYN010000005.1, read as the reverse complement.
ACCAGGCCAGCAGATCCCGCTCGAGTTGGCGGATGCGGCTCTGACCTTCCAGCGCCTGCTCGGCCAAGGCTGCGATCACCTTGGCCGCCAACGCCGGGACCTCGTGCGCTTCGCCAGCGACGACCCGCCGGACGAACGCCAGGGCGTGGGTGATGCCCTTGGGAATATCGACGCCGAACTCCGCCAGAAGGCCTCGGATCATGTTGACCAGCTGGGTCCGCTGCTTGACCAGTAGGTCGCGCGTCCGGTGCAGCGACAACGCCGCCTGCTGCTCAACCGACTTGATCGGCACAAACCTCATGGTCGGCCGCGTCACCGCCTCGCAGATCGCTTCGGCGTCGCCGGCGTCGGTCTTGCCGCGCTTGACGTATGGCTTGACGTAGGCTGGCGGCATCAGCCGCACCTGGTGGCCCAGGCGGACCAACTCCCGGGCCCAGTGGTGGCTCGTGCCGCAGGCCTCCATTCCGACGAGACACGGCGCAAGCTTGCTGAAGAACGGGATCATCTGCGCCCGTCTCAGGGCTCGGCGGATGACGACCTCACCCGTGCTGCTGATCGCGTGGACCTGAAAGACGCTCTTGGCTAGGTCGAGGCCGACAGTGGTAATCTCCATAGCGGGTGGCTCCCAATGCTCGTGGTTTGCGTGACACCAACCACCTTGGCGCTTCAACGCCGGGAGCGGGAGCCATCCACCCCATCTGCTTTGCAGCAATGGCTTTGGCGACTTAGAGTCAGCGTATTGACGGTGAGTGGCCCCAAAATCATGGATGCTGGCGGATACGAGTGGTGGCCGCGAAAGCCCAGTAGGCGAGACCGCATCGTAGCCGTTTTATTTTTGGCCGCTCTGCTCCTCGCGAGCCTTAATGACTACTTGGGCTGGCGATTGTTTTCCGGCCACGACCATCAAGTCATAGCCGGGATTTGTATCCTCGGGCTTGTAATATGGACGCGGTTTGGCCCTTGGGTGCGAAGAAGGCCATAGGTCCGCCGTCCCCCCGATGCGGCAGTTGCCAACGTCCGCTTCCCGACCGGAGGTTCGAAGGACGGCTTTAGGGCCTCGAACGTCTGGCAGAACCAGCCCCGTTGCGGACATAGGCCTCTATGCGCGATGGTTGTGCGATGAAGCTGTGGCTTACAGGATTGGTGGCGCTTGCAGCGTGCTCCCCCGTCGCCGCGAACACATTCGAGGTGGATGCAACGATTTCCCCCGAAGCCGTCGCCACCCTGATGCTCTGCGGCAAAGAGAGGCCATTGGAACGGCGCGGGCATATTCTAACCGTGGCTCAACCCAGCACATGTGAGGGCGAGGGCATGGTGCGGGTCCGGTTCAAGGACGGGCACACGACCGACTGTCGAATAGGCTACGTCACCGGCGGCATGGGGCAAGATTTCCGTTTCCGGCTCGGCGAAGGTGGATGCGTGCCGATCATCTAGGGGTCCGCTCACCCCCCTGTTGAGCCATTGCGAACGACCGCTTCCGGGCAGGTTCGGCCGCGCGGTGGCTAAGCGGCCTTGGCGACCCGGTAGAGCCTGACCTTCAACGGAACGTGATTGCCCAACCGCGCTGATGCTGTGAATGTCGCCGGGCATGGCGGAGGTGCTCGTGGCTTATACGCTGAACATCAACGGCGCCGCCGTTTCGGTCGACGCGACCGGCGACACGCCACTGCTTTGGGCGTTGCGCGACACCTTGGGCATGGTCGGGACGAAATACGGCTGCGGCGTCGCCCAATGCGGGGCGTGCACCGTGCATGTCGATGGCCACGGCGCGCGCGCGTGCCAACTGCCGATCGCAAATCTGATCCACACCCAGATCACCACGATCGAGGGCGTCAGCGCCGGTCCGGTCGGCAGGAAGGTGCAAGCCGCCTGGATTGAAAATGACGTCGCCCAATGCGGCTATTGCCAGGCTGGCCAGATCATGACCGCAATCGCACTACTGGAAAAAAATCCGCACCCGACCGACGACGAAATCGATTCCGCCATGGCCGGCAATATCTGTCGCTGCGCTACCTATCTGCGTATCCGCGCGGCGATCAGGCAGGCCGCCGGTCTGTCCGCCCCGAAGACCGGGCAAGCCGATGGCTGATGGATTTTCCCGCTCGCGCCGCAATTTCCTACAGGTCTCGGCCGTCGCCGGCGGCGGCATGATGATCGCCGTCATGGCCCCCGGACTGGCCGGCGCCGCCGAGGCCACGTCGGGTGTTTTTCAAGCCAACGCCTTCGTCAAGATCGCGGCCGACGGCGTCGTCACGATCTGGGCTAAGAATCCAGAATGTGGGCAAGGCGTCAAAACCAGCCTGCCGATGATCGTCGCCGATGAACTGGACGCCGATTGGACCCAGGTGCGCATTGAACAGGCCGACAGTGTCCCTGCGCTTTACGGCGTGCAGCGCGCGGGCGGCTCGCGTTCCATATTCAACGAATGGGACGCGATGCGCAGGGCCGGCGCGACAGCGCGCGCGCTGCTGATCGCCGCCGCCGCTCAGACGTGGAAGGTGGACGCCTCATCCTGTCGCACCGCCAAAGGCGAAGTCACCCACGGCCCGACGGGGCGCAAACTGGGCTACGGCAAGCTCGCCGCCGCTGCGGCGCTATTGCCGCCGATCGCGCCTGAAACGATCAAGCTGAAAGACCCGAAAGACTACGGGATCATAGGCACGCCGGTGATCCAGTTCGACCAGCCCGCGATCGTCGCCGGCAAGCCGCTGTTCGGGATCGATGTGCGTCTGCCCGGCATGGTTTACGCGGCATTCGAAAAAGCGCCGGCTTTCGGCGCCAAATTGGTCAGCGCCGATTTATCGGCGGCTAAGGCCAGTCCGGGCGTGCGCGACGTGTTCGCCATTGAGGGCGGCGCCAATCCGTCCGAACTCGTCAGCGGCGTGGCGGTGATAGCCGAAAGCTGGTGGGCCGCGCAGCAGGCGCGCAAGGCGCTGAACGCCAAATGGCAGGCTGGCCCATCCAGCGGCCAATCGAGCGCGAATTTCGCCGCCCAGGCCCTCGCGGCGTCAAAACAAGCGCCGAAAATGTCCATCCGCAAGGATGGCGATCCGGATGCGGCGTTCAACAGCGCCGCCAAGGTGGTCGAAGCGGCCTACGATTATCCTTTCCTATCGCACGCCACCTTGGAGCCCCAGAACTGCACCGCCCAATTCAAGGACGGCAAATTTGAAATCTGGGCGCCGACGCAAGCGGCCGATGCTGGACGCCAGCTCGTCGCCAAGACCCTTGGCGTAAAGCCGCAAGACGTGACGATCCATCAGATCCGCTGCGGCGGCGGTTTTGGCCGGCGTCTGTCGAACGATTACATGGTCGAAGCGGCCGCCATCGCCCAGAGAACCGGCGGCGCGCCGGTGAAATTGCTTTGGTCGCGCGAAGACGACATGGCGCACGACTTCTATCGGCCCGCCGGCTTTTGTTATCTCAAGGCCGGGCTCGACAAGGCCGGCAAGCTGATCGCCTTCCGCAATCATTTCATCTCCTTCGGCGCAAACGGGAAGTTCAGCCAAGGCGCCGCCATGAGCCCCACCGAATTTCCCGTCGAGGCGGTGGACAATTTCGAGATCGCGGCGACGGTCCTGGACACCGCCGTGCCGACCGGCCCCATGCGCGCGCCGCAAAGCAACGCCCATGCCTTCGTCTACCAGGGGTTCCTGGATGAGATCGCGCAGGCGAGCGGTCGCGATCCGATGGATTTTCGGTTTGACCTGCTGAAGGCCGTCGTTGCCAAGCGCGCGCTGCTGATGAAAGCGGCGATCGATCCGACCTCGCCGTTCGCGCCGTTCGATCCCAACCGGATGCTCGCTTGTCTTGCCAAGGTGAAGGCTGTGTCCGGCTGGGGCCGCCCGCTGCCCGAGGGGACCGGCCTGGGCGTCGCGTTCTATTACACGCTTTCGGGCTATTTCGCCGAAGTGGTGGAAGCGAGCGTTTCAACTGCGGGCGCGGTGCGCGCGCACAAGGTCTGGGTGGTCGGCGACATCGGTCGGCAGATCGTCAATCCGAGCGGGGCCGTGAACCAAGTGCAAGGCGCGGTCATCGACGGGATCGGCCAGGCTCTGGGCCTGAAGATGACCATTGATGACGGCGCCGCGATGCCGCGGAATTTCGACCAATATTCGCTGATCCGAATGCCGAATGCGCCGGTTTCGGTCGATGTGCATTGGGTGATATCCGATAATGGCCCGACCGGCTTGGGCGAGCCGGCGCTGCCTCCGGTCGTGCCCGCGCTGTGCAACGCGATCTACGCCGCCTGCGGCAAGCGGGTGCGCTCGCTGCCAATCGACCTCAGCAAGGCCTGACGGCGTCAATCGCGGGGTGCTCGGGCCTTCCCCGTTGTGCGTGGCCAGAGCCTCGGCCTACCCAAACCATCCACGAAAGCTGTGAGCCCCCTCGCTCCCGCGACGTCCGCCCAAAGCTCTTCCGGCTCATTCTGGGCTAGTGTGTTGGCAAAGCCATACGGAGGAGACCTCATGAGTCCGTTGCGTGCTGACTCGACCAACGCCTGGAAGACGCCGTCGCGCCGCGCAGTGCTGGCCGGCGCCGCCTGTGCTGTGACCGCTAGCGCCTTCGCCGCCGAGCGGCGCGTGGTCGGGCATGTGGAGCGGACGGACCCGGCCCTGGACGCACTTGTCGAGGCCGACGCACCGGTGGAAACGCTCGTGGACGGCTATGTCGGGGGCGAAGGGCCGGTTTGGGTCGGGGGAGCTGACGGCTATTTGCTCAGCACGGACGCCCAGGCCAATGTACTTTTCCGCTGGAGCGAGCGCGACGGGGGCTCGCAGTGGCTGCGGCCCGCCGGTTGGGCCGGACCGCCTGATCCGGCTCTGGCCAACCCAGGGATTTCCGGGATGTGCCTGGGACGCGGGGGCGTGGTCTATGCCGATGGCGGCACGCGCACCGTGGGGGTGATCGACCTTAAGACGCGCAAGAAGACCGTGTTGAGTTCGCATTTCGAGGGCAAGCGTTTCAACAGCCCCAACGACGTGGTTCTGGGTCCGGACGGGTCGATCTATTTCACTGATCCGCCCTATGGACTGACGGGCTTCACAGGCTCGCCCTTGCGCGAGATGGACTATGCGGGTGTGTTTCGCATCGCGCCCGACAACACTGTCACCGTCGTTGACAGCACGCTGGACCCTAATGGCATCGCCATGGGCCCGGACGGGCGCACGCTCTACGTCACCGACAACGACAAATGGCTGGCCATCACCCTGGACGCTCACGGGCGCCCCATCGACAAGCGGGTGTTCTTCAAGGCCACAGCCGCCATGCGCAGGGAGGACGGCATGCGCATGGACGGCGCGGGCAACCTGTGGTGCTCGAGCCTGATCGGCATCTGCATCATCTCGCCCGAGGGCAAGCTCCTGGGCGCGATCCACGCCAACGACTCGGAGCGGAATTGCGAGTTCGGCGCCGACGGCCACCTGTACATCACCGCCCGCACCCAGCTGCTGCGCGTGAAGGTGAAAGCAAAAAAGCTGCTCTGGCCGGTGTGGCGCGAGACCTTCGCCTAAGGCGAAACAGGCCTGGCTAAAGACCTGCGCCCAGGCCGCATTCCCCCCGACTTGCCCGTTGGGAATGACCGGTATCGGGCGTTGGAGACGTATCAGAGGTTATCCATCCGATAGACTTGCCTGCGTTCCGGTGCGAAATATCCGTCAGATCAAAAGTGTCTGTCCGGCGCGCATTTTTGAAACACGTTCAGGGGTTCGCTATGCATCGCAAAAAGCTCTTCGCATTCGCCATCTTCGTCATTGTCGCTGGTCTGGCGAGTAGCCTGCTGGGCGCCCAAACCGCGACGGCGCAGACCCAAAAAGAACAGTGGTTCGCCGGACCGGGAACGCCCGTGCCGGGTGTGCGGGGTTTTTCCGTCCTGTTTGAGAATGACCAACTGATTGTCAATCCCCCGCAGCCCTATCCCGGCGCAGGCGATCCCTCCACGGATCTTCCCAAACTTTGTGAAACTTTGCCGCCGCAAGACCGGGCGCGTTGCGCGGAGCCGGGCCATAATTGGCATAATCACAAGCTGAATCGCGTCATGATCTACTTTCGCAAGGGCGGCGAAAGGCTCACCTATCTCGACGGTTCAATCGAAGATTTAAAGTGGACGCCCGGTAGGGTCGCTTGGAGCCGGGCAATCGGTTTTCACTATTCGGGGCCTTTGCCGACGCCGCGTGTCGATCCGCGGCCCAGCGGCCCATCCGGCGTTATCGTGGCCATCAAGAAGGGGGGATATCCCGGCAAGGTCGTGGGAACCGCCCTCGATCCTCTGCGGGTCGCCCCTGGCAATTTCACCCTGCTGTTTGAGAATGACCAGGTCCGCGCTTTGCGCTTGAAAGTTGGTCCGGGGCGGAGCGTGCCGATGCACGAATATACGCTGAAGCACTTGGTTGTTTGCATGACTGATCTGAACGCGCGCATGACGTCGCCCGAGGGCGAAGCTGAGGCCGTGCAGAAAAAGCTGGGGGATTTCAGCTGGAGTGGCCCGTCCCGGCAGAAGATAGAGAATCGATCGACCCAGCCGATGGAATTGGTGGTCCTGGAAATGAAGACGATCTACTGAGAAGGGTGCGGGGCCAAACGGGCGTCAATTTGAATACGGCCAAGAAGGGGTAGGGCGCAGGCATTTTCCGCTAAGTGCATTTGCTGTTCACCGCCTTGTTAGCCGATCAGTCCATCCAGTCCCTCGTTCGCTACACCAGCGGCCAGAGGGATAAGTTTGTGACGCAGGTGCTGTTGACCGAATAGGCAAGCCTCTCGGCGACGGCATCCTCGCACCTGCGGCCCTCCCAACGTCCGCTGGCTGGCAGAGCTGGCGTCCGTTCCATTGTCCCGTGGGGCCTTGCCCTAATCCTCGTCCATCTTGAGCGCTGCGATAAACGCCTCCTGCGGGATCTCCACCTTGCCGAACTGGCGCATGCGCTTTTTGCCTTCCTTCTGCTTGTCCAGCAGCTTGCGCTTGCGGCTGGCGTCGCCGCCGTAGCACTTGGCGGTCACGTCCTTGCGCAGGGCGCGCACGGTTTCCCGAGCGATGATCTTGCCGCCCAGGGCCGCCTGGATCGGGATAACGAACAGGTGCGGCGGGATCAGCTCCTTCATCTTCTCGACCATGGAGCGGCCCCGGCTTTCCGCGCGGGTGCGGTGGACCAGCATGGACAGGGCGTCAACCGGCTCGGCATTGACCAGGATCTGCATCTTGACCAGGTCGCCGATGCGGTAGTCCTCCAGCTGATAGTCGAAGCTGGCATAGCCTTTCGAGATGGATTTCAGCCGGTCGTAAAAGTCGAACACCACCTCATTGAGGGGCAGGTCATAGACCACCATGGCGCGGCTGCCGACATAGCTCAGCTCGCGCTGGGCGCCCCGGCGGTCCTGGCACAGCTTGATCACGGCGCCGAGATAGTCGTCGGGGGTGAAGATGGTCGCCTTGATCCAGGGCTCGGCGATGGTGTCGATCTTGACCGGATCGGGCATGTCGGCCGGATTGTGCAGCTCGATCTCTTCGCCAGAGTTCAGCATGATCTTGTAGATCACCGACGGCGCCGTCGCGATCAGGTCGAGGTTGAACTCGCGGGTCAGTCGCTCCTGCACGATCTCCAGGTGCAGTAGGCCGAGGAAACCGCAGCGGAAGCCGAAGCCCAGGGCGGCGCTGGTTTCCATCTCGTAAGTAAACGAGGCGTCGTTCAGGCGCAGCTTGCCCACGGCCGCACGCAGGTCCTCGAAGTCGGCCGCGTCCACCGGAAACAGGCCGCAGAACACCACCGGCTGCACGTCCTTGAAGCCCTTGAGCGGCTCTGTGGTCGGCTTGCGCTCGTCGGTGATGGTGGCGCCGACGGCGGCGTCGGCCACTTCCTTGATGGCGGCGGTGAAGAAGCCGATTTCGCCGGGGCCGAGGCTTTCCACGTCGCTTGCCTTAGGCTTGAACACCCCAAGCTTATCCACCCGATAGGTCGCCCCGGTCTGCATCATCTTGACCGTCTGGCCGTGCTTGAGACGGCCGTCGAACACCCGCACCAGCACCACCACGCCCAGGTAGGCGTCGTACCAGGCATCCACCAGCAGCGCCTTGAGCGGGGCGGTTTCATCGCCCTTGGGCGGCGGCAGGCGGGTGACGATGGCCTCCAGCACGGCATGGATGCCCAGGCCGGTCTTGGCCGAGGCCTCCACGGCGTCGGAGGCGTCGATGCCGATCACATCCTCGATCTGGGCGCGCACCCGGTCCGGCTCGGCGGCCGGCAGATCGACCTTGTTCAGGACGGGCACGATCTCGTGGTTGTTGTCGATGGCTTGATAGACATTGGCCAGGGTCTGGGCCTCCACCCCCTGGCTGGCGTCCACCACCAGGATCGAGCCCTCGCAAGCGGCCAGGGAGCGGCTGACCTCATAGGCGAAGTCCACGTGGCCAGGGGTGTCCATCAGGTTCAGGACATAGTCCTTGCCGTCGTCGGCCTTGTAGTCCAGCCGCACGGTTTGGGCCTTGATGGTGATGCCGCGTTCACGCTCGATGTCCATGGAATCCAGCACCTGCTCCTTCATCTCGCGCGCGGTCAGGCCTCCGGTCTCCTGGATCAGCCGGTCTGACAGGGTCGATTTGCCGTGGTCGATGTGGGCCACGATGGAGAAATTACGGATTCGGTCGAGCGGTGTGGTCATGGGGCGTGGCTCTAGCACATCCTTGAGGGCGTGCGAGAGGCCAGCACTCCTTCCCAGCGAAGCGTGGTGGAAGGGGACCCTAGAAACGCGCTAGAACGCCGCCAAGCCGTTCAGGATCGAGGAGACCCCCATGACCATTTCCATGTACCAGGCGTCCGCGCCGGTTTTGCTGCAGGGGCTCAAGGGCCTGTTGGTCGTGCTGGACAAGGCCGAGGCCTACGCCAAGTCTCGCAAGATCGATGAGAGCGTGCTGCTGCAGGCCCGCATCTTTCCCGACATGTTCCCCTTTGTTCGCCAGTGCCAAATCGTCACCGACAACGCCAAGGGCGCCATGGCCCGTCTGTCCGGCCAAACCCCTCCGTCCTACGAGGACAATGAAACCAGCATCGAAGCGCTCAAGGCCCGCATCGCCAAGACGGTCGCCTATGTGGAGAGCTTTAAGGCCGATCAGATCGACGGATCCGAAGAGCGCGATATCCTGCTGAAGTTTCCCAATGGCGAGATGAGCTTCAAGGGGCAGGCCTATCTGTTGCAACACGCCCTGCCGAACTTCTTCTTTCACGCCGCCACGGCCTACGACCTCATGCGCCAATCGGGCGTCGAGTTGACCAAGGGCAACTACATGGGCCGCAGCTGACGCCTGCCCATGACGGCGCAGCCGCGCATCTTCATCGACGCCGACGCCTGCCCGGTGAAGGAGGAGACCTATAGGGTCGCCCGCCGCTACGGAATGAAAGTCTATGTGGTGGCCAATGCCTTCCTGATGACGCCGCGTGAGCCCCTCATCGAGCGGGTGATCGTGGAGGCCGGTCCGGACATCGCCGACGACTGGATCGCCGACAACGCCGTAGCGGGCGACATCGTGATCACCGCCGACATTCCCCTGGCCCAGCGATGCTTGGCCAAGGCGGTGATTGTGTTGGGGCCTCGCGGCAAGGCTTTCACCGTGGATTCCATCGGCGCGGCCTTAGCCGGCCGGGCCATAGGAGAGCACCTGCGGTCCATGGGGGAGATCACCTCAGGCCCGCCGCCGTTTCAGGTCGCTGATCGCTCCCGCTTTTTGTCGGCCCTGGACGAAGCGGTGCATCGTTCGCGCCGAGCCCCGCGTTAGGCATCCGGTCGCTCACGGTTAATCGCCGATTAACGGACCGCGACCAAAACTCCCCGTTGGGAGGCTTTGGAAGCCCCTCTAGGAGACATCGTCATGGATCGCCGCGTCCTTTTGGCCTCGGGCCTCAGCCTCGTCGCAGACCGAGCGCTCGCCCAGGCTGCACTGCCGCCCGTCGCACCCCCGCCCGCCGCGCCTGAAGGCCCGCGCCCGCCTGATCACGGCCCCGTCTATCCGGCCAGCACCTATGCCGAAAGCTATTCGCGCGAGGAGATCGTCAATTCGGTGTCGGATTTCTTTGGGGTCGGGGCCGAAGCGGCCGCCGCCCTGATCGAGAAGGTATTCAAGGACAACGGGCGGCCCACTGGCTACATCGCGGGCGAGGAGGGCTCGATCGCCTTTACCCTGGGCCTGCGGTACGGCAAGGGGCTGCTTTATATGAAGAACCAGCCCAACACGAGGGTCTACTGGCAGGGTCCTTCGTTCGGCTGGGATCTGGGCGGCAACGCCTCTCGAGTCTTCACCTTGGCCTATGCCCTGCAGACGCCCGACCAGGTTTTCCAACGGTTCCCGGGCGTAGAGGGATCGGCTTATATCATCGGCGGTCTGGGCGTGAATTATCAGCGGGCGGAAACCGTCACCCTGGCGCCCATCCGCGCGGGCGTGGGTCTGCGGCTGGGAGCGAACATCGGCTACCTGGCCTATACCCGCCAGCGCCACATCCTGCCGTTCTGAACCACCCCGCTGAATCGGCGAGTTCGCCTCAGTGCTTTTCGGTCTTGGACGTCAGCCAGTCCATCAGCGCCAAAAGTACGCCGGACGCCATGAAGGCCAGGTGGATTACCACCATCCAGAAGATCTTGGTCTGATCGACGCCGTCCCCTTCGCCCAAGCGCATGAACGCGCGCAGCAAGGCGATGGCGGAGATCGCCACAATGGAGGCGATCAACTTCATCTTCAGGCCGGAGAAGTCCACCTTTCCCATCCAATCGGGTCGGTCTTCATGTTGGATGTCCATCTTGGATACGAAGTTCTGATAGCCGGAGAAGGTGACAATCATCAGTAGGTTGGCCACCAATGACAGGTCGATCAACGACAGGGCCAAGAGGATGGCGTCCTCCGCCTTCATGCTGAGCAAATGGGGCAGTTCGTGCGCCAGTTCGCCGACGAACACCACCAACACGGCGACCAGCGCCACCATCAGCCCGATATAAAACGGCGCCATCAGCCAGCGCGCGCTGAACAGGCCCTGTTCGAGAAGTCTTTCAAAACGGCGCTTGGCCTTTGGGTCGGACATGGTGACTTCCCTTGCTGAAACGCAGGATGGGGAGAGAGCCTACCCAAAATCAAGGTCCCTCCGTCGCCGCCCTGGATCAACCGCGTAGCTTGGCGCCGATTTTTTCCGCCGCTGCGACGATCTTGCCGCTCAGAGCCTCGATGTCCTTGTCGGTGAGAGTCTGCTCCACCGGCTGAATCAGAGTCTCCAGCGCGAGGGACCTGAAGCCTTCCGGCACGCCGGGGCCTTGATAGATGTCGAACACCCGCACCGATGAGATTAGGGCCTTGTCTGCGCCCTGTACGGCCCGCGTCAGATCGCCGGCCGCCAGTGTCTCTGGCGCCAGGAAGGCGAAGTCGCGGGTCAAGGGCATGAGCGCCGAAGCCTTGAGCGCGGGGCGGGATTTGGTCGCTTTGCGCTTGGACTCGGGAATGGCCTCCAGCCACAGTTCGAAGCCGAGTACAGGCCCTTCCACGTCCAGCGCCTGAAGCACAGCCGGGTGCAGGGCGCCAAATTCGGCGATCACGGCCTTGGGCCCCAGTTGCAGGCGCGCAGACTGGCCGGGATGCCACCACGCGCCGGCCGCGCCCTGCGCGATCTGCAGGCTGGCGACGGGCGCGCCGAGTTCGTCCAATAAAGCCAAGAGCTCACCCTTGACCGCATAGACGTCCTCACCCGCGGACGACTTGTCCCAGCGGCGGGGGGCGTGTGGCGCGAGGATGGCCGCGATGGCGGTGCGTTGGTCGCCTGGAGCGTCTCCAGAGAACACGGGCCCGATTTCAAACAGCGCGACATCAGCAAAGCCGCGGCGGGCGTTACGGCCTGCCGCCTCGATCAGATTGGGCAGGATAGAGGGCCGCATGCAGTCCAGCTCGGCCGCGATGGGATTGGCCAAGACCAGGTTTTCGCCGCCTCCGCCGAACAGCTCAGCCGTTTTGCGGGCGGTGAAGGACCAGGTCACGGACTCAGCATAGCCGGCAGCGGCCAGGGCGCGCCGGGCCGCCCGCACCCGCGCTTGCCGCGCGGTCAGAATTCCGGCGGACGGGCGCGCGAGCTGGGGCAAGGGCGTGGACGGCAGGGCGTCGAAACCGGCGATGCGCGCCACTTCTTCGACGAGATCGGCCTTGCCGTCCACATCGCGGCGCCAGCTCGGCGGCGTGACCGTCAGCACGGCGCCGTGGCCTTCGACTGTGAAGCCGAGCCTGGTCAGAATCTCCAGCGCCCCTTCGCGCCCGACGTTCAGGCCCGCCAGCCGGTGAACATAGGACGGATCGAAGGCGATGGACTCGCGATTGGCCGGCGCCTGGCCCGCCACCACGACGTCGGAGGCCTCTCCGCCGCACAGGTCGAGGATCAAGCGCGTGGCCAGCTCCAGGCCGGGCTCGACAAAACCCGGATCCACGCCTCGGGCGAAACGATAGGCCGCGTCGGAATTGATGCCGGTAGCCCGCGCGGTCTGGGCCGTGCACAGGGGATCGAACCAGGCGCTTTCCACGAACACCTCGGTGGTGGCGTCCGAACAGCCGGTGCTTTCTCCGCCCATGACGCCGCCCAGGCCGACAGGGCGCTCGCCATTTGCGTCGGCGATGACGCACATCTGCGGCTCGATGGCGTAGGTCTTGCCGTCCAGAGCGATCAGGTGCTCGGGGGCATGGTGTTCGCCGTGATGGCCCAGCCGGGCCTCCATCACGTCGCCCACCAGATGGGCGTGGTCGTAGACGTGCAGGGGCCGGCAGCGGTCGTAGGCGACCAGGTTGGTCACGTCCACCAAGGCGTTGATTGGGCGCAAACCCACCGCCTTGAGGCGCGCTTGCAGCCACTCGGGCGACGGGCCGTTCTTGACGCCCCGGATCAAACGCCCGGCGAACAGGGCGCAGGCTTCGGGGGCCTTGATGCGGATGGAGATGGGGCAGGAGAATTCGCCCTTAACCGGCTGTACCGTTTCAGTCTTCAGTCGGCCGATGCCCGTCGCCGCAAGATCGCGGGCGATGCCGGCCACGCCCAACCAGTCGGGCCGATTGGGGGTCACCTCGAAGTCGATCACCGCCTCCAGGCCAAGCGCCTCAGCGGCGGAAAACCCGACTTGAAGATTATCGGGTAATTCCATGATGCCATTGGATTCTTCAGCCGTTTCTAATTCGGCGGCCGAGCACAGCATGCCGTTGGACACCACGCCGCGGACGGGCCGTGCTTCGAGCGTCACGTCCAGTCCCGGCACATAGGCGCCGATGGGGGCGTAGATGGTCGTCAGGCCCGCCCGGGCGTTAGGCGCGCCGCAGACGATCTCCTTGCGCCCGTCCACCGTGTCGACCTGACAGACGCGCAGGCGGTCGGCGTTGGGATGCTGCACGGCTTCGACGATCTTCGCGACGGTGAAGGCGGCGAGCTTTTTCGCTGGATCCTCGACGTGCTCGACCTCCAGGCCGGCCATGGTCATGGCGTGCACGATCTGCGCCGTCGTGGCGGTGGTTTCCAGGTGGTCTTTCAGCCAGGATAGGGTGAATTTCATCAGCTCAGCCCCGACGCGGGATTGGGCGCAGCGAACGGCGAGAAGCCGTAGTGGGCCAGCCAGCGAACATCGGATGCGAACATGTCGCGCAGGTCCGGCACGCCGTATTTCAGCATGGCCAGGCGATCCACCCCGAAGCCGAAGGCGAAGCCCTGCCATTCGTCCGGGTCCAGGCCGCAGTTGCGCAGCACATTGGGATGGACCATGCCGCAGCCGAGAATCTCCAGCCAATCGGAGCCCTGGCCGATCTTTAGTTCTCCGCCTGAGCGGTCGCAGCCCACATCCATCTCGGCCGAGGGTTCGGTGAAAGGGAAGTGGTGGGGACGGAAGCGGGTGGTTACCGCGTCGGTCTCGAAATAGCGCGCGAGCACGGTCTCCAGGGTCCATTTCAGATGGCCCATGTGGGTGTCGCGGTCGATTACTAGGCCCTCGATCTGATGGAACATCGGGGTGTGGGTCTGGTCGCTGTCTTTGCGGTAGGTGCGGCCGGGCGCGACGATGCGGATCGGCGGCGCCTGGCTCATCATGGTGCGCACCTGGACCGGGCTGGTGTGGGTGCGCAGGACCTTGCGCACACCCTCGGCGTCCGGCTGCAGGAAGAAGGTGTCGTGCATGTCCCGCGCCGGGTGTTTGGGCGGGAAGTTCAGGGCGGTGAAGTTGTGAAAATCGTCCTCGATGTCCGGCCCTTCGGCCACGACGAAGCCCAGCTCGGCAAAGATCGAGATCAACTCGTCGAAGGCCTGCATGGTCGGGTGCACCGAGCCCTTGCGCCGCGGCGGGGCAGGCAGGGTGAGGTCCAGACGCTCGGCAACTAGCTTGGCCTGAAGCGCCTCGCCCTCCAGCGCGGCCTTGCGCTCGCCGATGAGGGCCTGCACTCGGTCGCGCAGGCCGTTGATGGCCGGTCCGGCGGTCTTGCGTTCGTCAGGGCTCATGGCTCCCAGGGACTTCAAGAGGTTTGAGATCGACCCGGTCTTACCCAGGGCCGCCACGCGCACGGCGTCCAGGGCGTTCAGGTCGCCCGCGCCCGCGATGGCTGCGGTAAGTTCGGATTCTAGATTGGTCAGTTCGGTCATCGGTATCCAGCGATCAGCAAAAACCCTCCAGCGCCGGGCTGGAGGGCTCTTGTAAGCGGATGAGTTCAGGAACCCAAAGGCTTTAGGCCAGCGCGGCGCGAACCTTGTCGGCTATGGCCTTGAACGCGGCTGGGTCGGCGCCCGCGACATCGGCCAGGACCTTGCGGTCGATGACGATGCCGGCCACGTCCAGGCCGTGAATAAACTGCGAGTAGGTGAAGCCCTCGATGCGGGCCGCAGCGTTGATGCGCTGGATCCACAGGGCGCGGAACATGCGCTTGCGAACCTTGCGGTCGCGATAGGCGTATTGCCCGGCCTTATCGACCGCGGCCTTGGCCGTACGAATGGTGTTCTTGCGGCGGCCATAGAAGCCCTTGGCCTGCTCGAGAACTTTTTTGTGCTTGGCGTGGGCGGTGACGCCCCGTTTTACGCGAGCCATGTCAGTCTGCTTTCAAGATCGAGGGATCAGAGGCCGTAGGGAAGGTAGTTTTTCACTACGATCTTGGCGTCCGAGGCATTGAGCACCTTGGTGCCCCGCTGCTGGCGGATATACTTGCCATTGTGGCTGATCAGCCGGTGGC
The DNA here is from genome assembly GCA_048498155.1 of Pseudomonadota bacterium. GTDB lineage: Bacteria > Pseudomonadota > Alphaproteobacteria > Caulobacterales > Caulobacteraceae > BOG-938. The sequence continues at coordinate 62,466 of JBEHYN010000005.1, read as the reverse complement.
GTTTGCCCGCCACGCCGGCCTTGATCAGGCCGGACGCAGTCATCTTGAAGCGCTTCTTGGCGCCTGATTTGGTCTTCAACTTCGGCATTTTGCTGCGGCCCCGAAGGACCGTCCTCTAAAGGCATTTCGAGCCGCCATGGCATGCCATTGGCCAGGCGGCTCCGAGAAGGGGCGTGCAATAGGGGAAACGTGGGCGAAAAGCAAGGCGTTGGGCGCTTCAGTCAGGCCATGATGCGCCTAGGCCGCGCCGCCCCCTCCGCCTGCCAGGCCAGCAGCACCGTCGGCGCCACCAGCAGGGCCGCGGCGTAGAGGGGCGCATCGGCGCCGACGATGGAGAACAGGGCGCCGCCGGCGATCGGTCCGATGGCGCGGGCCAGGGCGCCTAGGGACATGTTCAGGCCCAATACTGCGCCCTGGCGATCCGGCGGGGTGGTGCGCGAGATCAGGGCGCTGATATTGGGCAGGGCCAGGGCCTGGCCGAATACCGTCAGTGCGAGAAGCACGATGGTGCGGATCATGCCTTGGCCCAGCGGCTGCAAAGCCAGGGTGGCGGCGATGAGCGCAAGGCCGCCGGCCAAGGTCAGGGCTTCGCCCCAACGGCGCGTGATGCGGCCGGTCACAAAGCCCTGGGCTATCGCGGCGGTGATGGCCACTGAAGCCAGGCAGATCGACAGCTTGCGCGGGCCCCAGCCGTAGCGATGCTGAGCCCACAGGCCGAAGGTGCTCTCCGCAGCGGCGAAGGCGGCAGTGTAGAGCAGGGTGATGATCAGGGCGCGGCACAGCACCGGATGGTTCAAGGCATGCTGCAAGGTCTTGAAGGCCTCGCCGGGCGACGCGCCGATCTTGGCGTGGGTGCAGCTCTCGCGCACAAACAGGTAGGCGCCGAAGCTGGAGGCGAACGACAGGCAACCCGCGATGATCAGGGGCAGACGGTAGCCGGCCTCGCCTAGCTCCGGGCGGGCAAGAAGCCCACCCAGGGCCGGGCCGGCGACAAAGCCTAGCGCGAAGGCGGCGCCCAGCATGCCGATACGGCCGGAGCGAAGCTGCGGCGGCGTGATGTCGGCGATATAGCCTTGGATGGTCGACAGATTACCGGTGGTCAGGCCGCTGAGCAGGCGGATCAGCAGCACCATCCAGATGTTGGGGGCGAACGCCAGGGCGATAAAGCCCACGCCGCTGGCGAAGATAGTGCCCAGTAGGATCGGCCTGCGCCCTATTCGGTCCGACAGGCGGCCCCACAGGGGTTCGGCGAAAAAGTTGCCGATGGAGAAGGCGGTGAACACCCAGGTCACCAGCCACACCGGGGCATGGAACGCGCGGCCGTAGAACGGCAGGATCGGCAACAGGATGCCGAACCCCACCAGATTGACGAACACCACCGCTAGCAGCACCGCCATGGCGGGGCGTCCCTGGGCGGGGAGGGGGGCTGCGGATGGTTCGGTCATCGACCTTGCCTCCGCCCCTGCGCAGACCGGGCGACCAGATATGATGAGCCCGGCTGATTTGGAGCGCGAGCTCCCCCGCTGGCGGGGGAGCTGTCACGAAGTGACTGAGGGGGCATGCCGCCGCATTGAGTCCGTTTGCCACTCGCACGCCCTCTCCACCGCTTCGCGGTCCCCCTCTCCCGCCAGCGGGAGAGGTCGCAACGGTTCATACGCGATTGCGGTGACTTCGCAGCGAAGGAGATTTGGCCCCCCGTCTGCAGCGGTAAGCGGGGTTGAATGGAGTCCAGCGCGCTGATCGTCGTCAGGCGCTTACCTCGGCGCCAGGATCATGATCATCTGCCGGCCTTCCATGCGCGGCTCGTACTCGACCTTGGCGACTGGCTCGAAGTCGGTCTTGACCTGCATCAGCAGCTTCATGCCCAGTTCCGGGTGGGCCATTTCCCGGCCCCGGAAGCGAAGGGTCACCTTGACCTTATCGCCCTCCTCGAAGAAGCGATGCATGGCCTTAGCCTTCACATCGTAGTCGTGGATATCGATGTTGGGGCGAAGCTTGATCTCTTTGATTTCAACGGTCTTTTGACGCTTGCGCGCCTCGTTCTTCTTCTTCTGCTCCTGGAACTTGTACTTGCCGTAGTCCAGGATTTTGCAGACTGGCGGGTCGGAATTGGGAGACACCTCGACCAGATCAAGCCCGACTTCCTCCGCCGCCTCCAAAGCCGAGGAGGTCGGCATGATTCCCTGCTTTTCACCGTTGTGATCGATCAGCAGGACCTTGGGGACGCGGATTTCATCGTTGATGCGCGGACCGTCTTTGGACGGGGGCGCGGGCATGGGACGGCGAATAGGGTGGTCTCCGTAATCGTTGAAACAGTTTAGCGTCGCTAGGCAAACACAAAGGCCGCGCCGCCTCAAGCGAAGCCGCGCGTCTCCAGGAGCGATATATGACCAAGCCGGGGGCTTGTATCAAGCTCGGCGCAGCAATCATCGCTATCTGGTTGGGCGTTAGTCGGGAAATATCGCCCTCAGGCTCCCAAAACAGCGCTTACTGGGCGCCGAACATGGACCGATAGACCGCCAAGGTCGCGTCGGTCATGGCTCCGACGGAATAGAGCCCGCAGGTTCGGGCCTTAGCCGCCGCGCCCATTGCCGCGAGGCGATCGGGTCCTGCCGCGCTAGCTTCAGCGATGGCCAGGGCCCAGGCCTCGACATCGCAGGGCGCGGCGAGCCATCCGGTCTGGCCGGGAACCACCGTCTCGCGGGTGGCGCCGTGATCGGCTGCGATCACAGGCCGGCCCATGGCCTGGGGCTCCACGGCAGTGCGCCCGAAGGCTTCCGGCTCCAGGGACGGGGCCAGGGCTACGTCTCCGATGAGATAGGCCGCCGGCATGTCCGAGCAAGGGCCGACAATCTTGACCTGATCCTCCACGGCCAAGGTTCGGATGGCCCGCTCCAGTTCGGCGAGATAGGCCACGCGCCCCTGGGAATCGCCGACCAGCAGCAGCAGGATCTGGTCCAGGCCGTCGGCCTTCAAGCGCGCCAGGGCCTCGATCGCCAGGCGCTGGCCTTTCCAGCGTGTGAGTCTTCCCGCCAGGATCAGCTTCAACCGGCGGTCCGCCGGATCGATTCGCCAACGTTGCCGCAGCGCCTCGATCCGATCCCGCCCGACGGCAGAGGGATCAAAGCGCCCCATGTCGATCCCCCGTGGAATGGCGATGACCTTGGCGGGATCGACCCGATGCTGTCCCAGCAGATGCTCGCGGGTGTAGGCGGAATTGGCGATGACCCGGTCGCCCTGGGTCATCACCCCATTATACCAGCGCTTGAGCACGCCATTGGCGCCATATGCGCCGTGATAGGTGGCCAGCACGGGCGTGCGGGTTCTGCGGGCGGCCCATATGGCGCTGAAGGCCGGGGCGCGCGAGCGCACGTGCACAACGCTGACCTTTTCCCGGCGAATCAGGCGCGCCAGGGCGAGGGCGTTGGCGATCATGGTCAGCGGATTCTTCGATTGGACCGGCAGGACCACCAGTTCCGCCCCGGATTCGATCAGGCGATCCTGCATGCCCCCGCCGGCGGAGGCGACGATGGCCCGACCGCCCGCGCGCACCACGGCGGCGGCTACGTCCAGGGTGGACTGCTCAGCCCCGCCGATGTCCAGGCGGGGGATCACCTGCAACAGGGTGAAATCGGCGGGCAGCACGCTCAAGCGGGTTTCCGTCAGGTCTCTGGAACGTCTAGAAAAGTCGGCCAATGTCCTGTGTTAGCCCAAGGCTAGGCGGCGCGCCATGACCGACATGACGCAATACCTGCCGCGACCGGCCGGCGAACGCCTGGCCTATCGGGGATTGGATGGGCGGAGGCCGACCGTGTTGTGGCTGGGCGGTTTTCGCTCCGACATGGCCGGGACCAAGGCCGAGGCTCTCGCTGACTGGGCGAGGGCGCGCGGCCTGGGCTTCTTGCGCTTTGATTATTTCGCCCACGGCGCTTCGTCGGGCGATTTCAAACAGGGGAGCATCACCCGCTGGCGCGACGACGCTCTGGCGGTGATCGACGAATTGACCCAAGGACCCTTAGTCCTTGTGGGATCATCCATGGGCGGATGGATCGCCTGCTTGGCCGCCGTCGTTCGACCTCAGAGAATCGCCGGTCTTGTGCTGATTGCGCCCGCGCCGGATTTCACCGAGGCGCTGATGAGGCCCAGTCTGCCGCCACAGGCGCTCAAAGCCCTGGCCGATCAAGGCGTGTGGACCGCGCCGGATGATTTTGGCGAAGGCGGCTATCCGATCACCCGCTTGCTGCTGGAGGATGGCGCGCGCTGGTCAATCCTGGCCAATCCCGTGCCGATCCGCGCGCCCGTGCGCATCCTGCAGGGCGGGGCGGATACCTCCGTGCCGTGGACTCACGCCCTGGAGCTGGCTCAGGTCATAGAAGGGCAGGACGTGGTGTTCAGCCTGATCAAGGATGGGGATCATCGCCTGTCGCGGCCGCAGGATCTGGCGCGACTGATCGCGGCCCTCGAAGACCTGACGGCGGCTACTTAGGCCCGCTGACCTGGGCCAGTTCGCATTTGGAGTGGCGGCCCGTGACCTTGCAACGGTTGACCACGTCGCCGTTCTGATCGTGCACCTCCACGTCCCAGGTCTCTTGGCCTGTGCGGCTCAGGGTCATGAAGCCAAAGCCGTCCACCCACGAGCTGAAAGCCTCGACCTTGGCGCCGGGGGCGACCGCCGCGTCGTCGGGGATCTTGGCGGGGATAGGCACCACGTCTTCCTGAGTGCCCGAAAAGCCAGCGATAAACTGGGTGGGATGAGGACTGGAAAAACTGACCTGCTGCCAGACGTGCACGTGGCCCGACAGCAGCATCTGCACCGTGGGCGGAAACAGCAGGGGGTTCACGGCGCCGAAGGTCGACTGCAGGCCCAGATTGCCGGTGGTCAGATAGGGCTGCTGGGTCTTGGCCGAGACCTGGGCTGAGAACCCGAGCAGGGGGTGGTGATCGACCACGATGGAATAGGGCTGGCGCGCGGCCAGCGCGGCCATGTCAGTGTAGAGCTTTCGGTAGATGGCGGCCTCGGGCACACCCGGCTGGATCGGATCGCCAGGCGCGCTGGAGGTGTCCATCACCACGATCTGGGCGCCGTCGCCGAGGGGCACCGCATAGGGGTCGGAATAGTCCGCGGCCTCGTCATGGGCTGGATCGTTGCAGTCGCGGCCCGACACCAGAGGGCGAGGATCGACAAACCGCCACCAGCCCTGGCCAGCGCGGTTACAGCTTTCATGATTGCCGCGCACGGCCACCCAAGGCGCGGCGGCCAGCAAGGGGGCGCCCGGCGTGAAGAAGTCGGCTTTCCACGCGTCCCAGCCATAGCCCCACGGGCTGCCCGCGCAGCCCGCATGGTTTTTCACCTGGCAGTCGTTCTCGCGGTATTCGTAGTCGCCCACATGGACCACCATGTCCGGCTTCCACGCCGCAGCCGCAGCCGCCACCTTGGCGAAGGGGTACTGGTTGGGGGCGTTGCAGGCCTGGTAGGCGTCATCCGATTTTTTCAGCCGACAGCCCGTATCGCCGATCACCACGATGCGCTTGGGTCGCGCCACGGGTGCGGGTAGGGCGTGACCGGCCACGGAGGCGCGGACGAGACCTGCGGGCAAGGTCGCCTCGCAGGTCAACACCGGAAAGTCGGCCGGCTTGGAATCCTTGGGGTCCGAGCGGGTCGGACGCAGCGGTTCGGTTCCGGCCGTCGCCCGGACTGTCATCGGCAAGGTCTTGCCGCCCGCCTGGATGGCAGGACACTCGCCCGCCTTGGTGATCACCCGCGCCTGAGCTGTTCCATCCTCGCCCAGGACCACATAGGCCGCCGCGATAGGATCGTCCGCCGCACGCGCTGTCCCAGCGGCGAGGCCGGCCGAGATCGTCAGTCCCATGAGGAGGCTGGCTTTGAACAGGCGCATGGTCAGGCATCCCCATTGGCGAGAAGCCGCCATAACCGGCGCAAGTGTCACGAACGTGACGTTTGCGCCTCAAGCACGGCTCTCAAGCCTTCCCTATAACTCGCGAAAGCCGGCCGCCAGCCCAGTTCGGCCTTGGCCAGGGCGTTGGAGACCCGTTTGTTCTCGCTATAGAAGCGGCGCAGGGCGGGCGAGGCGGTGTGCTCGTCATAGGGACGCTCAGGCGGCGGCTCCATGCCCAACAGTTCGGCGGCAAAGGCGGTGACGACATCGGAGGGCGCGGGTTCGTCGTCACAAAGGTGGTAGATCGCGCCTGGTCTCGGCCGGGTCATCGACGCCTCAAGGCCAGCCGCTAGATCGGCCACGTGAATGCGCGAGAACACCTGTCCGGGCTTGATCAGGCGGTGGGCCGTCCCGCCCCGCACCCGGTCAATCTGCGAGCGTCCAGCGCCGTAGATCCCGGGCAGGCGGAAGATCGCCACGGGAACTTCGGCGTGCGCGCCCAGCTTCAGCCAATCCTGCTCTGCCGCCACCCGCCGCGCGCCCTCGACGGAGTGGGCGTTGGTGGCGCTGGTCTCGAACACCCATCGCCCGTCGTGATCGCCATAGACCCCTGTGGTGGACAGATAGCCGATCCATCGCGGACGGGTTTGGCCGGACCGCAGAACGGGCGATAGAGCGGTGAAGCCGGGACAGCCTTCAGAGCTGGGCGGAGCGGTGATCAGTATGGCGTCCGCGCTGGTAGCCGCATCGGCCAGGGCGCCGGCGTCCTGCGCCCCCACCGCCGTTGCCCCATCTGCTTCTGCCGCCGTGCGAACCTCGGCCTGACGCACGGCGGCGCACACGCTCCAGCCCTCAGCGAGCCGCCGACGGGCCACGGCGCGGCCGGTGAAGCCGTATCCGAAAATCAGCAGTTGCAACGGCGTCGGGGGTCCCCTTCATCGGCTTATCCCGGCGCGAGCCGGGACCAGGATTATTGAACCACCAAGCTCACCAAGAACACCAAGAGTTTGGCGTTTCCTTGGTGTTCTTGGTGAGCTTGGTGGTTCAATTTTCCATTAGCCCTTAAGCAAGGCCTCGACAGCCGCGCGGGCGTCCGCGCCCAGGTCGGGGCGGGCCAGGGCGAAGGCGACGTTGGCGCGCAGCAGGCCGATCTTGTCGCCGCAGTCATAGGTCACGCCCTCATATTCCAAGGCATGGAACGGCCGGGTCTGCATCAGCTTGTGCATGGCGTCGGTCAGCTGAATCTCGCCGCCCGCGCCCTTTTCCTGATCCGCCAGAATGGCGAAGATTTCCGGCTCCAGCACATAGCGGCCTGAGATGAACAGGTTGGACGGCTCCGTGCCCTTGGGCGGCTTTTCCACCATGCCGGTCATGCGGTTCAGCCGGCCGTTTTGTCCGTCCAGAGCGACGATGCCGTACTTATGCGCCTCGCCCTGCGCGCAGGGCTCGACCACGATAATATTGCCGCTGGTTTGTTCGTGCGCCTTGATCGCCTGAGCCAGGGGCGGGGTGGGGCCTTCCATCAGCATGTCGGGCAGCATCACGGCGAAGGGCTCGTCGCCTACGATGTCGCGCGCGCACCACACCGCGTGGCCCAGGCCCAGAGGCTGCATCTGACGGACGAAGGACATCTCGCCGGCCTTGGGCAGTTCGGCGAGTATTTCTTCCAGAAGTTCGGTCTTACCTTTGGCCTTGAGCTGGGCCTCCAGCTCGATGTGATGGTCGAAGTAGTCTTCGATAGCCTGCTTGCCGCGTCCGGTGACGAACACGAAGTGCTTGATGCCGGCGGCGCGGGCCTCGGCCACCACATAGGACAGGATCGGCCGGTCCACGACGTTGAGCAGTTCCTTGGCCACCGTCTTGGTGCCGGGCAGAACGCGGGTGCCTAGGCCCGCGACGGGCAGGACGGCTGTACGGACGGGCTTCATGAGGACCTGACTTCGATGCAATGGCGGAGGCATAGTGGAAGCGGGCTCTTGCGGCTAGGCCTCAGACAGGCTCTGGGTGCGGCGAGGCGCGATCTTGGCGATGCCTTGTGCGAAGCCTAAGAAAGATCGTCGATAGTCTGCTATTTCCGTGTGCGGCCTTCAGCAAATCGCAAAGGTCTGTGAGCTACTGACAAGCTTCCACGTTGAGACCCATTCATGACCAAGCGCGCATATTTCGGCACAGACGGCATTCGCGGCCAAGCCAACAAGCATCCCATGACGGCGGAAGTCGCGCTGCGGGTGGGCTTGGCGGCGGGCAAGCTGTTCCGTTCTGCCAGCGACCGGCGCCATCTGGTGGTGATCGGCAAGGACACGCGCCTGTCCGGCTACATGATCGAGCCGGCCCTGGTGGCCGGCTTCACCAGCGTGGGCATGGACGTGCGTCTGCTGGGTCCCCTGCCGACCCCGGCGGTGGCCATGATGACCCGCTCCATGCGCGCGGACCTGGGCGTGATGATCTCGGCCTCGCATAACTCCTTCGCCGACAACGGCATCAAGCTGTTCGGGCCGGACGGTTATAAGCTGTCGGACAAGCGCGAGCTGGAGATCGAGGCCTATATGGACGAGGGCCTGCAGGAGGGCCTGGCTTCACCGCGCGAGCTGGGCCGCGTGCGCCGCGTGGACGATTCCCAGGCCCGCTATGTGGAGATCATCAAGGCCACCTTCCCGCGCAATCGCAGCTTGGCGGGTCTGCGGGTCGTGATCGATTGCGCCAATGGCGCGGCCTATAAGGTGGCCCCGACCGCACTTTACGAACTGGGCGCCGAAGTGATCGAGATCGGGGTCGATCCGGACGGCTTCAATATCAATGAGGAATGCGGCTCGACCCATCCTAAGGCCATGGCCAAGGCGGTGAAGGAATACCGCGCCGACATCGGCATCGCGCTTGACGGCGACGCGGACCGTTTGCTGGTGTGCGATGAAAAGGGCCAGGTGGTCGACGGCGACCAGATCATGGCCATCATCGCTAAGGCCTTCGTGGAATCCGGGCGTCTGACGGGCGGCGGCGTAGTGGCCACCGTCATGTCCAACCTTGGGCTGGAACGCTTCTTGAAAAAGCTCGACCTGACGCTGGAGCGCACCCAGGTGGGCGACCGCTATGTGATGGAGCGCATGCGCCAGGGCGGCTTCAACCTGGGCGGCGAACAGTCCGGCCACCTGATCCTGTCGGATTTCTCCACCACCGGCGACGGCATGATCGCCGCCCTGCAATTGCTGTCAGTGATGATCAAGAGCGGTCAGCCCATGAGCGCCCTGGCCCAGCAGTTCGAGCCGGTGCCGCAAAAGTTGGAAAACGTGCGCTTCTCCGGCGGCAAGCCCCTAGAGCAAGCCGAGGTCAAGGCCGCCATCGCCGACGCCGAGGCCCGGCTCAACGGCTCCGGCCGCTTGGTCATCCGCCCCTCCGGCACCGAACCCCTCATCCGCATCATGGCCGAGGGCGACGATGAGGCCCTGGTGGCCAAGCTGGTGAAGGAGCTGGTGGGTGCAGTGAAGAAGGCGGCGGCGTGAGCGCCGACGAGGACTTTGTGTACGACGAGGCGACCGGCGAATGGATCAGCGCTGCGGACGCGGCCGAGGCCTCTAAGGTCGCTGTGGTCGAGGTGCGCGATTCCGTGGGCAACCGGCTGGCCGATGGCGATGCGGTGACCCTGATCAAGGACCTCAAGGTCAAGGGCGCGGGCCAGACCCTCAAGCGAGGAACGTTGATACGCTACATCCGCCTGACCGGCGATGAACAGGAAATCGAATGCCGCTACGAAGCGATCAAGGGCCTGGTGCTCAGAGCGGAGTTCGTCAAGAAGCTCTAGGCGTGTCGTTGCCCAGTTTGATGGCGCATCATCGCTTCCGGCGCTTCAGGAAGAGGATGTCCTTGGGCAGGCTTCCTTCAAACAGCTCAGTGGCTGAACGCCGCATGACGCCCTTCAGCTATGTTTGACAGCGGCAGGCCCACTGGCGGATAGTTTGCGCATCGAACCTCGGAACCATAATCGGGGTAGAGGAAACGCGGATGAGACGGCGAAATCTTTTGGCTCGGGCGCTTGTCGCGTTCGCCTGCGCATCGGCCTTCGCGGTTCCGACGGGCGGCGTGAACGCGAAGGCGGCTACAGCGCCAACCGCCGCCGGTGTTCCTGTGGGCCATCCTGACGGGACGATCCTTAGCCAGTACTGCTTCACCTGCCACAATGACAACCGCAAGGCCGGCGGTCTGGTCCTGGACACCAAGGACCTCAACCACGTCGCGCCGAACGCCGACACTTGGGAAAAAGTGGTGCGTAAGCTGCGCATGGGCGCCATGCCGCCACCGGGGATGCCGCGGCCGGACATACAGACCACCGACGCCTTTGTGTCCTCGCTGGAAAACAAGCTGGACGAGGAAGCGGCGCTTCAACCCAATCCCGGCCGCACCCAGGCTCTGCATCGCCTCAATCGTGCCGAATACAAGAACGCGGTGCGTGATCTGCTCGGACTGGACGTGGACACGACGACCCTTTTGCCGCCGGACGATGCGGACACCCTGGGGCTGGATAATGACGCGAGCCTTTTGTCGGTGTCTCCGGCCCTGCTTGATCGCTATCTGATCGTGGCCCGGCGGGTGAGCCGCTTGGCTCTGAGCCTGCCGCCGGATGGTCCGGGCAGCGAGATCTTCAAGGTTTCAAACTATGCCGCCCAGGAGGAACAGGGCCAGGATCTGCCCTTCGGGACACGCGGCGGGGCCACCCTGACCTATAATTTTCCGGCCGACGGCGAGTATGTCGTTTCGGTCCGCCTGCGCCGATCACTCTACGGCTACATCATGGGCCTGCAGGATCCAGAACAGATCGAGGTCCGCGTCGACGGCGTGCGCGTCAAGACCTTGAAAGTCGGCGGCGAGGACCATGGGATGACCGCCCCGCGGGGCTTCGCGGGCGAACTTTCCGGCGGTCCTGACTATGAGCGGTGGGTGCACGAGGCCGATGCAGGTCTGGACGTTCGCGTTCCCGTCAAGGCTGGGCCGCGCGCCGTCTCGGTGGCCTTTGTCGGCCGCGCCGTCAGGCCGCAAGACGCTATCGTGCGCGCCCCATACACGTTCAGCACGCTGCAGCGGGACGACACCCGTAACCAGGCCGTGGACACCATCACGATCACCGGTCCCTATGGCGCGTCCGAGCGCGTCCGAACGGACACGCCGAGCCTGCGCAAGATCCTGCTGTGCCGCCCATCGACCGCCAGCCAGGAAGAGCCATGCGCGCGCCGGATTCTATCCGCCCTGGCAAGCCAGGGCTATCGCCGACCGGTCAGCGCCAAGACAGTCCAGGATTTGATGACCTTCTATCGGGCCGGCCGCAAAAACGGCGATTTTGCCTCCGGACTTCAGGCCGCGCTGTCCTGCATCCTGGCCTCTCCGGACTTTCTATTCCGCGTCGAACGCGATCCCGTTCATGCCGTTCCCGGTGCGGCCTACCGGATCGGCGATCTGGAGCTCGCCTCGCGCCTGTCCTTCTTCCTGTGGAGCAGCATCCCCGATCGCAGCCTTGAGAGCCTGGCGGTCCAGGGCAAACTGCATCAGCCGGCCGTACTCGATCAGCAGGTCAAGCGGATGATTGCCGATCCCCGCTCCAAGGCCCTGATCGACAATTTCGTCGGCCAGTGGCTGCTGCTGCGCGACATCCGTGCCGGTCAGCCCGACGGGGCTCTGTTCCCAGGGTTCGACGAAGCTTTGCGCGACGCCTTTGAGCAGGAAACCAAGCTGTTCTTCAATGATCAGATCGCGCGCAATCACAGCGTGGTCGAGCTGTTGAGCGCCCGCTACACCTTCCTCAACGAGCGGTTGGCCAAGTACTACGGCATTGCCAATGTCTATGGGACCCGCTTTCGCCGGGTCGATCTGCCGGCCGACAGCCCGCGGGGCGGCCTTTTAGGCCAAGGCAGCCTGTTGATGGTGACCTCCTATCCCAACCGCACCTCGCCGGTGCTGCGAGGCAAGTGGGTTTTGACCAGCCTTCTCGGCACCCCGCCGCCTCAGCCTCCGCCCAATGTGCCGGGGCTCAAGGCCACCGGCGAAGGCGGCAAGCCGGCCACAGTGAGGGTCAGGCTGGAGGCGCACCGCAAGAATCCCGTCTGCGCGGCCTGTCACGCCTCAATGGATCCCCTCGGCTTCGCCCTGGAGAACTTCGACGCCACCGGCAAATTGCGCGCCACCGACGCCGGAGCGCCCATCGACGCCTCGGGGGTCCTGCCGAACGGAACGAAGTTCGCTGGCCCGGTCGGCCTGCGCGATGCCCTTCTGGCCCGCAAGGAGCAGTTCGTTCAATCCCTGACTGAAAAGCTGTTGGCCTATGCTCTGGGGCGACAGCTCGAAGCCTATGACATGCCCACGGTGCGCAAGATCGTGCACGATGCCCAGCCCAACGACTATAGCTGGCGCTCGATCATCGGCGGCATCGTCAAGAGCGAGCCCTTTCTGATGAGAACCGCGCCGCCCAAGAGCGCGCCGGCCGATTTGATCGCCCAAGACGCCGGCAAGACCGCTTCGGCGTTGCGATGAGGCTCAGGCGAGACTTATCGGGAAGTCATCCATAGCCAGCCGCTACCGCCAGACAGGGTCAATTCAATCACTCGCCAATCAAGCCGGCGGATGGTCGCCGTCATCGTTCGGGAACTCGTCTCCCAATCTGGCCTTTCCTTGCGCCGGGCGCTAGAAGCCCCCGACAATCGAAACGAACCGATCCAGGACCCATGGCCGGCCACTCAAAATTCAAAAACATCCAGTTCCGCAAGGGCAAGCAGGACAAGCTGCGCTCCAAGCTGTTCTCCAAGCTGTCGCGCGACATCACCCTGGCCGCCAAGCAGGGCATTCCCGACCCCAACGCCAATGCCCGGCTGCGCCTGGCCGTCGCCAACGCCCGGGCTGAGAGCATGCCGAAGGACAATATCGACCGCGCGATCAAGAAGGGGGCGGCGGGCGAAAACGACAATATGGAAGACATCCGCTATGAGGGCTTCGGTCCCGGCGGGGTGGGCTTGATCGTCGAGGTGGTGACCGACAATCGCAACCGCGCGGCGGCCAATGTCCGCACCATCTTCGGCAAGAACGGCGGCAATCTGGGCGAGACCGGTTCGGTGGCCTTCATGTTCGAGCGGCTGGGCCAGATCGTCTATCCGCCCGCCGCCGGTTCTGAGGACAAGATCATGGACGCGGCCATCGAGGCCGGCGCCCAGGACGCGGAATCGGACGAGGACGGCCACACCATCTTCGCCGCCTTCGAGGACCTGTCGATCGTGGGCGAGGCGTTGGAAGGCCTGCTCGGCCCGGCCAAATCCACCGCCATCGTCTGGCGACCCAAGACCCTGACGCCGGTGTCGAACGAAGACGCCGCGACCCTGATGAAGCTGATCGACGCCCTGGACGACGATGACGACGTGTCCAACGTCTATTCCAACGTGGACCTGACCGACGAGCAGTTGGCGGCGCTGGAGGGGTAAGCTTGCGGCATTTGCCGCCGCGTCCTATCTTACCAGCGTCTTACCGAGGTAAAGCCATGTCCGCCGCACCCAAGCTGGTTACAAGGGTATCCACCAAAGGTCAGGTCATCCTACCCAAGTCCGTGCGCGAAAATCGCAAATGGACGACAGGCACTCGACTGGTTGTGGAGGAAACCGATGAAGGCGTCCTTCTGCGGCTGATGCCGCTGTTCCCGCCGACCACGATCGACGAAGTTTGCGGCAGTTTGAAATGGTCGGGCCCGCCCATCACGCTTGAGCAAATGGACGAAGCGATTGCCGCGGAGGTTCGCGAACGCCATGCTCGCGGTCGATACTAACATTGTTGTCCGCCTGCTAGCGGCGGATGACCCTGGGCAGACGGCGCGCGTCCGCGCCCTCTTCGAGACGCAGGACATTCTGCTTCTGACAACTGTGCTGCTAGAGACCGAATGGGTGTTGCGTCGAATCCTGAAGATGAGCCAGGTGGCCATTTGCGATAGGCTTCGTGCTCTTTGCGGCCTACCCCGTGTGACGCTTGAGGAGCCCGAGCGCGTGGCGAGCGCCCTGACATGGGCCATGGCAGGCATGCATATGGCGGACGCGCTTCATCTGGCGGGCACAGCAAGCTGCGACGCGTTCATCAGCTTTGATCGCGACTTGGCCGAGGCCGCTGCAGTTGCCGGATGGACTGTGCGCGCGCCTTGATGGCAGGTCTTGCTTCGTCGCGCCTTCCACCATCCCCCGCCCCGGTCCAATCTGCGAACGCATGACGAACGCGATTCGCATTCTGGGGCTGGATCCGGGCCTGCGCCGCACTGGCTGGGGCGTGCTGGCGGTGGACGGTTCGCGCTTGAGCCATGTCGCCCATGGGGTGATCGCGCCGGATGATGGCTTGGCGCTGGCTGAGCGGCTGTTGATCCTGTTCGAGGCCATAGCTGCGGTGATCGTCGCCCACGGTCCGCATGAGGCGGCGGTAGAAGAGACCTTCGTCAACAACAACCCATCCTCCACCCTCAAGCTCGGCCACGCTCGGGCCTGCGCCCTGATCGCGCCGGCGCAGGCGGGCCTGCCGGTGGCGGAATACGCCGCCACAGTGGTGAAGAAGGCGGTGGTGGGCACGGGCGGGGCGGACAAGACCCAGGTGGCCTTCATGGTGCGCCGGCTGCTGCCCGCCGCCGGAGACGTGAGCGCCGACGCCGCCGACGCCCTGGCCGTGGCCATCACCCACGCCCACGCACGGACCGCCAGACGGGGCGCAGCATGACCCACCTTCGCGAAGGCTACGGCGGGCTAGTCCGCCAAAGCTCCGTCAGGAGCGTAGGCGGATGATTGGCAGGCTGCGCGGGGTGCTGGCGGAGGTCGGCGAAGAGGACTTGCTGATCGACGTGGGGGGAGTCGGCTACGTGGTCCGCTGCGGCGCGCGCACCCTGTCGCGCCTGCCGGCCATGGGCGATGAGCTGTTGCTGCACATCGACAGCCAGACCCGCGAGGACGGCACCCGGCTTTACGGTTTCATGGCCCGCGAGGACCGGCACGCCTTCGTGCTTCTGCAGGGCGTACAGGGCGTAGGCCCCAAGGCGGCCCTGGCGGTGCTCGACGTGCTGTCGCCCGGCGAACTGGCCGGCGCTATCGCCCGTGAGGACAAGGCGCTGGTGGCCCGCGCCCAAGGCGTCGGACCCAAGCTGGCCCTGCGCATCGTGGTGGAACTGAAGGACAAGCCGATCAGCGGCGATCTGACCTTCGCGCCCGCCCAGGCAGCCGCGCCCGCCGCTCATCGTCCCACTGTGGCCGGCGAGGCGGTCTCGGCGTTGATGGGGCTGGGTTCGGCCGAAGCTGTTGCCCGCCGGGCGGTGGAACAGGCCGTCGCGCGCCTGGGCGAGGACGCTGAGATCTCCGCCGTGATCAAGGCCGCTTTGCAGGAGCTGGGACGGTGACGCGGCTGGTGTCGGGCGACCCGGCGGCGTTCGAGCCCTCCGATAAGGCCCTGCGTCCGCAGACCCTGGCGGAGTTCGTCGGGCAGGAGCAGTCCAAGGCTAATCTCAAGGTGTTTATCGAGGCGGCGCGCGGGCGCGGCGAGGCGCTGGACCACGTCCTGCTGTTCGGCCCGCCCGGCCTGGGCAAGACCACCTTGGCCCAGATCGTGGCGCGGGAACTGGGCGTGGGCTTTCGCGCCACCTCCGGCCCGGTGTTAGCCAAGGCGGGCGATCTGGCCGCGATACTGACCAATCTGGAGCCGAACGACGTTCTGTTCATCGACGAGATTCACCGTCTGGCCCCGGCGGTGGAGGAAATCCTCTATCCGGCCATGGAAGACCATGTACTGGACCTGATCATCGGCGACGGCCCCTCGGCGCGCTCGGTGCGGATCGACCTGTCGCCCTTCACCCTGGTGGCGGCCACCACCCGCGCCGGGATGCTGGCTACGCCCCTGCGCGACCGGTTCGGCATTCCCCTGAGGCTGGATTTCTACACCCCTGCAGAGCTGCAGCGGGTGCTGATGCAGGCCGCGCGCAAGATGGGCGCGAACCTGACCGGGGAGGGGGCGTCTGAGATCGCCGGCCGGGCGCGGGGCACCCCTCGGGTGGCCGGTCGGCTGTTGCGCCGGGTGCGCGACTTCGCCGAAGCCGAGGGTCAGGGGCCTATCGGTCCACTGGAGGCCGCGCGGGCCTTGGCCCGGCTGGAGGTGGACGAGGCGGGGCTGGACGGCCTGGACCGCCGTTATCTGCGAGTGCTGATCGAGAATTACGGCGGCGGACCGGTCGGGGTCGAGACCCTGGCCTACGCCATCGCCGAGGCGCGCGATGCGGTGGAAGACCTGATCGAACCCTTCCTGATGCAACAGGGCTTCATCCAGCGCACCCCGCGCGGCCGCATGGCGGCCGGCCGCGCCTATGCGCACTTGGGCTTGGCCGCCCCGCCGCCCAGACCCGGTCAGGCGGAGCTGTTTGATAGCGAGGTGGAATGACCGTCCCCTTGCCCGCGTCCGGATGCTTCGACGGCAAGACCCACCTCCTGCCGGTGCGGGTCTATTACGAGGACACCGATTTCAGCGGGGTGGTCTATCACGCCAACTACCTGCGTTATTTCGAGCGAGGCCGCTCGGAATTCCTGCGCTTGGCCGGGGTCAGCCACACTGAGTTGCGCGCCCTCGACAACCCGATGGCCTTTGTGGTGGCCAGGATGGAAATCGATTTCAAAAAGCCGGCGCGGATCGATGACGCCCTTGTTGTGCGCACGGCCTATGAGCGGATCGAGCGTGCGCGCCTGCATGTGCGGCAAAGCATCGAACGGGATGGCGAATTGATTGCACAGGCGGCGGAGACCATCGTCTGTATCGGACTGGATGGCCGACCCCGACGCCCCCCCGAGTCCTTGGTCCTGGCGCTGGCGGCTTGGTTCTTGCAATAAGCGCCTTAGTTTTACCTCAGCGGTGCGTCAAAGCCGCACACTGTCGCCTTGATTGGAGCAACACCCCATGGACGCCACCGACGCCCTCACGGGCGCCCTGTCCGCCCAGAGCTTTTCCTTCCTGGCCGTATTCCTGCACGCCGATCCGGTCGTAAAGTTGGTTCTTGTCGGCTTGGCTCTGGCCTCCCTATGGTCGTGGACGGTGATCCTCGACAAGCTGTTCCGTTTCGCCGCCCTAGGTGAGCAGGCGGATCGGTTCGAAAAGGCAGTCGATTCGGGTCGGTCGCTGGAAGATCTCGCCGCAGAGGCCGGAGATAAGCCCCGGCAGGCCTTGCCGCTGATGCTGCGGGCCGCCTTGAAGGAATGGCGCGAGGCCAAGGGCAAGGACGGCCTGTCCGGCCCCAACGGCGACAGCCAGGCGGCCCTGCTGATCCAGCGGATCGATCGCATCATGGACGGCCTTATTTCGCGCGAAACCCGACGTATCGAGGAGGGCCTAGGCGCCTTGTCCATCGTCGCCACCGCCTCGCCCTTCGTGGGTCTATTCGGCACTGTGTGGGGCATCATGCACGCCTTCCAGGCTATCGCGGCCCAAAAGAGCACCAACCTGGCCGTGGTGGCGCCGTCGATCGCCGAGGCCTTGTTCACCACCGCCGTCGGCCTGGCCGCCGCCATCCCCGCCTATGTCTTCTACAACAAGTTCGCCACTGAGGCGGCGCGCTTCACAGGCCGGATGGAAAGCTTCGCCGACGATTTAGCCGCCACGGTCGCGCGCCGTCTCGGCGAGCGGTTCGCCGAGCGGGGCTGACATGACCTTGTCCGCGACCGACGCTTTCGCCATGGGCCGCCGCCGCCGCAGAGGCGGCCGCAGGCGCGCGGTTCTGTCTGAAATCAACGTCACGCCCCTGGTCGACGTCATGTTGGTGCTGCTGATCATCTTCATGATCTCCGCGCCTCTGCTGACCGTCGGGGTGCCGGTGGATTTGCCCAAGACCGAGGCGGCGGCCGTTAATGACCAGACCGAGCCCCTGACCATCTCGATCCAAGGCGACGGTAGGGTGTTCATGCAATCGGTCGAGACGCCGTTCGGCGACCTGTCGGTGCGACTTCACGCCATGGCCGGGGACGGCTTTGACAAGCCGATCTATGTGCGCGCCGACGGCAAGGCCCCCTATGCGCGGGTGGCCCAGGTCATGGCGGCGCTTTCGGTTTCGGGGTTCACCAAGATCAATCTGATCACCGACACAGGCGGCCCCAGTTCCGGTCCCGCTTCTCCGCGCGACAAGCCCAATTGACCCTCAGCATGCAACGGCAGCGCACAAATTTTGCGCCGGCCCTGTTTGCCGCGCTTCTGCTACACGCCGGTTTGATCATCGGCGGCCTGATTGTTTGGCCGTGGTTCAACAAGCCCTTGCCGCCGGGATCGGTCACGTCCGTAACCCTGGTGGCCGGGCCGCCCGCGCCTTTGCGTCCTGCCGATCAGGCTCCGGAGCCCGCGCCGGCCGCTGCGCCGGAACCGGCCCCTGAGCCTGTCCCGCCGCCTCCGCCGGCCCCCGCGCCCAAACCGGTTCCGCCCCCTCCGCCGCCCAAGCCCTTGCCATCGCCCAAGCCGACCCCAGCGCCGCCTAAGGCCACGCCTCAACCGGCCAAGCCCGCGCAGAAGGACAGCCTGGACCTGGCGGCCCTGACCACAAGCCTCGACCGGCAGGCGGCTAAGTCGAACGCCCGCAAGGCTCCTGGGGTCAAGGGGCCTTTACGGCCGGAGACAGCGCTGACGCCGCGGCTGGACCCGGGGGTGGCCGAAGCGGCGACCAGTGATGCAATCGGCCAGATCAGATCCAAGCTCATCCGCATCTGGAATCCGAATTGCGGGGTCGAAGGCGCACGCCGGGTGGTGGTGAAGATCAGGATCAGCTTGACCATGGACGGGCGCCTCAATGGCCAGCCCCAGATCCTCGATGCACCGGCCGCGCCAGATACGATCTGGCAGGCGGCTGCCGACCGGGCGATCCGCGCTGTGTATCAGGCGGCGCCCTTCCAGGGCTTGCCTAGGGAAACCTATGCCGCCTGGCGGGGGTTAGTTCCTATCTTTGATGCCCAAGCAGCCTGCAGGAACCCATGATAGTTTGCCCCATCCGCGGAGTTCGCACCCCATGCGTTTGATCTTGTTGAAATTCGCCTTGGCGGCCCTGCTGGTCCTGGGCTTGGCCACGCCCTTGCACGCGCGCGCCGACATCGTGGTCAACGTCGACCAGGGCGTCAGCCAGCCCCTGCCGATCGCTATTCCGGCCTTCGTGGGCAAGGACGTCAATACCGCCAAGATCGGAGCCGACATCATGTCGGTGATCACGGGTAATCTTCAACGGTCGGGGCTGTTCAAGGCCTTGGATCCCAACAGCTTCATCGAGCGCAATCTGGACATCGCGCTGCAGCCGACCTTCGAAAACTGGAAGGTGCTGGGGGCCCAGGGCCTGGTCAACGGCCAGGTGACGGTGGATGCCGACGGACGCCTGCAGGTGGATTTCCGCCTGTGGGACGTCAATACCGGCCAGCAGTTGCTGGGTGAGCAGTTCACCTCCACGCCAGATAATTGGCGACGGGTGGCGCACAAAATTTCCGACGCGGTCTATACTCGCCTGACAGGCGAGGGCGGCTATTTCGACACCCGCGTGGTGTTCGTCGCCGAGAGCGGTCCGCGTGATCACCGCGTCAAGCGCCTGGCGATCATGGATCAGGACGGCGCCTATCCCAGCTTCCTGACCGACGGCTCCTATCTGGTGCTGACACCGCGGTTTTCCAGCAGCAGCCAGGAAATCACCTACATGGCCCTGCGCGACACGGGGGCCAGCATCTATCTGTTCAATATCGAAACCGGACGCCAGGAAACCATCGGCAAATTTCCCGGCATGGTCTTCGCGCCGCGCTTTTCGCCTGATGGGGGAAAAGTCGCGTTCTCAGTTGAAAGGGGCGGCAATACTGATGTGTACATCATGGACTTGCGTAGTCGCACCAGCACTCGGCTGACCACTGATCCTTCGATCGATACGTCGCCTTCATTCTCGCCGGACGGCCGCCAAGTCGTGTTTAACTCAGACCGGGGAGGCTCGCCTCAGCTCTATGTGATGAACGCCGACGGTACGGGCGTGCATCGGGTATCGTTCGGGGATGGACGCTACACCACCCCGGTGTGGAGTCCGCGGGGCGATTTTATCGCCTTCACCAAACAGAACGGTCAGCAATTCCATATTGGCGTGATGCGCCCCGACGGTTCGGACGAACGGGTGTTGACCGCCAGTTATCTTGATGAGGGTCCGACCTGGGCGCCCAACGGGCGGGTCTTGATGTTCTTCCGTGAAACCTCGGGCGGCGGCGCTCACCTCTGGACGGTGGACCTCACGGGACGGATACTGCAGGCTGTGCCTTATGCAGGGCAGGCGTCTGATCCAGCATGGTCTCCGCTGTTGAACTGAGTGGGTATCTTTGGAGTTATTTTGACAAGGCGCCACTGAAACGCTTGTTTAGTGTAATTTCAAATCACCGTCGGCGGCCAAGACCTGTGTTAAACCAGGCCGCGACCTGCGCAAAAGGAGACTGGCCTCGTGACACTCAACCTCACCCGCAATATGCGCCTGTTGGCCATACTTGCCGCGACTTCGGCGCTGGCCGCGTGCGCCACGCCCGCGCCGCCCCCTCCGGCCCCGCCGCCCCCGCCGGCCGCACCGCCGCCGCCGCCCCCGCCGCCGCCGGTCGCTCATGCGCCGCAAGGTCCGACGCCGGGATCGGTGCAGGACTTCGTCGTCAACGTCGGCGACCGCGTCTATTTCGACTACGACCAATACGCCATTCGCTCCGACGCTCAGCCCGTGCTGGCGGCTCAAGCCGCTTGGCTGTCGCGTTATCAAGCGGTGAGGGTGCGTATCGAAGGCAACTGCGACGAACGCGGTACGCGCGAATACAACCTCGCCTTGGGCGCTCGCCGCGCCAATTCCGTGCGTGACTTCCTGGTCGCCCACGGTGTGGCGTCGGGACGTATCGAAACGGTCTCGTTCGGCAAGGAAAAGCCGGTTGATCCGGGTACGGGCGACGAGGCCTGGGCGCACAACCGTAACGGCCACACGGCCATAACGGCCGGCGCCATGTAGTTTGGGACTTCGCCGGTCATTTGGGGCGTCATCAAATGACCGGCGACGGTTCCGCCCTCATTGAGCAGACACGGGCGTCGCTTCAGGGCGGGGCGCGTGTCTGCCTTTGATTTTTCGCTGAAATGTCGCAATTTGGCCCTGCCCGTCGGGGAGCCTGGTCTTATGAGCCTATTGTATTCATCACGACGTCTGTCGGCGGCCTGCGCTCTGGCCCTGGGCGCGACCTTAGCGGGCGGCGCCGTCACGCGGCAGGCCCTGGCGCAGTCTGCGGGCTATCAACAGGCCGTGCCTCCGACCAATCCCGCCGAGCTCAGCGGCGACCGCATGTTCGATCGGCGGCTCGACCGCGATGAACAGGTGCTGCGCGATCTGCGGCAGATCGTTCTCCAAGCCAAGGCCAGCGGCGCGCCGGTCACGGTCCAAAGCGCCGGGCCCGATCCGGCGATCGCGGAGATGCAGGGCAAGATCGATGATTTCGCCCAGACCTTGCAGCGGTTGAACGGCCAGATCGAGGGACTGGAGCATAATCTCGAACTAACCCGAAAAGGGCTTGCCGACTCCGCTGACGCCAATCGTGAACTGGCCGCCAGGATCACCAAGCTGGAAGGCGTCCAGGCCGCCGCGCCTGCCGCATCCGCCCCGGCCCCGATGCCGCCTGGGGTCCTTGGCCAGTTGCCCGCTGGGGCCGCCGGGGCGCCTGATCAGTCGGCGGCGCCGGGCGGCGCGGACGAAATCCTGACCTATCGGCAGGCCCGCCAAGTGCTCGACACTGGCGACTATGCGGGCGGCACAGCCGCGCTGCAGGACTATCTGGCGCGCTATCCCAACAGCCCCCGCGCTGCGGAGGCCAATTACTGGCTGGGCCGCACCCTGGCTGTGCGCAATATGCATCCCGACGCGGCGGGGGCCTACGCCCGCGCGCTCAAAGGCTGGCCTCAGAGTCTGTGGGCGGGTGACGCCGTGGTGCGGCTGTCCGCCTCCCTGATCGAACTCAAGCGCGCGGACGACGCCTGCCGGGCCATGAGCGAATTCGACCAGCGTTACGCCGGCCAAGCTCCCCCGACATTGAAAGCCCGCGCCAAGGACGTGCGTACGCGCGCGGCCTGCGGCTAGACTTTGCGTCAGGCGCTAGAAGCGTTCGACCGCAGGCTCGATCGGCAAAGTCATGCGCCCTTGGCGGTGGCCTTTTCCGGGGGCGGGGATTCGCTGGCACTTTTGGTCCTGGCCAAGACTTGGGCCCAAGGGGCCGGGCGTTCCGTTCTGGCGCTGACCGTCGACCACGGCCTTCAATCGCAAAGCGGGGACTGGACCCGTCGCGCGGCCCAGACCGCCGAGCGGCTCGGCTTGGGGTTTCGCGCGCTGAAGTGGGAGGGCGACAAGCCCGCCGCCGGCGTGCCGGCTGCGGCCCGCGCCGCCCGTCATGGCCTGATCGCCGAGGCAGCTCGCCAGGCCGGGGCCGGGGTCATTCTGGTGGGTCACACCCTGGACGACCAGCTGGAAAACGCCTTGATGCGCGCGACGGGCCAGCGATTGGGCGTGCTGCGCGAATGGAGCCCGAGTCCTGTCTGGCCGCAGGGACGGGGGCTGTTCCATTTTCGCCCCCTGTTGGCTCAGCGCCGGGCCGATCTGAGGGCGTGGCTGATCGGGCAGGGCCTGTCGTGGATCGACGACCCGGCCAATGAGGATATGGGCAGCCCACGAGCGCGGGCGCGCGCCAGTCTGGGTCAAGGCGACCAGCCGGCAAACCATGCGCGGGTCGAGGACGATCGCGATCCGCCGGCCCTGACCGGCCGGTGTAGCGTCACGCCCTGGGGCGCCGTGGCGGTCTCGCGGCTGGCTTTTGAGCCAGGCGCGGCGGGCGCCCTGCGTCTGCTGCAGATCGCGGCGGCTTGCGCGGCCGGACGGCAGGATCTTGGCCGGCCGGAACGGGCGTCATCGATTCTGCGACGCTTGGAGGGCGGAGAGTCCTTTGTCGCGACCTTGGGGGGCGCGCGCCTGAAAGCAGGGCGTGATCTTTTGGTCACACGAGAGCCGGGGGAGTTTCGTCGGACGCCGGTGCAGCCCTTGGCGCTTCAAATGGGACAGTCCAAGGTGTGGGACGGTCGATTTGACTTGACGGCTCGGCGTGATGGCCTGGCCGTCATCCCGCTGGCCGGTCATGCCGCGCAGCTGGATTTTCAAGAAAGAGCAAGGCTTTCGGCCATTTTCGCGCCCGCCAGGGGCGCTCTTCCCTTGGTCGTCGGACCTGGCCGGCGACCCACTTGCCCGGTCCTTGCACAGGAGGGGGCAGGGCGGGCCGAAGTGACCGCTTTTGGTCTGGTGGAGCACAGGTTTATGGCGGCGTGCGGAGTGATCGGGCGTGAAGGCGGCAGTCTTATGGTCGCCGACATGGCGAACGGCCCGCAGTCATCCTATGTTGGTGCCGAAGCTAAGGGCGTTTGCGAATGACTTTACGGAATGCGGCGATCTGGGTCGTTATCGGGGTTCTCCTGATCGGCCTGTACGGCATGCTCAATCACGGCGCAGGACGCGCGGGGTCGGCGGCGGAGCTGACCTATTCCCAGTTGCTGTCCAAGATCGACGCCGGACAGATCAAAAATGCTTCGGTGCGCGGCGAGGTGGTGGAGACGCACGACGCTGCGGGCAAGACCTACACCACGGTGACGCCGGCTGATCAGGCGGACGTGATCAAGCGGCTGACCGGCAGCGGCGCCGATGTGGACGTCAAATCGACCACGCCCAACATGGGCTTGAGCCTGCTGATCAACTTCGCCCCGATCATTATCATCGGGGCGCTTTGGTTCTTCTTCATGCGCCAGATGCAAGGCGGCGCGCGCGGGGCCATGGGCTTTGGCAAGTCCAAGGCGCGGCTGCTGACCGAGAACAAAAACCGCGTCACCTTCGAAGATGTGGCGGGGGTCGATGAGGCCAAGGAAGAGCTGTCGGAAATCGTCGATTTCCTGAAAGACCCCGGCAAGTTCCAGCGTCTAGGCGGCAAGATTCCCAAGGGCGCCTTGCTCGTTGGACCGCCCGGCACCGGCAAGACCCTGCTGGCGCGCGCCATCGCGGGTGAGGCGGGCGTGCCGTTCTTCACCATCTCCGGCTCGGACTTCGTGGAAATGTTCGTCGGCGTGGGCGCCAGCCGCGTGCGCGACATGTTCGAGCAGGCCAAGAAGAACGCCCCCTGCATCATCTTCATCGATGAAATCGACGCCGTCGGCCGCCATCGCGGCGCCGGCCTGGGCGGCGGTAACGACGAACGCGAACAGACCCTCAACCAGCTCTTGGTGGAGATGGACGGCTTTGAAGCCAATGAAGGCATCATCCTGATCGCCGCCACCAATCGACCTGACGTGCTGGACCCGGCGCTACTGCGTCCGGGCCGCTTTGACCGCCAGGTGGTGGTGCCCAATCCAGACGTGAACGGCCGCGAGCGCATTCTACGCGTGCACATGCGCAACGTGCCCCTGTCGGCCGATGTGGACGTCAAGGTCATCGCGCGGGGCACGCCGGGCTTTTCCGGTGCGGACTTGGCCAATCTGGTCAATGAGGCCGCTCTGCTGGCGGCGCGCAAGAACCGGCGGATGGTCACCCAGCGTGACTTCGAAGAAGCCAAGGACAAGGTCATGATGGGCGCCGAGCGGCGGTCCATGGCCATGACCGAGGATGAAAAGAAGCTGACCGCTTATCACGAAGGCGGCCACGCCATACTGGCGTTGACGGTGCCCAATACGGACCCGGTGCACAAGGCGACGATCATTCCGCGCGGCCGGGCCCTGGGCATGGTCATGCAGCTTCCCGAACGGGATAAGCTGTCCATGAGCTTCCAGCAGATGACCTCGCGTCTGGTCATCCTGATGGGCGGGCGTGTGGCTGAGGAGTTGATCTTCGGTAAGGAGCACGTCACCTCCGGCGCGTCGTCCGACATTCAGCAGGCCACCAAGCTAGCGCGCATGATGGTCACCCAGTGGGGCTATTCGGATGAGTTGGGCGTGGTCAGTTACGGCGACAATCAGGAAGAAGTGTTCCTGGGCCATTCGGTATCGCGCACCCAGAACGTCTCAGAGGAGACCGCGCGCAAGATCGATCACGAGGTCAAGCGTCTGGTGCAGGACGGCCACGACGAGGCCAAGCGCATCCTGACCGAACGCCTGGACGATCTGCACACCCTGGCCAAGGCCCTGCTGGAGTACGAGACCCTGACGGGCGATGAGATCACCAATGCGCTGAAGGGCATTGCCCCCGTGCGCGACGACGACGCTGACACGCGTCCGAGCGGTCCGTCGGTTTCAGTGCCGATCACCAAGCCTTCGCTCCCGATCACCCCCCTCGGCGATCCGGACCCGCAGCCTGCGTGAGCCTCGCGACGCCCCTGATCATGGGGGTGGTGAATGTCACCCCGGACAGCTTCTCTGACGGCGGCCGTTTCCTGAACAAGGAGGCGGCCATTCGTCATGCCCTGGAGCTGATCGAGCAGGGCGCCGACATGCTCGACGTCGGCGGGGAGTCCACCCGGCCGGGGGCCACGCCGGTTTCGGCTGATGAAGAGATGGCCCGTATTCTCCCGTTGATCGAGGGCGTCCGGCGACAGAGCGCCGTGACCCTTTCGGTCGACACCATGAAGCCCGAGGTCATGCGCGCAGCCCATGCGGCGGGCGCCGATATCTGGAACGATGTGACGGCTCTAAGAGACTCGCCGGACAGCCTGGCCACGGCTGCTGAGCTGAGCTGCGATGTGGTGTTGATGCACATGCAGGGCGAGCCCGGCACGATGCAGCGCAGTCCGCATTACGATGACGTGACCGGCGAGGTGAAGGCGCAATTGCTGGCCCGGGCCGAGGCGGCCATGGCAGCGGGGGTGCGGCGCGAGGCGATCTGGCTGGACCCCGGTATCGGCTTCGGCAAATCTCTGGAGCACAATCTGGCCCTGTTGCGAGACCTTCAGCCCTTGGGCGCGCTGGGTTTTCGCACCTTGCTGGGGGTCAGCCGCAAGAGCTTCATCCGCGCCATTGACCCGGCCGCAAAGGAGGCCGCTGACCGCCTCGGCGGGTCCATTGCCTGCGCCATCATCGGCGCGCATGCGGGCGTGACCGCTGTTCGGGTTCATGATGTGCGCGAGACGGCGCAAGCGCTGAAGGTGTGGGCGGCGGTGCGGACCCGTTAGGCCGTACTGGCGAGCCAGTCTGGACTGTGGAACAAGGCCCTATGCTAAGCCAACCCGCCCGCCTTGGCCGCGTCCTAATCATCGCCGGCTCCGATAGTGGAGGCGGGGCGGGGGTTCAGGCCGACATCAAGACCGTCACCATGCTGGGCGGCTATGCCGCGAGCGCGATCACCGCCATCACCGTTCAGAACACCCTCGGTGTCTCGTTCATTCATCCTGTTCCGGCTGAGGTGGTGAAGGCCCAGGCCATGGCGGTGCTGGACGACATTGGCGCCGATGCGATCAAGACCGGTATGCTGGGTGATCAGGCGACGGTGGAGGCGACGGCTGAAGTGATCGACTGCGCCGTTGGCGTTCCAGCGGTGATCGACCCTGTAATGGCGGCCAAGGGCGGCGCCGCCCTACTGGATCTCAAGGCCCTGGACGTGTTCGTGCGCTTGCTGATCCCTCGCGCCGCCCTATTGACGCCAAACGCGCCGGAGGCCGAGGCCCTGACCGGCATCTCCGTGAGCGACCTGGGTGGGCAACGGAGGGTGGGGGAGGCGCTGCTGAAGGCCGGCGCCCGAGCCGTGCTGGTCAAGGGCGGCCATATTGCCGGCGAGCGGGTGATCGACCTGCTCGTCACCGGCTCAGGCGAAACCCTTTTGGAAGGTCCTCGCATCGACAGCCGCCACACCCACGGCACCGGATGCACCCTGGCCTCGGCTTGCGCTGTGGGGCTGGCTCAAGGGATGGGTCTGGAATCGGCGGTCGCCCGCGCCTGGGCCTATGTCGCCGAGGCGATCCGGCGCGCCCCAGGTTTGGGAGCCGGGCAGGGTCCCTTGGGACACAGCTGGCCGGCGACTAAGCCCTAAGGTCTTGCCGAACGCCGACAATGGGCCGGATAAAATTGGACGGCTAAGCTGGACGTTACCGGAGAAAGCTGACTCCTCTCAGGTCGTCAGCCTTGAGCCCGGCGACGCGGGGGGAAGCGTCGCCGAGCCTTGGCTGTCGGCCTAGCGGCCGTAGCGGTGTTCTGACCGATGATCGTGCCGGCGGTCGTAGCGGGAATGTCCCCCGTGACGATAGGCGTCGCGGCGATCATAATCGCGGCGATAGTCATGGGAACGGTAGTCGTCCCGGTCGTAGCGGACCGTGATGGCGACCGGGCTGTGGCGAACGTCGGCCGAAGCCGGCATGGCGGCGGAAACGGCGGCCAGGCTGGCGAAGGCGGCCGCGGCCAGGATGATCTTCTTCATAGTTCTACTCCCTTTCTCGGCGCGCCGGGTGCAACCGGCCAGGCCCTGAAACGTATCGACTGCTCGGATTGAGGAGCCGCGCCTTTCAGCGTGGAGGCACCTTGCGGCGCCGGTGCTGACGCGGACCTGAACCGCTTTCGTCAGGTCCCGTTCATGTGGGGAGCCGCCTGCGACGCTGCGGCGCAAAATTTTTGCTCACCCACCGGCCGGTTGGGTGTATCACCCCCCCGGGCCACGCCCTCCCAACGGGGCGCCGCTCATCTGCAAGGATGGGAGACAATCCATGACGACCCCCGCAACGCCGGCGATGCGCCCGGCGCGTCCCGAATTTTCCTCCGGCCCGTGCGCCAAACGCCCAGGGTGGAAGGTGGGAAATCTGCAGGGGGCGCTCGTCGGCCGCTCCCACCGCTCGAAACCCGGCAAGGCCCGCCTCCAGGCGGCGATCGACCAGACCCGCGCGGTGCTGCAGGTTCCCGCCGACTATCTCATCGGCATTGTGCCGGCCTCCGACACCGGCGCCATGGAAATGGCGATGTGGTCCATGCTGGGCGAGCGCCCGGTGCAGGTCGTGGCCTTCGAGTCCTTCGGTAAGGACTGGGTCACCGACGTGCTCAAGCAACTTAAGCTGAAGGACACTGAAGTCCTGGATGCCGACTACGGCAAGCTTCCGGACCTGTCCAAGGTGCACAAAGACGCCGATCTGGTGTTCACCTGGAACGGCACCACCTCAGGCGTGCGCGTGCCCAACGCCGACTTCATCGCGTCCGACCGGGACGGCATAACCATTTGCGACGCCACCTCCGCCGCCTTCGCCCAGGCGCTGGATTGGGCCAAACTCGATGTAGTCACCTTCTCCTGGCAGAAGGCGCTGGGCGGCGAAGCGGCGCACGGCATGCTGATTCTCAGCCCTCGCGCCGTCGTCCGGTTGGAAAGCTACACCCCGCCTTGGCCACTGCCCAAGATCTTCCGCATGACCAAGGGCGGCAAGGTGATGCTCGATATTTTCGAGGGCGCCACCATCAACACACCCTCCATGCTGTGCGTGGAGGACTATCTGGACGCCCTGAAGTGGGCCTCCTCGATCGGCGGCCTCGCTGGTCTGCAGGCCCGCTCCAACGCCAACTTGGCGGCCTTGGCGCAATGGGTGAGCAAGACGGCGTGGGTGGAGTTCCTGGCTGAAACGGCCGAGACCCGCTCCAACACCTCGGTGTGCATCAAGGTGGTCGATCCACGCGTCACCGGCCTTTCCGCCGCCGCGCAGGCCGACTTCGCCAAGACGCTGGCCGGCTTGCTCGAAAAGGAAGGCGTGGCGCTGGACGCCGGGGGCTATCGCGATGCCCCTCCGGGCCTGCGCATCTGGTGCGGCGCGACGGTGGACACATCTGATGTCGAGGCTTTGACACCCTGGCTGGACTGGGCCTTCCAAACCCTCGCCGCCGAACTGCAACCCGCCTGAATGACGCGGGCTGCGCGCCCGCGATTCCTACATTGCTCAGCGGAGCCTCGGATCGGAATTCGAGGTTTGCGCTTCAGGAGAATATCCCATGGCTCCCCGCGTACTCATCGCCGACAAGCTTTCCCCCGCCGCCGTCGCCATATTCAAGGATCGCGGGGTGGAGGCCGATATCAAGACCGGACTGACCAAGGACCAACTGCTCGAGATCATCGATCAGTACGACGGCCTTGCTGTCCGTTCGGCGACCAAGGTCGACAAGGACGTTATCGCCAAGGCCAAGACCCTCAAGGTGATCGGCCGCGCCGGAATCGGGGTGGACAATGTCGATATTCCCGCCGCCACCGCCGCCGGAATCGTGGTGATGAACACCCCCTTCGGCAATTCCATCACCACCGCCGAGCACGCCATCGCCCTGATGTTCGCCGTGGCCCGCCAGCTTCCCGCCGCCGACGCCTCCACCCAGGCCGGTAAGTGGGAGAAGAACCGCTTCATGGGCGTGGAGCTGTTCGCCAAGACCCTTGGCCTGATCGGCGCAGGCAACATTGGTTCCATCGTGGCGGACCGGGCTCTTGGCCTGAAGATGAAGGTCGCAGCCTACGATCCCTTCCTGTCGCCCGAACGGGCCGTGGAGATCGGCGTGGAAAAGGTCGAGCTGGACCAGCTTCTGGCCCGCGCCGACTTCATCACCCTGCACACCCCGATGACCGATAAGACTCGCAACATCCTGTCGCGCGAGGCTCTGGCCAAGACCAAGAAGGGCGTGATCATCGTCAACTGCGCCCGTGGCGGTCTGGTTGACGAGGCCGCCCTGCGCGAGCTGCTGGACAGCGGCCATGTGGGCGGGGCGGGCTTCGACGTGTTCGTTGAGGAGCCGGCCAAGCAGAACGTACTGTTCGGCGCGGAAAACTTTGTCGCCACTCCGCATCTGGGCGCCTCGACCAATGAAGCGCAGGAGAACGTGGCCCTGCAGGTGGCCGAGCAAATGTCGGACTATTTGCTGACCGGAGCGGTGACCAACGCTCTGAACAGCCCTTCGATCAGCGCCGAGGATGCGCCTAGGCTGAAGCCATTTGTCACCCTGGCTCAATGCCTGGGCGCCTTCGCCGGCCAGATGGTGGACGCCGGTCTGAGGTCCGTCGAGATCGCCTATGAGGGCGAAATCGCCAAGCTCAACGTCAAGCCGTTGACCGCCGCAGCCCTGGCCGGCG
Source organism: Pseudomonadota bacterium (assembly GCA_048498155.1). Taxonomy (GTDB): domain Bacteria; phylum Pseudomonadota; class Alphaproteobacteria; order Caulobacterales; family Caulobacteraceae; genus BOG-938. Next base: position 32,502 of record JBEHYN010000005.1, on the reverse strand, counting down.
TGTTGAAGCCGGCTCTGGAGGACGTCAACATGGTCTCGGCGCCGGCCGTTGCGCGCGAGCGAGGGATTAAGGTGTCTGAGTCGCGCCAGGAAACCTCGCCGACCTATGAAAGTATGATCCGCATCACCGTGGTCTCCGATAGCGATTCGCGGTCCATCGCCGGATCGGTGATCGGCGGCTTGCCGCGGGTGGTGGAGGTTAAGGGCATGGATTTGGACGCTCCCTTTGCTCCGGCCATGCTCTACGTGAACAACCTCGACAAGCCCGGTTTCATTGGTCGGCTCGGCGGTCTGTTGGCGGAGGCGAACATTAACATCGCCACCTTCAACCTGGGCCGGGTCAAGGCGGGTGATGACGCTATCGCCCTGGTGGGGGTCGATCAGGCGCCCTCTACGGCGCTGCTCGATGCGATTGAGGCCTTGCCGCACGTCAAGGAAGTTCGCGCCTTGGTGTTCTGAGAGGCCCTGGACTTGACGCCTGGCGCGGCGGCTGGTGTACAGGGCGCGTCTGCGCGCGCCCTCGCTGAGTGCGGGCCTAAAAGCTGTAAAGGTTCTGTCGCCGAGACCTGTCGAAGGGCGGCTGGACCCCTCCCGGCAGGCGAGGAGCCGTAACCATGGCCAATGTGACCGTCGTCGGCGCCCAATGGGGCGACGAGGGCAAGGGCAAGATCGTTGATTGGCTGTCCAATCGCGCCGACATGGTCGTGCGCTTCCAGGGCGGCCACAATGCCGGCCACACCCTGGTGGTGGGAGACAAGACCTATAAGCTGTCCCTGCTGCCTTCCGGGGTGGTCCAGGGCAAGCCCTCAGTCATCGGCAACGGCGTGGTGGTCGACCCATGGGCCCTGCTGGCCGAAATCGAGAAGATTCGCGCGCAGGGCGTGGAAATCAATCGGCAAATACTGATTTTGGCCGACAACGCCTGCCTGATCCTGCCCCTACATCGGGACTTGGACGGCGCGCGCGAGGCGGCGGCGGGAGCCGGCAAGATCGGCACCACGGGCCGCGGCATTGGACCGGCCTATGAGGACAAGGTCGGACGCCGAGCAATTCGCGTGGCGGACCTGGGCGATCCAGAGGCGTTGAAGATTAAGATCGAGCGCCTGCTCGCCCATCACGGCGCGCTTCGAAAGGGGCTTGATCTGCCGGACTACGATGGCGATGCCTTGCTGGACGCCCTGCTGGAGATCGCACCCAAGATACTGCCCTATGCCCAGCCCGCTTGGCGTTTGCTGGACGAGGCGATCAAAGACGGGTCGCGGGTGTTGTTCGAGGGCGCCCAGGGCGCTCTGCTGGACGTGGATCACGGCACCTATCCCTATGTCACTTCCTCCAACACCGTGGCCGGCCAGGCGGCGGCGGGCTCGGGGCTGGGGCCGCGTTCGACCGGCTATGTGCTGGGCATCGTCAAGGCCTACACCACACGCGTGGGCGAGGGGCCTTTCCCCACCGAACTGTTCGATGATCATGGAAGGCGCCTGGGCGAGCGCGGCCATGAGTTTGGGACGGTCACCGGTCGGCCTCGTCGCTGCGGATGGTTCGACGCGGCCTTGGTCCGCCAATCGGTCTCGGTCAATGGCATCGATGGCGTGGCGCTGACCAAGCTGGACGTTCTTGACGGATTTGACGAGCTGAAGATCGGAGTCGGCTACACCCTGGAGGGCAAGAGTTACGACTATCTCCCGGCCGGGCTGAAGGCCCAAAGCGGGCTCAAGCCGGTGTGGGAGACCCTGGAAGGGTGGAGTCAGAGCACGCGCGGCGCGCGCAGTTGGCGCGACTTGCCTGCCGCTGCGGTCAAATATGTGCGCCGGATCGAAGAACTGATCGGCGCCCCCGTGGCCTTGTTGTCCACTAGCCCCGAACGCGAGGACACCATCCTCATGCGCGATCCATTTGCAGATCGGTGATAAGGCGCGGGTTAGGGTTTTAGGCTTAAGTGCTCGTTTACTAAGCCTGGCTATACTCGACTGATCAATCGATATGGGTCCGACTTTGAACCAAGCGACTGGCGCCATCTCCCCCAACGCCGTGAGCCAATTGCGCCGCGTGCTGGTGATCGACTCCAATGTCGCGTCGGCCAAGATGTTGGCGGAGTTTTTGCGGGCGCTGATTCCCAACTGCCAAGTCTTCTGCGCCCATACCGAGGAACGCGCCATGCGAATGGTGCAAACGGTCGATCTCCAGATCATTTTCGTCGAGTACAAGGGCGGCGAAATGGACGGATTGGCGTTCACCCGTTTCCTGCGCCGGAGTGAATTGGCTGTTCGCGAAGCGCCGGTGATCGTGGTGACCGCTGAGGCCACGGCGGCGGCCATTATTGGGTCTCGCGATGCGGGCGTACACGAATTCCTGCGCCGGCCATACAATATGAGCGACTTGAAAAAGCGTCTGGACGCCATTGTTCTTCGTCCCCGTGACTGGATCGAAGCGGTCAGTTACGTCGGGCCTGATCGTCGACGGTTCAATTCGGCCGATTACAAAGGCCCGCGCAAACGCCGAGCGGAGGGCGCCTCGCCGATAGCTCAGCGAATCGGTCAGGCGATCAAGATCGTCCAATCGGCGGCAAACGCCTTGGAGTCCGACCGCAAACAAGCCATGCGAGCCTTAAAAGCGCAGGTGCGTCTGCTGTGCGAGCTGTCCGCCGGCAAGGAGGCGTTGCGGGCTCTTCAATCGTCGGCCTTGGCCCTGGGCGCCTACCTGCATCAGACAGGGAACGAGCCATCGCGCGAGCAGTTGGAAGCCTTCGCTGCTCAACTGCTCGCTGCAGCGCCCGAAGATGTGCAAAGCAGGGCGGCCTGAGCCAAACGAAGGAATCCCGCGACGTCGATTGTCTCCGCCCTGACCTCTGGATCGATGCCAGCCGCTTCGCATAACGTCGCACCGCCCAGCGATTTCAGACTGGATTTCAGCATCTTGCGCCTTTGTCCGAAGGCTTCTCGCGTGACCCCTTCAAGGGACCTCAACAGACCGGCATCCAGGCCCTGCGCCTTGGGGATCAGTTGAACCACGGCAGATGTGACCTTAGGCGGGGGGGTAAAGGCGCGCGGCGGCAGGTCCATGATGATCTCGCTGAAGGCTAAGGCCTGGCAGATCACGGCCAGGCGACCGTAGGCGGGTGAACCGGTCTGGGCGACGATGCGCTGAGCCACTTCCTTCTGGAACATCAGGGTGAGGGACTGCAGCCTTAACGAACCGGTCAGCCATTTGTGCAACAGCGGCGTGCCGACGTTGTAGGGCAGGTTGGCCACGATGCGAACCGGCGCGCCGGGCAGAAGGTTTTCCGCCAGAGCCGCCTCGTCGGCATGCAGGGCATCGCCTTGCACCACGAACAGGCGGTCCGGGGCGGCGGCGGCGAGATCCGCAAGAACAGGCAGGAATCGAGCGTCTTTTTCAATGGCGAGCACATGGCCGCCCGCTTCCAACAGGGCGCGGGTCAGTCCCCCCGGGCCGGGCCCTACCTCGATGGTCAGGCCAACGCCTAGAGGCCCGGCCAGCCTGGCGATCTTGCGGGTGATATTCAGATCGAGCAGGAAATGCTGCCCAAGGCCCTTATTGGCCCACAGGCCGTGGGCGGCCAGACTGTCGCGCAGTGGTGGCAGGTCGTCCAGGGTGGTCATTTCGCGTCCTGACGACGGACGGCGATCTGGCGGGCCAGTCGCAGCGCGGCAATCAGGCTGTCGGCCCGGGCGCGTCCCTGTCCGGCAATGTCGTAGCCCACCCCGTGATCGGGGGAGACACGCACGATGGGCAGGCCGAGTGTCACGTTCACGCCTCCCCAGAAATCCAGCATCTTCACCGGGATCAGCGCCTGGTCGTGGTACATGCACAGGACTGCGTCGTAAGCAGCGCGCGCCTCGGGATGGAATAGGGTGTCGGCGGGCTTGGGGTCGGTACAATCAATGCCCTGCCCCCTGAGGATGGCGGCGGCGGGGGCGATAATCTCGATCTCCTCTCGTCCGATAGCCCCGCTTTCCCCGGCGTGGGGATTGAGACCGGCGAGAGCCAGGCGGGGGCGCCGGATGGCGAAATCCCGAGCGAGGGCGGCGGCCGTCACTTCGCCTGCATGCACGATTAACTTGGTGGTGAGCCGCTCGGGCGCCTTAGCGTAAGGCTCGTGGATCGTTACGGGGACGGCGCGCAGGTCCCTGGCGGCCAGCATCATGATAGGCCCGCGCGGCCCGTTCATCGGTGTACCTGCGGTCAATTCTCCCAGGAACTCGGTATGGCCGGGAAACTTGAAACCCGCTGCATAGAGCGGGGCCTTGGCGATAGGGGCGGTCACCACCGCCACGGCCTCGCCCGTCAACGCCATCTCCACCGCTGTCCGAATCCAAGCGACGACTTGGGCCCCGTGGTCGCTGGACGGCCGACCGGGGACCGCCTCACTCGCCAAGGGCATGTGAATTATCGGAAGGGCCTGGGCGAAGACGGCGCCGGCCTCCCGCTCCGAGCCGATAACGGCTAAGGGAATCTGCGAGGACGCATCGGCCAGGACCTGGCGATCACCCACCACGAAGAACGGATCGCCGCCCTGGCGAAGGGCCTGCCAGGCCTTGAGCACAATCTCAGGACCGATGCCTGCGGGATCCCCAAGGCTGACGGCGATGGGGCCGAGGGCGGCGGAAACCGTCACCGTGTTTCGATAGCGGCCGAATTTTTCAGGTCGCGTAGATAGCGCCGCGACATGGTTTGCAACTGCTCGGCGTACATACGGTTCTGGATTTCAGCACGGGTCGGGATATTGGCGCCGGCGCTGCGCTTGCCACAGACCGCGACCAGGTGAAGGCCGACATCCGTGCGGATCGGCTGGCTCAATTCGTCCTGCCGCAGAGTCTCGGCGGCGGTTTTGAAGGGGCCGTTCAGGTCGCTGATTTCCGCTTCGCCGAGGTCCGTGGCGATCACGCCCTTGGTCTTGGCCGCCAGTGCGTCCAGGCTCGCGCAGCCCTTCGCCTGGGTGCGAAGAGTGGCCAGGGTGGAGGTCGCGGCTGCGAGTTGATCTTCTGGGGCGTCCTTGGGCAGGCGGATGGCCAGCTGTTTTAGGCTCACCAGAGTCTGGCTGGTTGCGGCCTGTTTGTCCCGCAGATAGACGATATATACGCCGTCAGCCGACGGGATGGGCGCGGACAATTGGCCCGCCCGCAGCCCGTCCAGGACACGGCCTACTTCCGGCGGCTCTTGGCTGGCGGACACCCAGCCCGCATCCCCCCCGTTGGCGGCGGTCGGCGCGGCGGAAAACTGACGCGCCACAGCAGGAAAGGGAGCGCCTTTCTGCAGTTGGCCGATCAATTGCTCGGCCCCGGCCTGCGCCTGAGCCATGCCGCCCGCGCGCACGGCGTCGATGAAGATCTCACTGATGAGGTACTGGGGTTGGCTGGCGGCGGCGCTCAAACCGCGCAGTTCAGTGGAAACTTGGTCATCGCCGATATGGATGCGCGAGCCGTACATGCCGCTCACCAAGCGTTGCCAACTGATCTGAACGCGTACCTCCTGGCGCAGGGATTCGATATCGACGCCGGCTGACGCGAAAGAAGTCTTGAGTTGCTCGTAGGTCAGGTTGTTCTGCCGAGCCAGCAGGGCGATCTCTTCGTCGACATCCTTGTCGTTGGCGATCAGGCTGGACTTATTGTCTTTCTGACGCCGCTGCACGCGCATCAATTCCTGCATCTGCAAGTGCTCGTCCGTCAGGGTGGACAGGGCCTGTTGCTCGATCTGTTGCACCACCTCCGGGGTCGGGCGCACGCCCGAGGTCAGTATCAACAGGCGCATGCGCTGTTGCAGATCGTAGGTCGATATCATGTCGTCGTTGATCAGCGCGGCGACAGCTTCGTTAAGCCCCGGCGTCGGGGGCCGTGGCGCGGCGACGGGCGCCGCTGCGGCGGGAGCCGGGGAAGGGGGCGCATCGGCGGGTGTGGCCTGAGGGTAGGCCAGCGAGGGAGAGATCAGGCCCACGATCATAAGCGCAGCACCGCACCGAAGGCGCGCGTGCCGGGTGATGTTCGATCCGATTTGCACGACTACACTCATCTAAAGTCCTGATCGTTGAAGACCTGCAACGCCCAACATTGGGAGCGAGACCCGCACAAGCACCTGATTGGTCGGGGTCAGAGCTCGGTTATAGGTGCCGTTGTGCTGGTACAACAGCGTGATGCGGATGCACTCGTCCTGATAGTAAATACCCGCGTCCTGATTGGGCCACACCCTAGAGGCGATGTCCCAGTTCGCGTAAGTGACTATACCCCAATGCTGAGTGAACTGCACCTGAAGGCCGCCCTGCATGTTCTCCACCCGGGCGCCGGCGATATCTATATCGTCGCGCAGATAGCGCAGGAAGCCCGAAACCTTATAAACATTGGCGTTGGCGCCCACCTCGATCCGGTCCAACGATCCCGTACTCTGGTTCACCAGCGCGCGTGTATAGGCGGAGAACTGGCTCAAGGGCTGGAGCGAGGCGGCGATCACCCAGTCGGAAGCTGTGCGGTTCAGGCTTGTGCCCAACAGCGAGGGATCAGGCTGAGCCCGGAGGCTTTCGCCAACCAACAGCTGGCCTGAGCCGCCCGAATCCAAACGAAAAGTAGCCCGGCCGCCGATGTTCAGGCGCTGGCCGGATTCATAGTAATCAAACCCTGGGGACTTATTGTAGTCGAACAGGTTCGTTTCGTCGAAGAGGAAGGTCTGGCTGTCCTCGTTGGGGATGGTGGAGTAGGGTCTGGGATTTGGAGAAATAGCAAGCTGGGCAAGAGGTTCCAGCACAATACTCATGTCGTTCTGGCGCTTGAAGAAAGGCCAGCTCGCGTCAATGCCTATGGTGCCCAGCGCGCGAGCGGCGGTGTGATCGCCTAGCTGCGTCGGGCTCTGGTTGGAGACGTAGTACTCGTCAGCGCGGGCGTTGGCGAACGGTCGCATGCGGATGCCGTTGGGCAGGATCAGATTGCGGCTCCAGTCCGCCGAGATGGTGGCCCGTTCGTTGGAATTGCCCGGCCCCTTGTCGGTCAGCACTTGGCGGCTGCGATCCAGCAGCACCGCGTCGCCGGTCAGCTCCAGGGTTCCGCCCAAAACCGGATGGCTGGGCTCATAGTGGGCCTCGATCAAGGGGGCCACCAGTGGGAAAGTCCCGTTCTGATCGCCGGGGAGCAAGCCTTGGAAGCTGATGGTGGCGATCGACAGATAGCTGCGTGCGGTTTGCCGCACCGCATAGGCCTGGCTGATCAGACGCAGATTGTCGGTCGAATAAAGGCCGCGCGGCACATAGACATTGTTGATGGCGTAACGCTGGAACATCAGGGGATCGGTGACCCGCTCGGCGGTGAATCCCAATGTCCAATTGGCAGTCGGCGCGAACGCGCCTTGCGCCAGCACAAAGCTGCGAGAGGTCAGATTTTCGTATCGGGCGCCGATATTGGTGAATTCGCGCTCGTAGGTGTAGCCGAACCGCGCGTCGATGGCCCCGGAATAGAAGCGCTTCCGATATTCGGCCTGCAACAGGGGATTGACCTTGGTGTTGAACTGCGGCGCCAGGACAAGATCCTGCGAAGGCGAGATCACCCACAGGTAGGGTTGGGTATAGGAAAAACCCAGGGTGCTGTTCGCGATAAAGCTGGGCGCGAGAAAGCCTGAGCTGCGCTTGGCTGTTGGGTCGGGGTGCCAGAAGACCGGCGTGTACATCACAGGCAAGCCCAACACCCTGATGACCGCGTTTCGGTAATAGATTAGGTGTCGCGCTGGGTCCTGAACCATCTGCGACGCTTGAATGGACCAAGTCGGTTCCTTGGGGGTCTGATCTTGGGCGCAAATGTTACAAGGGGTGAAGATGGCCTTGTTCAGTTCGATCGCATCTTGATTTCTGCGAATGGCCTCGGCGGCGGACACTGTGATGTTGTCCTGCAGGTGAGCGGAAAACGCCACCGCCACACCAGTGTGAAAGTCCTTGTCGAGGGTCATCACCCGGGCGAATTCGGTCGTCCCGTCGGCCTTGACGATCTGCACATTGCCGCGCGCGGTGCTGACGCCGGTCTCAGCGTTGTAGACCATTTCGTTCGCGCGCAGAGTTCGTCCGTTGTAACGCGCTTCGACCGATCCGCGGGCCGTCCAGGTATGGGCCTTGTCGTCCCGGATCAGGGTGTCAGCCTCAAGGTAGAAGCCGGATTGCCCCAACAATTCGTCGGCCGATGGCGCTGATGGCGCGCCGGCGGCCCGCGCGGCGAGCACTGCGGCGCTAGGGGCGCGCGGCTCGCTGGACGCCAGCGTTTGAGCGCGCGCCGGCGACAACGCCGCACAGCTTAGCGCGAGCGCGGCGCACCCAACGAGCAGTCCGTTTTTCCAGGCCGAAACCATCAATATCCGTATCCGCATCGCATCATCATGACCTGATCAACCGTCCTCCGCGTAGCAAAGCAAGGTTAGACCGGACAAAAGGGCGATTAAGGGCGGAGTCCAGGCCGCGATTAGGGTCGGAACGACGTCGGCGCGGCCCAAGGCGCCGCACACGGCATTAAAAAAGAAGAAGATGAAACCAAGCGCCACGCCGGCTCCCGCCAGGCCCGCCAAACCGCCCAAGCGAATGAGTCGCAAGGAAAAGGCGGCGGCCAGTATGGCCATGGCAGCGTAGAGCAGGGGCGCAGCCAGAAGCTGCTCGAACGACAAGCGATAGCTCGTGGCGGTCAGCCCGGCTTGTTCCGCGCGCCGGATTGTGCCGGGCAGATCCCAGAACGAAACGCTGTCCGCATTGGCCTGCTGGATGCCTAGGGGATCGCGGATGGGAGACGGCACGATCAGGCTGTCGGAATGTTCCGATTCGCCCCCTGGACGGACGCTGGAGACATTCTTCATTACCCAGGTTCGGTTCACCAAGCGTGCCTCGCCGGTCTCTACCCGGCGGTCGAACTGCGCCGCGCCCCGTCCGTCGAGCTTGTAGAAGAACACTGATACGCCCTTCAGAACCAGCCCATTGGAATCATCGCGCGAACGGGCGCGGATAACCACCTGTTCGTGACCCAGTCCCTGCCTCAACCATGTTTCCTGAGGTGCGATAGCCAGATAGTCCTTCATCAGAGCCGCGCGCATCTGGCCGTAACGGGCGTTGAGGGCCGAGGCCAAGGGATTGATCGCCGCAGTGCAGATCACGCCGATGACGAAGGCGGCAAGCGCGGCGGGCGCGATAAATCGCCAAGCTGATATGCCGGCCGCCCGCATCGCCACCAATTCGCTGCGCCGATTTAGGCCGACATAGGCGCCCAAGGTGCCGAACAAGAACACGAACGGCAGAAGCAACAGCAGTACGGACGGCGCTTGCATCAAGGTCAAGGCGATAACCTGCACGGGCGTGACGTCCACGCGCGCCCCGACATCCCGTGAAATGGCCACGAAACCCACCAGCATCTCGACGGCCGCAATCACCGCAAACGCCACCAGAAGGGCGTTCAAGGCCTTGGACAGGATGTATCGTTCAACCCGCCATGTACTCATCCGGCTGTTCCCAGCGAAGACTGAGCGAAGGCGGCGGCGGAGCACCGCGCCAGCGGCTTCTGTTGCGTGAACACGATGGTAAGCGCCCATAAGGCCACGGCTGCGGGCGCCGCGTACTGCAGGACGTTGAACCAAATATTGTCGTCGCAGATCGCCTGGATTCCCACCCCCACAATCCGTGTCGCGGCGGCGGCGGCCCCCGCGATCGCGATACGCCGCCCGTAACCCAGGCGGCTGAACCCGCCCCCCAGCACCGCCGCCAGCGCGAGGCACACCATGGCGAAGTTGTAGAGGGGCGAGGAGAGGCGGGAGTGGCCTTCCGCGTAGAGCTTCAGGCGGTTGTTGCGCTCCCACGACTGGCTGAGATCAGGAAAAAACAGCTCATGCAGATATCGGTCGCTGGTTTTGTAGTGCACGGGCTCGGGCGCCGGCAGGAAGGGCGAAAGGTCGAATACATTTTCGTCGAAAGCCAAAAAGTTAAGGGCGCCCGCGCGGTTCAACGACTGCCGCGATCCGTGGCGCATGATCAACACCGGCGAGCCGTTGCGCTGCACGACCTCCCCTTCCTCGGCGTTGAAGGTGTTGGAATCGCCGTTGGCGGTTTCCTGATCGATAAACAGGCTCTGCAGACGCCCCGGACCGATCAAACGTCGGGCGTAGACGGTCAAGCCCTTGGAAGGTTGAGTAAATTGACCTTCCTTCACGAGCGAGGCGACCAAGTCCATGCGTATCTTCTGCAGCTCCTCGCGCATGTCGCGTGCACACGGTGGCTGAATCCACAGGTTGATCACCAAGGCGATTAGAGCGGCCAAGCTGGCCAGGCGCAGGGCGGGCGAGATCACCCGCCAACGGCTCATGCCGCCGGCGAAGCAGACCACGATCTCCTGCTCGGTATGCAGGCGGTTTAGCGCCACTAGGGCGGCCACGAAGATGGCGATGGGCAAAACCATGGAGATCAGCGCCGGCACGCCCAAGAGCGTGATTTTCAAGAACACTATCGCGCTCTGTCCCTGATGCACGATCAGATCCAGCGCGCTCAGGCTTTGGCTGAGCACGGCTACGCCCGATAGCGCCAGCGTCGCCAGCAACGTCGGTCCCAGCAGTTGGCGGAAAAGATATCTGTCTATCAGCTTCATCGGGGCCGCTAAGTCGGCGTTGCAGGCCCCACCCGGGCGAGCCATCTTCTACACGTCCCCATCGGGCCGCGACAACCGCTTGCTTGAACAAACCCACTAGGCCAGTGCTAGCTGAACACCGAAGCGGGTTAGGCCTGCGAACGTCAAGTCAAAGAGAGCGATCTGAGCATGCAAATCGAATTCGTAGGACCCGGCGCGGTTGAAGGCGCGCCTCTGTCGGCCGTGGCGGTGCTGGTGTTCGAGGGCGCGGTGCTGTCGGTCGCCGCCGAGGCGCTCGATCAGACCACCGGCGGCGCGGTATCGCGGGTGTTGGCCGGACGCTTTCGCGGCGCCAAGGGCCAATCGGCCGAACTGCTCGCACCCTCCGGCATGCATGCAACCCTGGTGCTGTTAATCGGGGCAGGCCCGAAAGACGCTTTTGATGCTCAAGGCGCCGAAACGGCCGGGGCCGAGGCGTTCAAGGCAGCCAAGTCCTCCGGCGCGACGCTTGTGGAATTGCGGTTCTCCGGGCTTTCGCCCCAACAAAGCGCCCAAGCCGCCTTCGGGGTGCGTTTGGCCGCCTATCGGTTCGATAAATATCTGACCCGTGAAAAGCCCGAGAAGAAACCTTCGGTGCATGCCGCCCGGGTGGTTTGCACGGATGTGGACGCCGCCTTGGCGGCCTTCCTGCCCTTGGCTGCGGTGGCGGACGCCGTGGCCTTCACCCGCGACCTGGTGTCTGAGCCCGCTAATATTCTCTACCCGGAGGAATTTGCCACTCGTGTCAAAGCCTTGGAGTCCCTAGGCCTGGAAGTCGAGGTGCTCGACGAAGTGCAGATGCGGGCCTTGGGCATGGGCGCTTTGCTGGGCGTGGCCCAAGGCAGCGCCCGACCGGGGCGCATGGCGATCATGCAATGGAAAGGCGCCGCCGATCCGACCACTAAGCCGGTGGCCTTCGTCGGCAAGGGCGTGTGCTTCGACTCGGGGGGCATCTCGATCAAACCCGCCGACGGCATGGAGGACATGAAGTGGGACATGGGCGGCGCCGGCGCGGTTGCGGGGCTGATGCACGCCTTGGCCGGGCGCAAGGCCAAGGTCAACGCGGTGGGCATCCTCGGACTTGTTGAAAACATGCCGGACGGCAATGCACAACGGCCCGGCGACATCGTCACCTCCATGTCCGGCCAGACCATTGAGGTGATCAACACCGATGCGGAAGGCCGCCTCGTTCTGGCGGACGCGCTCTGGTATTGTCAGCAGCGCTTTGAGCCGAAATTCATGGTCGATCTGGCCACGCTCACCGGCGCCGTGATCATCGCCCTGGGCCACGACTACGCGGGCCTGTTCAGCAACGACGACGCCTTGGCGCAAGCCTTGACCGAGGCGGGCAAGGCGGAGGCTGAACAGCTTTGGCGCCTTCCCCTGCCGCCGCAATATGAGAAGCAGATCGAAAGTCCCGCGGCGGATATGAAAAATGTCGGCGGCCGTCCGGCCGGATCCATTACCGCAGCTCTGTTCATCCAGAGGTTCGTCAACGGGCTGCCTTGGGCCCACCTGGACATCGCGTCCACCGCCTGGAAAAAGCCGTCGACTAATCCCACGGTGCCTGACGGGGCCAGCGGGTTTGGCGTGCGTCTGCTCAACCGCCTGGTCGCCGATCACTACGAGGACTGAGTCATGGCCGAGACAGGGTGCGAGGTCTGGTTCTACCATCTGGAACGCACCAGCCTCGACCAGGCCTTGCCGGAACTGCTGGGCAAGACGCTGGCCAAGGGCTGGCGGGCGTTGGTCAGGGCGGGTTCCGGCGAGCGACTGGAGCACCTGGACAGTTGGCTGTGGAGCTATCGCGACGACAGCTTTCTGCCGCATGGCGTGGAGGGCGAACCAGACGCCGCGCGCCAGCCGATCCTGCTGACCACCCAGGCGCACAACACCAACGCCGCACAGGCCCTGTTTCTGATCGATGGGGCCGAGCCTGGCGGCCTTGAGGACTACAGCCGCTGCCTGGTGCTGTTCGACGGCAAGGACGACGATCAACTCGCCTTGGCGCGCACTCAGTGGTCGGCGCTGAAGGCGGTTGGCGCAGCACTGTCCTATTGGCGGCAAGGCGCCAACGGCGGGTGGGAGAAGCAGGGATGAATGCCCGGGCCTTGGTGATCGCCGGTCTGGCCTTTGGCCTTACCGGAATCCTGGCGGCACATTCGGCCGACACGGCGCCGGCCTCCACTGCGCCGTCGCCTGACGCCGACCAATGCGGGGCCTCCGAGTTGGCCTATCTCATCGGCAAGCCGCGTTCCGAGATTCCCGTGCCGGTCGATCCGTCGCGCCGGCGGGTCTATTGCACCACCTGTATGGTCACCCAGGACTACGATCCGACCCGCTTGAACATTGTGATCGACTCGCAAACGGGCTTGGTTAAGGACGTGAAGTGCGGCTAATTTAGCCTTGATCTAAATAAGGGTTTTGGCGGCCTCATAACGCTCCGCAAGCTCCAGCCATTCGCCTTCGGCCTTCTCCAGGTTTTCCCGGTTGCGCGTCCGGTCCCTGCCCAACTGCGCCAGCTCATTGGGCCGCTTGAACAGCTTGGGATCGGCCAGGGCCGAGTCGATCTCGGCCAACTGTTTGGTGAGACGGGCCACCTTGGCCTCCATCGCGTCGAGGTCTTTCTTGAGCGGCGCTAGTTGGGCCCGGGCCGCCGCCGCAGCGGCCTTTCGCGCGTCCTTCGACTGGGCGGTCGGCGCGGTCTTATCAACGCGCGAAGCCTGGCGCGCGCGATTCAGCACGAACTTGGCGTAGTCGTCCATGTCGCCGTCGAAGGGCTTGATCGAACCGTCAGAGGCCAGCCACAGGCGGTCCGCCACCAGCTCCATCAGCGACCTGTCGTGGGTGATCAGCACCACGGCGCCCTCATAGTCGTTCAGGGCGTCCAACAGGGCGCGTCGGCTGTCGATGTCCAGGTGGTTGGTGGGCTCGTCCAAGATCAGCAGGTGCGGGGCCTGGGCGGCGACCAGATTGAGCAACAGCCGAGCGCGCTCGCCCCCGGACAGGTCCTTATGCATGGTCTCGGCCTTGGTCGCCCCCAGGCCGTATTGCGCCAGGCGCGCGCGGCGGCTGGCCTCGGTCGCCTCCGGCAGGGTCTGCCGCATCAGGTCCAGCGGGGTATCCATGGGCTCCAGGGCTTCGATCTGGTGCTGGTGGAACCAACCGACTTTCAGCCGTCCATCGCGGTGCATGGCGCCGGACTGCTTGGTCAGCGCCCCGGCGATCAGCTTGGCGAAGGTGGATTTGCCTGCGCCGTTGACGCCCAACAGCCCGATGCGGTCGTCAATATCCAGACGCAGGGTCAGGTCTTTGAGGATGGTCCGGTCGTCATAGCCGACGCTGACGCCTTCCAGCCGGATCAGGGGCGGGGCCAGGGGGCGTTCGGGCGAGGGCAGGGTAAAGCCCTGCACATGCTCGCGGCCGATGGCGGCGATGGGCGGCAGCTTCTGCAGACGCTTGAGGCGCGACTGGGCCTGGGCGGCCTTGGAGGCCTTGGCGCGGAAGCGGTCGACAAAGGCCTGCAGGTGAGCGCGCTCGGCCTCCTGCTTGACCCTGGCCGAGGCGTTCAGCCGCATCTTCTCGGCCCGCATGCGCTCGAAGTCGTCGTAGCCGCCGGTGTAATAGTCCAGCTTGCCTTCGCTAACGTGCAGGATGGAGTCCACCGAGTTGTTGAGCAGTTCGCGGTCGTGGCTGATAACGATGGCGGTGCGCGGATAGCGCTTGAGCCGGGCTTCCAGCCACAGGGCGCCTTCCAGGTCCAGATAGTTGGTCGGCTCATCCAGCAGCAGCAGGTCAGGCTCGGCGAACAGGGCCGAGGCCAGGGCCACCCGCATGCGCCAGCCGCCGGAGAACTCGGCCATGGGACGGACCAGATCGTCGTTGGAAAAGCCCAGGCCGCTGAGGATTTCAGCCGCGCGCGAAGGGGCGCGGTCCGCGCCGATCTCAATCAATCGCCCGTGAATGTCGCCCACCCGTTCAGGCGCGGCGTGCTCCAGCTCCTTGAGCAGGGCGTCCCGCTCCCAATCGGCCGCCAGCACCGTGTCGAGCAGACTGACCGGCGAAGCGGCGGCTTCCTGGTCCACCGTGGCGATCCGGTGGCCCTTGGGCACGGCGATATCGCCGCTGGTGGTGTGAAGTTCGCCCAGGATGATCTTGAACAGGGTCGACTTGCCCGTGCCGTTGCGGCCGACCAGCCCCACCTTGGCCCCGGTAGGCACAGTGACGCTGGCCCCCTCAAAGAAGCGGCGTCCCCAGGCGTCGAAGGTCAGATCGGTGATTTGCAGCATGCGGTCCCGCCTGTGGCCTGAAAAGGCGGTGCAGGACAAGCCCAGGCGTGAACCTTTTCAGAATGTGCCGGCCCTGGCTTGGCTATCGCCGGATCGGCGGCTATAAGCCGCGCCTCTCATAACAGTGACCGAAAAGCGGACTTCCCTATGGCCGAGCGCACCTTCTCCATCATCAAGCCCGACGCGACCCAGCGGAACCTGACCGGCAAGGTCAACGCCGTGATCGAGGACGCCGGCCTGCGCATCGTCGGCCAGCGCCGCATCAAGATGACCCGCGCCCAGGCGGAAAAGTTCTACGAGATCCACAAGGAGCGTCCGTTCTTCGGCGAACTGGTGCACTTCATGACCTCCGGCCCGGTGGTGGTGCAGGTGCTGGAAGGCGACAATGCCGTTGCCCGCTACCGCGAAGTGATGGGCGCGACCAACCCGGCCAACGCGGCGGACGGCACGATCCGCAAGCTCTACGCGGTTTCCGTGGGCGAGAACTCGGTGCACGGGTCAGATAGCGCCGAAAACGCGGCGCTGGAGATCGTGCAGTTCTTCACGCCGGATCAGATTGTCGGGTGAATAGCCTAAGGTGCTGCTAGCGAGATGGAGTGCTGGTCATGCCGGTCATCTTTCGCGATAGCGGCTTCCGGTACTTCTTCTACTCGAACGAGGGCGATCCTCGCGAACCTTGTCATGTCCATGTGATGCGTGGCGGAGACGAGGCAAAGTTCTGGCTGTATCCGGCGCCTTCCGTCGCTTATAATCGAGGCTTCAACGCTCGGGTGTTGGCGAGTCTACTAAAGACGGTGGAAGACCGACGCGCCCAGATCGAAGAGGCTTGGAATGACCACTTCGGCTAGACCAGTCAGCGTGCGCTTCGACGAAGACTCCATGTGGGTCGAACTCGACGATGGCCGCACCCTGGGTGTGCCGCTGGCTTGGTTTCCGCGCTTGCTGCACGGTTCTCCGGCCGAACGGGACCAAGTGACGCTCAGCGCCGGCGGCCTGCACTGGGATGGTTTGGACGAAGATGTATCGATCGCGGGCATTCTGGCCGGACGCGGCGACCTGACGAGCGCCCGATCAAGCGCAGCGTGACTTAAGCGCGACGGCGCTTTGGCTCCCCGTAAACTGCTCGTCCGCACGCATGCGGGGACTCAGGCTTTTTATGAGGTCGGCGCACTCCGCTTGGCAGACGTTGGGATCAACGGGCTTTTGAGCGAGCAAAGTTGAAGTTAGCGTCAAATGCCAACCCCAAAAGCTTATTTGTAGGACCGAACTTTCCGAGGCGGGACCCTCAGATGTGGCGGTACGGTCTCATTGAGCTCCCGCAAAAGGCGCATTGGAACAGACAGGAGGGTGTCGCCGAACCCTGTCCGATGCCCGATTTTCGCAGCGATGATTTCACCCGGCCCGTTGTAGATGACTTCATGAGAACCGTCCTCGCTTAGCCGTAATCCGACGTAAAGCAAGGCACTCTCCTGAAAGTTAAGCTGTCTTTGAAGCCAGCTTTGATTTGTACTTTTTGCCTGGTCCGTTCGGTGACTGCATCGTGGTCGGCGCGGCTCACCTCATCGAGCCGAATTTCGAATTCTCGTTCCGCCACCAACTCCCCAATATCTCCGACAAGTCGGCCATCTATTGTGAACTTGTGTCGGGTCCCGCACCGATCTTGGAGATGACGTATCCCCTCAAATATCAGCCGTAAGCCTTCCGCGACATCGTCGTGTACATTGCTCATTGAAGGGTCCATCGGGGGGGGCGGCCATCAGCCCAAATGCCGCCGAAATTTGGCTGGAAGTCAACGCCGGATTCCCGCAAATCGCCGCCGCAGCGCCAAGCCTGGGCCGCGCGTCCGCGGGGATAAGCTGGTTGGGTGTTCAGAGCCCCCTGCAAAAATCTGCGAGCACCTGCGGGTAGAGCCTGTGCTCCACCTCCAGCACCCGTGCAGCCAAGCTATCCTCATCATCGCCCGGCAGTACCGCTACGCGCGCCTGGCCCAACACCGGCCCGTCGTCCACGCCCTCGGTGACCAGATGCACCGTGCAGCCGGCTTCCGCATCGCCGGCGGCGATGGCGCGGGCGTGGGTGTGTAGGCCGGGGTAGGCGGGCAGGAGGCTGGGGTGGATGTTGATCATCCGGCAGGCCCAGGCGTTCACGAACCAAGGCGTCAGCACGCGCATATAGCCGGCCAATGCCACTACCTGAACCCCTGCGGTGCGCAGGGCCGCGTCCATCGCCCGCTCGTGGGCCTCGCGATCTGGCCCGAACGGCTTGGATTCTATGGAGAGGACCGGAACGCCTTGGCCTTCAGCCCAGGCGAGGCCAGGCGCATCGGCTTTGTTGGACAGCACAAGGGCGATTTCAGCGGGATAGGCCGCGTCTTTGGCGGCCTGCACCAAGGCCATCATGTTGGAGCCTCGGCCGGAAATCAGCACCCCGACTCGTACGCGCCCGCTCACGCCGCTGCGAGCTCCCCGCAGACGAAGGCGTTTTCGCCCGCGTTCAGTAGCGACGCCAGAACCGGCTCGGCGTCGACGGCCTTGACGATCAGCATGAAGCCCACCCCACAATTGAAGGTGCGGCGCAGTTCGTGGTCGGACACGCCGCCGGTCTGCTGCAGCCAGGCAAACACGTCCGGCAAGGGCCAGGCGTTCCAATCGAAGCGAGGGACCAGGCCCTTGGCGATGCAGCGGGGCGGGTTTTCGATCAGGCCGCCGCCGGTGATGTGGGCGCCGCCCTTGATCAGGCCGGACTTCATCAGGGGCAGGATGCTTTTCACATAGATGCGGGTGGGCGCCATCAGGGCCTCGCCCAGGCTTTGCCCGGCCGCGAAGGGGGCAGGGGCGTCCCAGTCCAGGCCGGAGCGTTCGACGATGCGGCGGATGAGGGAATAGCCGTTGGAATGTGGACCTGAGGAGCCGACGCCGATCAGGACATCGCCCGGCTTCTGGTTGTCCAGGCGCGGCAGCACCGCCCCGCGTTCCACCGCGCCGACCGAAAAGCCGGCGAGGTCATAGTCGCCCTGGCCGTACATGCCGGGCATTTCGGCGGTCTCTCCGCCGACCAGGGCCGCGCCTGCCTGGCGGCAACCCTCGGCGATGCCGGCCACCACCCGCTTGGCGGTTTCCACATCCAGCTTGCCGGTGGCGAAATAGTCGAGGAACAGCAGGGGCTCGGCGCCCTGCGCCAAAAGGTCGTTCACGCACATGGCCACCAGGTCGATGCCCACGGTGTCGTGGCGGCCCGATTCGATGGCGATCTTCAGCTTGGTGCCTACGCCGTCGGTGGTGGAGACCAGCAGGGGATCGATAAAGCCCGCCGCTTTCAGATCGAACAGGGCGCCAAATCCGCCCAGCGAGGCGTCCGCACCCGGCCGCCGCGTGGCCTTGGCCAAGGGTTTGATCGCCTCGACCAGGGCCTCGCCCGCGTCGATGTCCACGCCCGCTTGGGCATAGGTGAGGCCGTTTGGCCGATCGGTCATGACTGCTCCACGCACACGCTTGGCCGCAAAGCGCGCATAAGCTCTTGCCTAAACCGCGCGTCGGCGGGCTATAGCTAACCGATGACTTTGATCACCGCCACAGCGGACCTCGCCGCATTCTGCGAACAATTGCATCGCCAGCCTTTTGTGGCGGTCGATACCGAGTTTATGCGCGAGACCACCTATTGGCCCAAGCTGTGTCTGATCCAGGCCGGCGGGCCCGATATCGAGGCCGCCATCGACCCATTGGCCGAGGGATTGGACCTCAAGCCGTTCCTCGACGTCCTGGCCAATCCCAAGGTGGAGAAGGTGTTCCACGCCGCCCGCCAGGACCTGGAAATCTTCTTCAATCTGGGCGTGATGCCCACGCCTCTGTTCGACACCCAGATCGCGGCCATGGCGGCGGGTTTCGGCGAGCAAGTGGCCTATGACGCCCTGGTGCGTCAGATGCTCAAGGTCGAGTTGGATAAATCCAGCCGCTTCACCGACTGGGCGCGCCGGCCCCTGACCCAGGCGCAATTCGACTATGCGGTGGCCGATGTGACCTATCTGGCCAAGCTCTATCCCATCCTGCGCGAACGGCTCGAAGCCGAAGGGCGACTGGCCTGGGTCGCCAGCGAGATGCAGGCCCTGGCCGATCCGGCCAACTATGACGTCAATCCCGAGAACGCCTGGCGGCGGCTGAAGCCCCGCAAGCACGCGCCCAAGTACCTGGCGGTGTTCAAGTCGGTGGCCGCCTGGCGCGAACGCACCGCCCAGACGCGCGACCAGCCGCGCGGCCGCATCCTCAAGGACGAGGCCATCGACGAGGTGGCCACCCAGGCGCCGACGGACGCCGAAGCCCTGAACCGCCTGCGTTCGGTGCCCAAGGGATTCGCCACGTCCCGCTTTGGGCCGGACCTGCTGGAAGCGGTCAAAAGCGCCCTGGCGGCGCCCGACGACTATGCCCCGGTGCTTGACAAGCCCAAGGCCAACGGCGGGCCGCCTAACGGTGCGGTGGTCGAATTGCTTAAGGTGCTGCTCAAGGCGCGGTCCGAGGACGCGGGCGTTGCGTCCAAGCTGATCGCCACCGTGGCCGATCTGGAAAAAATCGCCAGCGATGATGAGGCCGAAACCCCGGCCCTACAGGGCTGGCGCCTGGATGCTTTCGGCGCGGACGCCCTGAAGCTCAAGCGCGGCGAGATCGCCCTGGTGTTCGACGGCGGCCGCGTGCGGGCTGTGGAAGTGCGGCGGGCGGCGAAGGACTGAGCGGAGAGCAAGTTACCGTCACCCTAGGCCTTGTGCCTAGGGTCCAGGCGCCCGCATCGATACCGCAATCCGGAAAGCGCAGGACGGCTGAACCTTGGATCCTAGGCACAAGGCCTAGGATGACGATTGAAGGGGTAGGCGCTTAATTTCCTTATCTATTTCTCGGTCAAAGGCTCGGTAGAGACGACGCTCTTTTCCTATCTCGATAATTCATGTATCCATGAAGTATGGAATCGATTAGCGCCATATCCGCTCTGTCCGCCCTGGCCCACGAGGGGCGGCTGGCGATCTTTCGCATGCTGGTCCAAGCCGGGCTGGACGGCCTGCCCGCAGGGGCGCTCGCGCGGAAGGTGGGCGTTGCGCCCAATACCTTGTCCAACAGCCTCACGGTGCTTTCCCACGCCGGTATGGTCGCGGCGCGGCGTGACGGCCGTTCGATCATCTACACCGCCCGCTATGAGCGGATGAGTGAGCTGCTGGGCTTTCTGATGGAGGACTGCTGCAACGGCTCGCCGCAGGTGTGTGCGCCCCTCACGAGCATCCTCGCGCGGTCCGCCTGCTGCGAACCTTCCGCCGGAAAGACGAACGCATGAGGCCGACGCCCTACAACATCCTGTTCCTGTGCACCGGCAATTCGGCGCGCTCGATCTTGGCCGAGGCGATCATGAACCGGGCGGGCGCCGGGCGTTTCAAGGCCTGGTCTGCGGGCTCTCACCCCAAGGGCGAGGTGCATCCTCAGGCGTTGAAACTGTTGCAAAGCCTGAACTACCCGCTGGAAGGCTTGCGTTCAAAATCGTGGGACGAGTTCGACGCTCAAGGCGCCCCGCACTTGGATTTCATTGTCACCGTCTGCGACAACGCCGCCGGCGAGGTCTGCCCGATCTGGCCCGGTAAGCCGGTGCGAGCGCACTGGGGCATTGCCGACCCTGCCGCCGTCGAGGGTTCGGCGAGTGAGGTCAGCCTGGCCTTCGCCGAGGCCTATCGACAGATGTCCAACCGGATCGGGCTGTTCCTGGCCCTGCCCATCGCCAAGCTCGACAGCCTGTCGATCAAGCGCCGCATGGACGAGATCGGGCAGACGCACGACGCTCCGGAGCGGGCATGAGCGGGCAGGCCAGTCTTGAGCCGCCGCTGGATGATTATGGGCTATCCAAGCGGCTGATCGCCGAAGGGCTGGGAACGGCCCTCCTGCTCGCCATTGTGATCGGCTCCGGCATCATGGGCGAGCGGTTGGCGGGCGGGAACACGGCCGTCGCCCTGCTGGGCAACACCTTGGCCACCGGCGCGGGGCTGGTGGTGCTGATCAGCATTTTTGGCCCTTTGTCGGGCGCGCACTTCAATCCGGCTGTGACCCTTGTGTTCGCCCTGCGACGCGAATTGGACTGGCGGGAGGCCGGCGCCTACGTCCTGGTTCAGACGCTCGGCGCAGTGCTTGGCGTCTGGCTGGCGCACATGATGTTCGCTGAACCGGTGCTGCAGATATCCGCCAAACTGCGCGATGGGCCTGCCCAAGGCTTGTCGGAGGCTGTCGCTACGTTCGGCCTGATCGGGACCATTCTCGGCGCCCTGAAGTTTCGCCCTGACGCTACGCCCATGCTGGTGGGGCTCTACATCACCTCGGCCTATTGGTTCACCGCCTCGACGTCGTTCGCCAACCCGGCGGTGACGGTGGCGCGGTCGCTCAGCAACACCTTCGCCGGGATCGCGCCGGCGTCCGCCCCCCAGTTCATCCTTGCGCAGTGCATGGGCGCCGTTTTGGCGGCGGGCCTGTTCGGCTGGATGCTGAAGCCAAGGGCGTAATCAGCCCATCGGGTATTTGATTGCTTTTGACACCACGTCGATCGCGTCGAGCACGTCCTGATCCAGCGTCACATCAGCGGCGGCGAATATGTCCGCCAGCTGTTCCTCATGAGTCGCCCCGACGATGGTGGAGGCGACGAAGTCGTGCTGCTTGCTCCAGGCCGTGGCGAGAGTCGTCACGGACAGACCTGCGTCCTGGGCGATCTGCATGAAGCGCGCAGTCGAGGCCAGGGTCTGGTCGTTGACGAAGCGACGGGCCATCAATTCCTGCCGTCCACCCATGGCGATGTAGTTGGAAAACCGCGCGCCCTCGGGCCTCGCCCCGTCCTGGTACTTGCCGGTCAGCACTCCGCCGCCCAAGGGCGAATAGGGCAGGAGGCTCACCCCTTCCTGGCGGCAGGCCTGCGCCAGTTCGTCCTCAAACCGGCGATTGTTCAGGCTGAAGTTGTTCTGGATCGTCTGATAGCGGGCAGTTCTCTCGCGCTCGGCCACCGCGATGGACTTGGTCAGGCCCCATGCCGTTTCGTTGGAGCAGCCGATCACCCGCACCTTTCCCTCCTGGATCAGGTCGTCCAGCGCGCGCAGGGTTTCTTCATAGCCGGTTCCATGATCTGGCCAATGGGTCTGGTACAGGTCGAGGTAGTCGGTCTGCAGGCGCTTGAGGCTTGCCTCGATCCCGCGGACGATATTGTGCCGGTCCAGCGCCGTCATGCCCGCGCGCTGGACGCCCTTGATCCAGCCGTGGCTGGGACCGCTGACCTTGCTAGCGAGGATGATCGCGTCGCGGTCCTTGGTCTTCAGCCAGCGTCCGACGAACTCCTCGGTGCGCCCGGCGTAGTCAAAGCGGGGAGGCACGGGGTAGTTTTCCGCGGTGTCGTAGAAGGTGATCCCGGCATCGAAGCATCTGTCGAGAATGCGGTGTGTCATGGCTTCGTCGGTCTGGGCGCCGAAGGTCATGGTGCCCATGCATATGTCGGACACCATGATGCCGCTGCGGCCTAAACGCTTCTGACGCATGACATCCCCTTGCTCATTCCGCCGACAACCGAACCTCACGCTCAAGAAGCGCCGCAAGGGTGGCGGCGCGCCGGCCAGTCTGTTCGCCTAGCAGCAGGTCGGCGGCTTCGGGCGCGGCGTGCACGCGCACCATGGTCGGTTCGAATGTCAGGCTCGATTTGGCCAACAAGGCCGCACTGCGGCCCGATAGATCACAGCCCAGGCGCATGGCTGCGCCGACGGCGCGGGCGCGCTGCTGGCGCTCTAGGCTCAGCAGGCGGCCCATGATGCGCGGTTCGGGAACATTGGATGAGGCGGTGTGCCGGGCGAACAGAGCCAAGGCTAAAAAAGCACGCTCGGCGTGGTTCATACCGGCGATAGGAGCGCGCAACACCTGTTCGAACACCAGGTCGGCCCGGTGGTCGGGGTGCAGGCGCGACCCGAGGTCGGCCAGGCGGCAGGCGGCGGCCGTGAGCACGGGATCGCGGCCGGGGCCGAACAAGGGCGGTAGGGTCGACAGAGCGGGCTGCAGCCAAGCGTCCAGGGCCCGACCAAGATCCTCGGCGATCTCCTGGCGCGCGCCGAGCGCCGCGCATCCCTCGATCAGGGGATCGTGCATCTGCAATTCAGGTGTCATGGCGTCAAACACCAGGCCTTCGCGCAGGCCGTAGCTGGAGATGCACACACGTTCCAGGTCCAGCCGCTCGATCAAGGCCTCCATCACCACAGCGGCGAAGGGTAGGGCCTCCACCCGCTTTTTGGACAGACCCTCAATGCGCTCCAAGGAGTTGCGCGATTGCCGCGCGGCGAAGCGGCAGGCGTCCAGCGCTTCGCCTGCGCTGATCTCGTACTGCTGGAGAATCTCCAACGGATAGTCGGCCATGCGCATATGCAGCAGAGCCAGGCTGCGCCAAGCGCCGCCAACGGCATAGAAGGTGGGCGCGCCGAAGCCCTCGAGCTTGGCCAGGCGACGCTCGACTTCTTTGTGGACCGAGTTGGCGTCGAAGGGCTTACCCAGCCCCAGGGCGAAGGGTCCCAGCGGCAATGTCACGCCGGGGCCGGGCCGGCCCTGGTCCAGGCGAACCAGTTCCAGGCTTGATCCGCCCAGGTCGCCCGCGACGCCCTGAGCCGACGGCATGCCGGCCGACACGCCCAAGGCGGCGTAGCGCGCCTCTTGCTCGCCGGTCAAAACCTTCAGATCGATGCCGGTCTGATCGCGCACGCGCGCGACAAAATCGCGCCCGTCGGGGGCGTCGCGCACTGCGGCGGTGGCTACCGCGTGGGTCGCGGCGGGTTTGACCGCTTCAAGCACGGCGCGGAAACGTCGCAGGGCCGCCATGGCCGCCGCCACGCCCGCAGGCGACAGCCCGCCGCCCTTGGGCACATCGCGCCCTAAGCCGGCCAGCACCTTCTCGTTGAACAAGGTCCAAATCGCCCTGCCTTCGATCCGGTAGATGACCAGGCGAACGGAGTTTGAGCCGACATCGAGCACGGCGGCGTCGAAGGCTGCGGCGGAACGCGATGGCCGAAAGTGGATGCCGGCGTCGGCGGCCATCACGTTCTCTTTCGTGAATCCATGATCCTTGAGCGGGGTCTGAGCGAAATCCGGCGACCGGCTTACGCATCCTGCTCCGAACCGCCCCTTTAGCTGCTTCGAGGCCATTGGGCGAAGCTAAAAAGATCAGCGCCTTGCGCCGACGCGCTCAAACGCCCGCGGCAGATCGCGCACCTTGTGGCCTCGGCCCGAAAGGCTGGGATTCGTCATGAAGTATTCGTGGGCCGAAAAGGCCTTGTGGCTCAGCCATGCCGGGTCGCGGTGATAGCCGCCGTCGCCGTCCAAGCTCCAGCTCTGCGCTTCGTCGTTGAGGTTCGCCACCATGATTTGCTGCAACACCTGTTGATGCACAGTGGGGTTCTCGATCGGCACGAGGGATTCAACCCGGCGATCAAGGTTGCGCGGCATCCAGTCGGCTGAAGAGATGTACACCCGTGCTTGGGGTCCCGGCATCTCCGCGCCATTGGCGAAGGCGACAATACGGGCGTGCTCCAGGAAACGTCCGACGATGCTTTTGACGCGGATATTGTCCGACAGGCCAGGCACGCCCGGCCGCAGGCAGCAGATGCCGCGGATCACCAGATCGATCGACACGCCGGCCTGGCTGGCGCGGTAGAGGGCGTCGATGATCACCGGATCGACCAGGGCGTTGAGCTTGGCCCAGATGGCGCCCGGCTTGCCTGCCTTGACGTTCTCGATCTCGGCGCTGATCAGGTTGAGCAGATCCGCCTTCAATGTGATCGGCGAGAACGAAAGCCGCTCCAGTCGTTCGGGCCGCGCGTAGCCGGTTATGAAATTGAACAGCCGGCCGCAGTCACGGCCGAGCGCCGGATCGCAGGTGAACAGCGACAGATCCGTGTAAATCTTGGCCGTGACCGGGTGATAGTTGCCCGTTCCGAAGTGGCAATAGGTGCGTAGGGCGTCGGCCTCGCGCCGCACGATCAAAGACAGCTTGGCGTGGGTCTTGTACTCCACGAAGCCGAACACAACGTGCACCCCCGCACGCTCCAGATCGCGCGCCCACTTCAGGTTGGCCGCCTCGTCAAATCGGGCCTTGATCTCCACCAGGGCCGTGACGTTCTTGCCGTTGTCGGCCGCCTCGATCAGGGCTGCGACGATGGGGCTGTCCTTGGACGTACGATAGAGCGTCTGCTTGATCGCTACGACATTGGGGTCGCGCGCGGCTTGGCGCAGGAACTGGACCACCACGTCGAAGCTCTCGAACGGGTGGTGGACCAGAATGTCCTTTTCGCGGATAGCGGCGAAGCAATCCCCGCCGTGGTCCCGGATTCGTTCGGGAAAACGCGCCTCGAAGGCCTTGAATTTGAGTTCGGAGCGATCGGACGGGATCAGTTCGTCCAATTGGCCCATGCCCAAAAGGCCATCGACCAGAATCACGTCCTGCGGCTCGGCATGCAGACTGTGCAGGATGAACTCGCGCAGTTCGGCCGGCATGGCGGCCTCGACCTTGACCCGCACGACCGAACCCAGACGCCGCTGTTTGAGCATGAGCTCGAACTCGCGCACCAGGTCTTCGGCCTCTTCCTCGATTTCCACGTCGCTGTCGCGCAGCAGGCGGAACACACCGCGGGCCTCGATGTCGCAGCCGGGAAATAGATGATCCAGGAACAGCGACAGCAGCCCCTCCAACGCCAAAAACCGGCGCTTGGGCTTTGCGCCGCGCCGCGGCTCGCTGTTAGGCAGCTCCCAGAACCGCGCCACCTGGGTGGGTACGGGCGTTAAGGCGTAGAACGACTTGCCGTCGCCCTTGCGCTTCATTTTCAACGCCATGCAGAAGGCGAGGTTTGGAATGAACGGGAAGGGGTGCGCCGGGTCGATGGCTAGGGGAGTCAGGATGGGGAACAGTTGGCTGAGAAACACCTCTTCGAGCCAAACTCGCTCGCTGGCGGTCGCTTCCTGCGGATCGATCACCTTCAGGCCTTCGGCGGCCAACTCGCCCCGCAGCTTGCGCCACTGGCGTTGCTGGGCGCCGACGATCTGAGCGGCCGCCGCGTTGACGCGTTCCAACTGTTGGGCCGGGGTCAGTCCGTCCTGGCTGACAACCCTCACGCCTTCGCGCACCTGACCCTTAAGTCCGGCGACGCGCACCATGTAGAATTCGTCCAGGTTATTGCCCGAAATTGACAGGAACCTGAGCCGCTCCAGCAAAGGGTGGCGAAGGTTTTCGCTTTCCTCCAGAACGCGCTCATTGAAGCTTAGCCACGACAGCTCGCGGTTGAAGAACCGATTGGGCGAGCTCATTAGCTCCGGTTCAACCTCGGCATGAGGCACGGCTGCTGCTGCGGCTTGCGCGAAGCGAACGGCGGTTTCGGTCAGGTCGTCGGCAGGGGCGGTCATATGTAAGCTAAACCTAGCACAAACTATCCTGACAAGTCGTCAATCGAACAGGTTGAGCGTCGGCGGCTCCGTTTCCAGAATTTGCCGCGCCAAGGCGCGTGAAATGGCGCGACCTTCGGCATCAGCGGCCTCGTCCAGGCGGATCACGATCTCTTGAGCCTTGGGCACGGAGCGTTCTATACGCCGCAAAAGGTAAGGGATTAAGTCATCAGTCGGACGAATATTCCGTTCACGGAAAAATTTTCTTAAAACGCTCTCCAAAATCGCGTCATCGGGCTCCTCAACCTCGGCCACCAGCACAGCGTTCAGGCGCGAGCGCAGGTCCGCCAGGGCGGCGGGCCAGGCTGATGGCGGGGTGCGCGCGGTAATCAGTAGGCCGCCGCCCGGTTGGGCCGCCATGTTGATCAGGTGAAACAACGCCTCTTCGCGGCCGGTCGGGTAGCGATCGGCATCCTCGTAGAGCACCGGCGCTCCGGCCAGAACGGTGAAGTCCACCGGGCCTGCGGCCGGCACCGAATGGGCGCCCGAGGCCTTGGTCCAGGACATGGCCATATGGCTTTTGCCCACACCCTCGGGTCCGACCAGAGCCAACACCCCGCCCGGCCAGCGCGGCCATGCGTCTAGCGCGGCCAGGGCGTGCCGATTGGCCGACGACGCCACCAGGTCTTCCCGGGAAAAACCCTCGGACCGATTCAATTTCAAACGAAGTTGGCGAACCAATACAGGCGATCCGAAGCGGCGAGGGGCGGGAACACCCGGAGCCTAGCAAGGGGCGGTCGCGGCGTCGATTCGTCCTATTCGTGTTGCGGCTTGAGCGGGACGACCGCCAGCAGGCTGATCAAACCGGCCGCGGCAAGGTAGTAGCCGACCCATTGCAGCCCGCCGTCCTTGGCCAGGGTCTGGGCGATGAACGGGGTTAGGCCTCCGCCGGCGATGCCGCCGATGTTGAAGGCCATGGATGCGCCGGTGTAGCGCACTCGCGCGGGGAATAGGCTCGGCAGGAATGCCCCGATAGGGCCGTAGGTGAAGCCGATGACAAACATGGCGATGGCCAGAAAGGCCCAGATCTCAAAGAGCGAACCGGACCCCATCATCGGCCCCAGCAGGAAGGACATGGCGATGGTCAAGGCGCCGGCGGTCATCATCACCTTGCGGGCCGGGAAGACATCGGCCCAACAGGAGGACAAGACCACGCCAATGGCCATGAATCCGATAGCGCCGAGCTGCACGCCGAGGAAGGCGGCATAGGAATAGTGCAAGGTGCCCGTGCCGTAACCGAGGGCGAAGGTGGTGATCACGTAGTAGATGGCGAAGGCCGACACCACCGCGAACACCCCCGCCAGCACCTGCATCGGATGGCGCACCAACACCTCGGCCAGGGGCACATGAGAGGGCGGGGCCTCCTTCATGGCCTTGGCGAAGGCCGGGGTCTCGGTCAGCTTCAGCCGTACCCATAGACCCACGCCCACCAGACCAACGCTGGCGATGAACGGCAGGCGCCAACCCCATTCGCGAAACTGCTCCGGGCTGAGCAGAAGATTGAGGACAAGAAACAGACCGTTGGCCACCAAAAAGCCAACGGGCGCACCGAGTTGGGGGAACATGCCGTAGCGGGCTCGAAATCCCGGCGGCGCGTTTTCCACGGCGAGAAGCGCGGCGCCGCCCCATTCACCGCCCAGGCCAAAGCCCTGGCCGAACCGCAGGATGCAAAGCAGCAGGGGCGCGATCCACCCCGCCGTCGCGTAACTGGGCAGGAAGCCGATCGCCACGGTCGAGGCGCCCATCAGCAATAGCGACGCGACAAGGGTGGACTTGCGGCCGATGCGGTCGCCGAAGTGTCCGAACACCCACCCGCCCACCGGCCGGGCGATAAAGGCCAGGGCGAAGGTGGCGTAGGCCGACAGAAGCTGGGCGTTGGCGTCGCCCTTGGGAAAAAACAAGGGACCGAACACCAGCGAGGCCGCGGTGCCGTAAATATAGAAGTCGTAGAATTCGACCGTCGTGCCGATCAGGGCGGCGAACAAAACCCGGCGGGTGGACGGCGCGTCGGCGCCAAGCATCTTGGTGGTCATTCGGTTTCCTTGCCCTATTTGCAATGATTGGAGCGGGGCAAGGCGCGGGGGTCAAGGGGAGTGACGGTCACCATGACGTGCTATGAGGCGGTTATGAGCGAACATGAACCCAAGACACCACCCGATCCCGCCGCCGTTCTGCGCGCAGCTTTGGAAGCCAAGCGCAAAGCCGCCGCCAGCTCGGGCCCGCCCGGGGCGGACTCCGGCCGACGCAGTGAACGGGCCGCGGCGGCCCTATCAGCTTCCAAGTCCAAGCCCGCGATGCGGCGCTAGCGGCTCGGGCCGCCCGACCCGGCCAGCCGCTGCAACTGATCCAGCACCCCCTGGAAGTCCGCAGCCGGCGCAGCGAAGTCTAGCCTGGCGGTCTTGTCCTCGGCCCGCAGGTCTGCGCCGTCGGCGTCCACGCCCGTCAGCCGCCAGCCCGCTTGATCGACCGAGCGCCGGCCGAGCTGGTCGATCAGGTCTGCGTGCTTGGCGTTGAGCGCCAGCAGGATGTCGGCTTCGGCCTCGGCTAAAGCGGCGACGATCTTGAGGTCTGGGCGCAAGGCTTCGCACTCGACCCAGTGAATCCTGCCGAACCCGGCCACCAGTTGTCCGCGCACGGGAATGAAACGCCAGAGCCTGAAGTCGCCGAAGGTGCGGTAGCCCTCCGCCGAGGGCTGGCGCCGCACGAACCGGTCGCGCAAACGCTCGTCGTCCACCGGCTCGCCCCGGCACAGCAGCGTGACCCGCGCCCCGGTTAGCGGGTTGGCCAGATCGGCCGTGCCGTCGAACAGGATCGAGGCGTGCGGATCGGCCATCAGGTTCTTGGTGTGAACGGCCAGGTCGGAAATGAACAGCAGCGGCGAGATATCCTGATCGCAGGCGACCAGCACCAGGGAGGCATAGGGCCAGGCCGCGTCGCCATCGGTCAGGCGCGTGGCCAAGGTCGCGCGCCCGGACTGGCGCATCAGGCGCCGGGCGGTCGCGGCGGGGGTTTCGTCAGTCATGGCTCTTCTCGCTGTGGCCTGGGCTGCAGTCCTGACGGGTATGAATTGAACCATGCCTTGCGCCAAGCGTTGCCATAACTGGCGGGCAGGCGAGGGAGAGGGCTATGTGGATTTTCAGGCGGAGTGCGCGGTGCGCCGGCGCGATGTTGGCGACTGGGCTGCTGACCGCGTGCGTGAGCATGCCGAGGCCCCTGGCCATTGACCCCTGCGCGGATCAGGCGGTGTCGGTCTATTTCGCCGACAACTCCGCCGAGCTGACCGACGCGGCGCGCGCCGTGATCGTCGACGCGGGACACAAGGCCGCGCGCTGCACCGTACGCGAGGTGGAGGTGGTGGGACTGGCCGATTACCACGGCCCGCCGCAGCCCAATCTGGAGCTTTCACGCGAGCGCGCCGAGACGGTGGCTTCGGCCCTGCAAAAGGCGGGATTGCCCGCGCCGCGCTTCGAGGTGACGGCTGAAGGCGATGCCGGCGCGATCACGTCCCCCGGCGTGGCCGAACCCATGCGCCGCAAGGCCGAAGTGGTGATCCGGTTCAAGCGGTAGAGCAGGAGGGGGCGTCGTCTTCAGCGCCCCGCCGCGGTTTGGACGCCTTCGGCCCGGCGGGCAGGGGCAGGGTCGTGGGGGAGCCAAATCGTGCGCCGCGCGTTACCAGCTCAGGCGGGTCTGCGACTTGCTGGCGCAAAAGGACTCCCGACCATGAACAGACCCATCCTCGCCCTTTTGCTGGCGGCCACCGCTTTGTCGAGCAGCCTCGCCTGGGCCGCCCCCAAGGATGATCGCGGCCACGGCCAACAGGGCCAAGCTGATCGGTCGAATCGCGGCCATGACCAACCGCAAGCTCAGCGACAGCCCCAGGCTCAGCGACCATCCCCTCAAGCCCGCCAAGCGCCCCAGGCCTTGCCCCAGCCCGCGCCACAGGCCCAGCGTCAGCCCCAGGCTCAACGCCAATGGCAGGGCGGCGCCGCGCCGCGTGGCGGTGGCGGCGCGTTTAGCTATGGCGGGCGCCAACACAACCAGATCCAGGGCAGTGGTTTCAACTATCCGAGCGGCTACGGCTATCGCCGCTGGGGGGCCGGTCAGGTGTTGCCGTTCCTGTTCCTGACCTCGCCGTTCTTCTTCGACAGCTACGCCAGCTACGGCATCGGCCGCCCGCCCTACGGCTATCGCTGGGTGCGTTACGGGCCGGATCTTCTGCTGGTCAGCCGCCGCACCGGCCGCATCCGCCAGGTGATCTACGGGGTGTTCTACTAAGGCCTGATTTTGCGCCGCGCGGTTGCCCGCGCAGCGAATTCTAAAAAGCTGAACCACCAAGTTCACCAAGAACACCAAGCTCTTGGTGAACTTGGTGAGCTTGGTGGTAAAATAAATCTTGGTCCGGCTTGCGCCGGAAAGAGGAGCGCTCGTCCGGGGGCGTATGAAGTTCTCGGCGGGATGATCTACATCAAATACGCCTGCCGCGTTTACGGCGAAGCTGACCTCGGCGCACCTGGACTGGCCCTTCCCAGCACCCGGATCCGGGAGCGCCAACCGATCGGGTCTGTCCCGCCTGCGCCTCCCGCAGGTCTGATCCCATCCGCAGGGCCGCTTCCGGCAACGGAGGCGGCCTTGTTGCGTTAGCGGCGCCCTGGGGCGCGGCCTAGGATGGCGAAGGACAACGCGCTAGCCTCGCCGCATGTGCAATCTATACGCCGTCATGAGGCCCCGCGCTGAAGTGGCCAAGTTTGCGCGGGCGCTGCGGGATCGGAACGATAACCAGCCGCCCATGCCGGGCGTGTTCCCCGACTATGCGGCGCCGGTCATCCTGCGCGGCGAGGATGGCGCGCGCGAAATGCGCAATCTGCGTTGGGGGATGCCGTCATCAAAAAAGGCGCTGCTCGACGCGGCGACCAAGCGGGCCGACAAGCTGCGCGCCAAGGGCCAGACGGTGGACTTCGCCGAGCTGCTGAGGCTGGAGCCGGACAACGGGACAACCAATATCCGCAACACGGCCAGCGCCCACTGGAGGCCCTGGCTGGGACCGCACAACCGCTGCCTTGTGCCCTTCACCTCGTTCAGCGAACCGGATCAGGTCGGCGGCTCACTCAAGCCCATATGGTTCGCCTTGAGCGAGGATCGGCCCCTGGCCTTCTTTGCCGGCGTCTGGACGCCGTGGGGCTGCGTGCGCAAGATCAAGACCGGCTGGGAGGATTGCGAGCTGTTCGGCTTCCTAACCACCGAAGCCAACGCCGATGTCGGCGCCTTCCACGCCAAGGCCATGCCCGTCATCCTCACCACCGAGGCCGAGCGCGACCTGTGGCTCAGCGATGCGCCGTGGGACGAGGTCAAGGCCCTGCAGCGGCCGTTGCCGGATGGAGTCCTGAAGGTCGTCGGCGAGGGTATGCGGCAGGACCTGGTCGCGCCGGATGGCGTCTTCGGGTCCAGCTAGATGGCTTCCCCCGGCGCAAGCCGGGTCCAAGATTGTTTAACCACCAAGGACACCAAGAACACCAAGGAAACACCAAGCCCTTGGTGATCTTGGTGTCCTTGGTGGTTCAATTTTTTATTCTCCCGCCTTTCCCCCTCACTTCTCGTACTTCCAATAGGGCTCCACCGTCGGCCCGATGTGCGCGCGGCAGTCGTCCGATTTGCACCGCCCTTTGATAATCGCCCGCATCTCCGAGAAACGCACCTTGCCGCCATAGCTGGCGACCGCCTCCAGGGGTGAGAGGATGCGCAAGACGCCGTTGCATTCGCAATAGATGCGCAGGCCCTTATCCTCAGCGATGAGGCTCGACAGGGTGGGCTCTTTGGGCGGCGGCGGCATAGGCCACCGTTCTCTAATTGTTCACGGTGAGTCAAGTGGGGATGGGGACAACCCTGTCAGCGTAGGGTTTGGCCCTAGGGTCGAGGCGTCCGGGGTTGCGACTTGGCCGGATAGGGGTCGCAGTGTGGTGTGACAGGTGCTCCTGTCCGCGTATTTCCGCGCCTGCTTAGGGAGCTGTCATCGTAATTCCAACGTGACATCAATCTGGAGTGCACCCCTAAAATGAGACAGGGAAATTAGGGGACAGTTCTCGTAAGGAGAATGTATGTCCGACCCTGAGAAGCGGCGCTTCAGCCGCGAGTT